>NZ_JBWJFQ010000003.1:0-482282 GCF_057784235.1 Mesorhizobium sp. CNPSo 4670 | reverse complement strand
TCGCGCGGCGGCTGAACATTTCCGTGCACACGGCGAAGTTCCATGTCGCCGCGATCCTGATCAAGCTGGGTGCCGCCAACCGCACCGATGCGATCGCCATTGCGATGCGGCAGGGGCTGGTGCTGGTCTAGTTAAAAACCCTACGCAGCGTAACTCGGCAACCAACGCCTCAGGCCTTGCACTGCGGTCGCCTGCCGCGCAAAGGTTCGCGCCTGCCATGTTGCAAGGGAGGCACAAGGAAATGTCGCTCAAGGGAAAGACGCTGTTCATCTCCGGCGGGTCGCGCGGCATCGGGCTGGCGATCGCGCTGCGCGCCGCGTGTGACGGCGCCAATGTGACGATCGCCGCCAAGACCGCCGAGCCGCATCCGAAGCTGCCGGGCACGATCTACACCGCGGCTGAAGAGATCGAGCAGGCCGGCGGCAAGGCGCTGCCTGTGCTGTGCGACATCCGCGAGGAAGCACAGGTTGCCGAGGCGGTTTCAAAGACCGTCGAAAAGTTCGGCGGCATCGACATCTGCGTCAACAATGCCAGCGCCATCCAGCTCACCAGCACGCTGGAAACCGACATGAAGCGCTACGATCTGATGCACCAGATCAACACGCGCGGCACCTTCCTCGTCTCCAAAATGTGCATTCCGCACCTGAAGTTGGCTAATAATCCTCACATTTTGAATCTGGCGCCGCCGCTCGACATGAAGGCCAAATGGTTCAAGAACCACGTCGCCTACACGATGGCCAAGTTCGGCATGTCGATGTGCACGCTGGGCATGAGCGCCGAGTTCGCCAGGGACGGCATCGCGGTCAATTCGCTGTGGCCGATCTCGACCATCGACACGGCGGCGGTGCGCAATCTGCTCGGCGGCGCGACGGTGGCGGCGATGAGCCGTTCGCCCGACATCATGGCCGATGCCGCGCATGCGATCTTCATGCGGCCGTCACGCGAGGCGACCGGCAATTTCTACATAGACGAGGAGGTGTTGCGCGCCGAGGGCGTCAGCGACTTTTCCATCTATGCGCCAGGCGCGACCGGACCGCTGGCCGGCGACTTCTTCGTGCCGGACGAGGTGTTTGCGCGGACGGACACGAAGATCAAGCGGATCTATTAGAGGCTTGAGGCCGCCAGCCGCCAATCCTCGAGCCGCGGAAAATCCTGCTCATGCAAGGCGATAGGGTGCCTATCCTGCCGGATTGATTCAACGCCGGCAGGCGTCACCTCATGCCTCGTCCTTCTTGCCTTTGCTCAGGCCCATCAGCCGATCGATATAGGCGAGCATGAAGGCCGAGGCGACGAAGGCGAGGTGGATGATGGTCAGCCACATCAACTGGTCGGTCGAATACGAAGACGAGTTGAGGAACACCTGCAAGAGGTGGATGGAGGAGATGGCGACGATGGTCGAGGCGACCTTGACCTTCAGCGAACCGACGTCGATCGTGCCCAGCCAATGCACGCCGCCGTCTTCATCGTCGAAGCGGCTGACGAAGTTCTCGTAGCCCGAGATGATGACCATCACCACCAGCGAGGCGACCAGTGCGGCATCGATCAGCCCCAGCATCTTCAGGATCGTGTCGGTGTCGCCAAGGCTGAACGCCATGGTGACGAACTCGTAGAGCTTCTTGCCGAAGGACAGCGCGTAGATTGCCAGCGCTACGCCTAGCCCGAGATAGAAAACGACCAACAGCCATCGAGAAGCAGGATGATCGATTCGATGGCGAGTTCGAGACGCTTCATAGAGTGCTACCGGTTGGTTCTCTTGGGATAGTAGGCCGCAACGGGGGCGGCTCGTATTTCGGTCAGGTCGCCCCTGTTTGCAAGACAAAAAACCCCGCCGGCGAGGGACCGGCGGGGCTCAATGCGTCCCGCTGGAGTCGGGACGGGGCAGGGAACGCCCAATCCAGAATCTGGGGTGGATGCCCTCGCGATTCAATGAGCAGGCTCTAATGCCGGTACAACTCTTGTTGAACCTGGCACGCCGAACCATCCCCGGCAGGACCGGGGATGGTTGCTTTTCGTGTAGAGTCCGCAAACCAGGTCATGGTTTTGAAATCATGACCTAATTGTTGCTGGCCACCGGCGCCACCAGCGAGGTGATGCGGCGAATGGCGACGCGCCGGTTCTCGCGGTTGGGCGCGGCCGTGTTGACCTTCAGGTACTCCTCGCCATAGCCCTGCGTCGTCAGGTTCTCCGGCGGAATGCCGAAGGCATTGGTGAGGGCCTCCGCCACCGCTTCGGCACGGCGGTCCGACAAAGCGAGGTTGGCCTCCGGCGTGCCGACGGCATCCGTATGGCCTTCGATCAGGAAGGTCTCGGCCGGGTTCTTCTTCAGCAGCTTTTCCATGGCGCTGGCGACACCCTCGAGCTTCTGCACCTCGGTGTCGGAGATCGAGGCCGAGCCGAATTCGAAGTTCAGCGTGTCGAGGTCGACGCGGCGTGCAATGTCGCGCACCCGGGCCGAACGCTTGACCTCGTCGATCGAATAGAGGCGCTGGACCTTCTCGACAGGCGGCTGCTCGAGGAAAGTGTAGTAGTCGTCCGGGCTTTCGACGTCCTCGGAATCGAGAATGTACTCCCGCCGCGGGATGGTCAGTCGCATCGGCGGCAGGTCGTCGCCGGGATCGCGCCAATCGCCCTCATCCTGATAGTCCTGCTCGTCGACATAGCTCAGCACATATTCGCGGCCGTCGGGCGTGATGCGCGAACGCTGGATGACATCGCCGTAGCGGTTGCGGATGGTGACGATCTGGACGCCATTGCTGCGCTGGACCGTCTCGCGTATGCGGCCTTGCGGCAGATCCTCGTAGTAGACGTCCTTGGCGCCGCGGTTCATGCGCGGACCGTCATTGCTCTGGACAATCGTCTGGTTGTTGAGCTGGATGATGACGCGGTCGCCGATTTCCTTGAGCACGTCGACGCCCTTGGGGCGGCGGCGGTCGCGGATGTTCTCGTCCGGCGCACGATCGACGCGCGTGCCTTTTTCCTCCGTCACCGGGACGATTTTTTCGGCCTTGATCTCCTGCTGGGCGGCCTTGTCGTCGGTGGGCGGCGGGCCCTGATCGGCAGGCGCGACCACGGGCTTCCCGCCCTGATCGCCACCTTGCTGGGCGTTCTGCCCACCATTCTGCTGCTCGCTATTCTGCTGGCCGTTCTGGTTGGCGGGCTTCCTGCGGCCCTGGTCCTTGCCGCCCTTGCGCTCGGCATCCTTCTGGCTGTCCAGTATGGGAGCGGCGTTCGGATCGGCAGGCGCTTCGCCCTGGACAGGCGCCGTCTTGCCGCCATTGGCCGGCTGCTCGGCTAGGGCAGGCTTTTCGCCATTTGCCGGTTGTTGGCCCGTGGCAGGCTGCTCGCCCGTGACAGGCTGCTCGCCGGTGGCAGGCTGCTCGCCAACTAGTTTCTTGCCGTGCTTCTTGGTCTTGTCCTGAGGCTGCTCGCCCTGGGCAGCAGGCTGTTCGCCGGCAGGAGCCGGTTCGACCTTGGGCTTCGCCACTTCGGCCGGAGCTTGCTTCTCGGTCGGTGCCGGGGCAGCTTCCGGCACGACGGCCGGTTTGGCCGTTTCGACAGGCTTCTTCTGCTTCTCAGGCTTCTGCGCGGGCTCGACGGCCGGCGCTACCGTGGTTGGCTCGGCCTGCTGATCCTGCTTGTGCTTCTTGCGCGGCTTGACTTGCTCGCCCTGCTGGTTGTCGTTGGCCGGTTCGGCCTGGCCGGCAGGAGCTGGCGCCTGCTCGGTCTGCTGCTGCTGTTCGCGCTTTTTCTTGCGCGGCTGCTGCGCCTCGGCGGCTGGAGCGGCCTGTTCGGCGGGTGCCGCTTCGGCTGGCGCCTGCTCGGTCTGCTGCTGCTGATCGCGCTTCTTCTTGCGCGGCTGCTGCGCCTCGGCGGCCGGAGCGGCTTGCTCGGCTGGTGCCTGCTCAGTCTGCTGCTGCTGATCGCGCTTCTTCCTCCGAGGTTGCTGCTCTTCGACAGCCGGAGCGGCCTGCTCGGCAGGGGCGGACTCCGTCTGCTGTTGCTTCTCACGCTTCTTGCGCGGCTGCTCCTGCTCGGCGGGTTGCTCGCCCTGGGCGGCGGGCGCCGCCTGCTGCTCAGGCTCGGCCTTCTTCCGCTCCTTTTGTTTTGGCTGCTTCTGTGCACAGGCTTCGGCCGATTCGCCCTCGGCGCACTCTGCCTGCGCCAAAATGAACGCGGCTGACGTGTGCTGGGCGGGGCCGAAGGTGGCACTTCCCTGAAGCGGGAACGCGCCCAACGGCGCGGATGCCATCAGCAGGCCAAGTGCGGTGCCTGCCAGAATCCGTGGTTGGCGTTTCATCGAAAACTCTCCTTGTGGGGTCCCATCCTTGCCGAAACCGATCTTGCGCCGATTGGTTCCAGTTTGGTTGCGATAGACGCCGTACGGGGCGATTGGCCGGCCTTTTGAAGGCAACTTCGTGTCATTCACCCTGGCGACCGCCGCATTCCGGCCGCTACCGCGCTTGACCTTGCCGGCGGCTGGGGCCACATGCCGGGAATGGAAACGCCATTCTGGAAAACCAAGGCGCTGGAGGCGATGAGCCCGGCCGAGTGGGAGTCGCTGTGCGACGGCTGCGGCAAATGCTGCCTGTCAAAACTCGAGGACGAGGACACCGGCGAGATCTACTGGACCAGTGTCGGCTGCCGGCTGTTCGACGCGCAGAGCTGCCGCTGTTCGGACTACGCCAACCGGTTGGCGCGCGTTCCCGACTGCGTCGGGCTGACGCCGCAGAACGTTCGCACCATCAGCTGGCTGCCCAGCACCTGCGCCTACCGGCTGGTGGCCGAGGGCCATGACCTCTACTGGTGGCACCGGCTGGTGTCGGGGAGCGCCGAGACCGTGCATGAAGCCGGCATGTCGATGCGCGGGCGGGTCAAGGCGAGCGAGACCGATCTTGCCGAGCCGGAAGACTATTTTGATTACCTGCTGGACGACGAGCCCTAAAGCTCGCGTAGAGACGATGAGCCGTAGCGCTCGCGTAGAGACGATAAGCCGTAGCGCTCGCGTAGAACGGCGAGCCGTACGGCTCGCATTGGAGACGAGAGCCATAGGGCTCCGCGTTGGAACGAACAAGCTGGTCTTCAGCCAATCAGCTGGATTGGGACCCGGCACTGAGTGAGGCGTTTTGGGGCATTCACCCCTGCAGTGGACGATGGTAGATGGCCGGCGAAATCCTTTTCCGCCACATGAACCGGAGATGAACGGCCGGTTCGCTATGAGTTCAGACAGCCAAGTGCATTCTCCCCCCATCGGTTCACGAGGACGGGCGAAAGCCCGCAACAAGGAGAGAAGACAATGTTCAACACGATCAAGACGGCAGCCCTTTCGGCTCTGGTCGGTCTCGGCACGCTGGCCGCCATCCCGGCCCATGCCGACAGCCTCTATCTCGGCTTCGGCAACAACAACGACACGCGCTTCGGCGTCTATGCCGGCGACGACGGCTATCGCCATCGCCGTGATGAACGTCGCGGCTGGGGTGATGAACGCCGCGGCGAATGGCGCCGTGGCTGTTCGCCGGACCGCGCGCTCGACAAGGCCGAACGCATGGGTCTCCACCGCGTCCGCATCCTCGACGTCAACCGTCGTACCGTGAAGGTGATGGGCCGACAGTACGGCGACCGCGTCGTCGTCGTGTTCGCCAACGATCGCGGCTGCCCGGTTATCTATCGCTGAGGCCGGGTCCGGCTTGAATACAAGGGCATGATCTCCTTCAAAGATCAGCCTGGCGGCATGACCCTCATCGAGGGTTAGCCGGGCAGCACGATCTTCTGCGAAGATCAGCTGGGAGTAGCCGAGCCCCTTTCCTGCTGGAAGGGCGTGGCTCGAAAACCCCGCGGGAGCAATCCCGCGGGGTTTTTCATGCAACGTGTTGGCCATGGCTGGATCCATGGCCGAGCAAGCCCAGCCATGGATCGTCAGGCGCCTACTTCAGTTCGAAGGTGACGGTGACCTGGACGTTGTAGGAATTCTCGCCGGCCTGCACCGGAGCCGCGCCCGCCGCGGCATCGAAGGCCTTGGCGTTGATCGGCATTGGCGTCGGGGCGATGTTCTGGTCGGTGATCTCGAGCACCCGGCCGAGGCTGACGCCGGCGGCCTCGGCAAGCGTCTTGGCCTTGGCCACTGCGTTGGCCACCGCCTTCTTGCGGGCCTCGGTGACGGTCGCTGCCGGGTTGTCGTTGGTGAAGGCAATGCCGCCGCCCTGGTTGACGCCAAGCGACACCGCCTTGTCCAGAATCTCGCCCGTCTTGTCGACATCGCGCACCCGCACCGACAGCGTGTTGGTCACCTGATAGGCGACGAGTTCGGCTTCCTGGCTGCCATCCGGCTTGTTAGTGTAGTTGTAGCGCGGGTTGATCTGGATGCTGGCGGTCTGCAGGTCGCGGTCCTTGATGCCAGCCGACTTCATGGCGGCGATCACGGCGGCCATGGCGTCGTTGTTGGCGTCGAGTGCCGCGCGTGCGGTCTTGGCTTCGCGCATGACGCTGAGCGTCAGGATCGCCAGATCGGGGGCTACGGTTGCTTCGCCTTCGCCCGACACAATGATGCGGGGTGGCGTCGGCAAATCGGTGGCTCCAGCCATCGCCGGAAAAGCGATTGCAGCGGCGAGCGCGAGAGGCAAAAGGCGTCTGGTCATGAAAATCTCCTTGGTCTGCGATCAAAGTCGCAGAGGTCGCGTAGAGCGCGATTATGGGTTGATTTGGGCGATCCGTGGAAGCCCGACGGGAAAGCCTTGTGCGGCGATGCGAAAAACATTAATCCAGCCCGCGTGGGGCCTGTAGCTCAATGGTTAGAGCCGGCGGCTCATAACCGCTTGGTTGGGGGTTCGAGTCCCTCCGGGCCCACCAAAATACCCATCTAAGTTACTGATTTTATTAAATTATTTTTTCTTTGCCCACACCATGGACTCGAACCCCCCATAAAAATCAAATCGGATTGTGTTCGGGAACGATTTCGGCGACTGCAGCGAAGTTGATCTTTGAGTCGTTCCGGATATGCCAGTCTATGGCCCATAGTTGACCTGCACCAGCCGCATGAGGGCGGCGACTTTGAGCCTCATCTCGGTCATTAAGGCCAGCGGTACCATTGCCCTAAGCGGACATTGCCGGCGACCGCACAGGACCTCGGTTGAACCGGCATCGGACGCAGATTGGGTGTTGCGAAGCCGAATAGAAGTCGTGTCACAATCGTCGGAGCCGATCAGGCCAATTCGCAGTTTGATCAGAACTAATCGGTCATGGAAGAGGGGCGGGATTTCTCCCGCCCCGTTTCGTTACTTTGCGATACAGGTGTCGGCCGTCTCCGGCGTGCAGACGTCAAGTGCCGTGTAGGTCGGATCGGTCGGAGCCGGCTTGCCGTCCTTCATGTCCTTGAGCGCGAACATGGTCTTGTAACCCATTTTCGAACGGACGCTGACCGACCTGGCCGAGGTTTCTGGCTGTTCGGAATTTTCAGGCCACGCCCCGCCGAATTGGCTTGCGATCATCAGTCGCGAACACCGCGCTCGCCTCGCTGACGAGAGAGACATGGTCCCTGGCGGCCTTGCCCGCAGCCACGCTGTCTCCGCGCATGATTGCGGTGACAATCAGGTCGTGTTCCTGCCAGGATTTGGCCAGCCGTCCGGGCAGCATGAACTGGGCGCGGCGGAAGGGTGCCAACCGGCTGCGTGTCATCACGGTGAGATCGTGGATATGCGTATTGTGGGCACCACGATAAAGCCGGCTGTGGAACTCGGTGTTGAAATACTCGTAGTCCTCCTCGGCGCCCAGCTGAACCATCCGCGCTGAAGCCTGGTGCTCGATCTCGAGACCGCGGCGCTCGCTGCCGGTCATGCGCTCAGCCGAGAAGCGCGCGCAGATCGCCTCGAGTTCGGCCATGCTCTCGAACATCGAGGCGAGATGCTCCTGCGTCACGACGGCGACGATAGCGCCCCTGTTGGGTCGCCTCTCGACCAGGCCCATGGCGCTGAGCTGGCCGAGCGCCTCCCTGACCGGGGTGCGTGATACGTCGAAGCGGGCGGCGAGCGAGGCCTCGTCCAGCTTTTCGCCGGGGCGCAGGTAGCCGGTGACGATCCGGTCGCCGATCGCCCGCACCATCTGATCCACGGTCGTGCCCGACCTGATCAAGCTGCGCTTCGCCGACAAGTTTCCTCCGTCGCGTCTTCTCGTGGAGTCGGCCGACTCGTCGGTCCTTCGACTCGATATGCCCTCTATGCCTCCATTTTAATCTGCCTGTCAAACTGGCTATTTTCAAGGCAAAAAGTGCATGCAATTGCCTCTGCTGTGAGCAGGAGCTTTCGATATGATAGCTGATTTTATTGGATAAAGTTCAATTATAAAACTGGCACGATGATTGCATGCACTTGCTTGACGGCATGTTAACCGACCCAAAAAGGGTCCCAAAGGGGAGCATTCACCATGACCGACAGATTCATGCTTAACCGCCGCCAACTGCTCAAGACCTCCGCGGCGGGAGCCGCACTCGGCCTGGCCTCGGCATCCTTTCCGATCAGCCGTGCCTTCGCCGCGGCCGCCACCGTCGGCTTCATCTATGTCGGGCCGAAGGACGACTATGGCTACAACCAGGCGCATGCCGAGGGTGCGGCGGCGCTGAAGGGCATCGAGGGCATCACCGTCGTCGAGGAGGAGAACGTGCCGGAGACGGTCGATGTCCAGAAGACGATGGAATCGATGATCAACCTCGACGGCGCCTCGCTGATCTTCCCGACCTCCTTCGGCTATTTCGATCCGCACATGCTGGCCATGTGCGCGAAATTTCCCGACGTGCAGTTTCGCCATTGCGGCGGCATGTGGAACAAGGACAAGCATCCGATGAATGCCGGCTCCTATTTCGGCTATATCGGCATGGGCCAGTATCTCAACGGTGTCGTCGCCGGCCACACCTCGAAGACCAAGAAGCTCGGCTTCGTCGCCGCCAAGCCCATTCCGCAGGTGCTGCTCAACATCAACTCCTTCCTGCTCGGCGCGCGCTCGGTCGACCCGACGATCACCTGCCAGGTCATCTTCACCGGTGAGTGGTCGCTGGCGGTCAAGGAGGCGGAAGCCACCAACGCCCTGGTCGATCAGGGCGCCGACGTCATCACCTGCCATGTCGACAGCCCGAAAGTGGTGGTCGAGACGGCGGCCGGGCGCGGCGCCTTCGTCTGCGGCTATCACGCCAACCAGAGCCCGCTGGCGCCGGAAAAATACCTCACCGGCGCCGAGTGGAACTGGGCCAAGGTCTACAAGATGTTCGTCGACGATCTCGTCGCCGGCACGCCGCTGCCCAATTTCACCCGCGGCGGCCTGGCCGACGGCTTCGTCAAGATGAGCCCGCTCGGCCCCGCCGTCGGCGAGCCGGCGCGCAAGCAGTTCGACGCCACGCTGGCCGAGATCATGAAGGGCGGCTTTGCCGTCATCAAGGGCCCGCTGAAGAGCAACAAGGGCATCGTCGTCGCCACCGAGGGCCAGGCGTTCCCCGAAAACGCCATCGAACTCGAAAGCATGGACTATCTGGTCGACGGGGTCGTCGGCTCGACCGCCTGACCTGAGGGGAACGGGGCGATGACGGATACAGTCAGCAGTGCGCCGGCCATGCTCGGAGCCAAGGGATATCCGGCGACGCTCGAATGGATCGCCAGACGGGCGGAAGCATTCGTCATTCCGCTCGTGGCGCTGGTCGTCGGCATGGCGCTGTTCAGCCTGTTCATCGCACTGGTCGGCAAGTCGCCGATCCTGCTCTACGAGACCATGTGGCGGGGCGGCTTCGGCTCGTGGTTCTCGATGCAGAACTCGCTGTCGCGGGCCGCACCGCTGTTGCTGGCGGCGCTCTGCGTGGCGCTGCCGGCCCGGCTTGGCCTCGTCGTCATCGGCGGCGAGGGCGCCATCGTGCTCGGCGGCGTCGCCGCCGCGGCAATCGGCGTGGCGCTCAGCGGCGCGCCATCGTCAATCGTCATTCTTGCCATGGGCGTGGCGGGCATGGCCGCCGGCGGCATCTGGATCGGTGCCGTCGGCGCGCTGCGCCATTACCGGGCTGTCAACGAAACCATTTCCAGCCTGCTGATGGCCTACATCGCCATCGCGCTGATGAACCAGCTGGTGGAAGGGCCGCTGCGCGATCCGGCCTCGCTCAACAAGCCTTCGACGCAGCCGCTGGCGGACGTCTACCGCATCGGCGACATTCCGGGCATGGACGTGCATTGGGGGCTGGTCGTTGGTGTCGTCGCCTGCGTTCTCTCCTGGGTGCTCATTGAAAAGACCCGCTGGGGTTTCGCCGCCCGCATCGCCGGCGGCAATGTGCGCGCGGCGCAGGTGCAAGGGCTGGCCGTCGGGCCGCTCATCGTTGGCTTCACCGCGCTGGCCGGTGGCTTTGCCGGGCTTGCCGGCATGCTGGAAGTCGCTGCCGTGCAAGGCAGCGCCAATGCCTCGCTCGCCGCCGGTTACGGCTACACCGGCATCCTCGTCGCCTTCCTCGCTCGCCACAACCCGCTGGCCATCATCCCGGTCGCCATCCTGCTTGGCGGTATCGACGCCTCCGGCGGGCTGATCCAGCGCCGCATGGACCTGCCCGACGCCACCGTGCTTGTGCTGCAGGGCATGATCTTCATCGTCATCCTGTTCAGCGAAACCTTCTATGGCCGCTTCAAGGCCTTCAATCCCGATCTTTGGAAGGGAGCCGGCTGATGGACGCGACCGAGATCGGCCTCTGGGGCGTGCCGCTCGCCATCCTCGGCGGCGCCATCCGCGTGTCGACGCCCTTCATCTTCGTCTCGCTGGGCGAAGCCATCACCGAGCGTTCCGGCCGCATCAACCTGGGGCTCGAAGGCACGCTCGTCTTCGGCGCCATGACCGCCTATGCGGTCGCGGTGATGACCGACTCGCCCTGGCTAGGCCTGCTCGCTGCAGCCGGCGCCGGCCTGTGTTTCGGCCTGTTCCATGGCTGGATCTGCAAATTCCCGAAAGTAAACGACATCGCCATCGGCATCGCGCTGATGCTGTTCGGCTCGGGCCTGGCCTTCTTCTTCGGCAAGCCGTTCATCAAGCCGAAGGCACCCAATTTGCCGGCCATTCCCTTCGGCGGCTGGTCTGATATCCCGCAGGTGCAGGCGGCGCTCGACGTCAACGTGCTGTTCCTGATCGGGGCTGTGCTTTCGCTCATCCTGTGGTGGGCGTTCCGCAACACCCGCGCCGGCCTCATCGTGAGGGTCGTCGGCGACAGTTCGGACGCCGCACGCGCTATGGGCCTCAACCCCGATACGGTGCGGCTGCTGGCCACCGGGGTCGGCGGTGCGCTGGCCGGCATCGGCGGCGCCTATCTGTCGCTCTACTATCCCGGCAGCTGGACCGAGCGCATCTCGTCGGGCCAGGGCCTGATGGCCGTGGCACTGGTGATCTTCGCACGCTGGAACCCGCTCGGCTGCTTTGCCGCCGCCCTTCTGTTCGGTGGGGCGGGCGCGCTCGGCCCGGCGCTGCAATCGGTCGGCGTCACGCAGGGCTATTACATGTTCTACGCCGCTCCCTACATCCTCACCTTGATCATCATGATCGCCACCTCGTCACCGACACGCTCGCTCGCCGGTGCGCCGGGCGAACTGTCGATAACCAAATGAGACTGGAGTTTTTTGCCATGAACGCCAGAGCCGAAATCACCCAGCGCTACATCGACGCGGACCCCTATCCATGGCCCTACAATGGCGAACTTCGCCCCGACAACACGGCGCTGATCATCATCGACATGCAGACCGATTTCTGCGGGCCGGGCGGCTATGTCGACCATATGGGCTACGACCTCTCGCTGGTGCGCGCGCCGATCGAGCCGATCAAGTCGGTGCTGTCGGCCATGCGCTTGAAAGGCTATACCATCATCCACACCCGCGAGGGCCACCGGCCCGACCTCGCCGACCTGCCCGCCAACAAGCGCTGGCGCTCGCGCCGCATCAATGCCGGCATTGGCGACCCGGGCCCCTGCGGGCGCATCCTGGTGCGCGGCGAGCCGGGTTGGGACATCATCCCCGACCTTTACCCGATCGAGGGCGAGCCGATCATCGACAAGCCGGGCAAGGGCTCGTTCTGCGCCACCGACCTGGAACTGATCCTCAACCAGCGCTGCATCGAAAACATCGTGCTCACCGGCATCACCACCGATGTCTGCGTCCACACCACCATGCGCGAGGCCAACGACCGCGGCTTCGAATGCGTCATGCTGGAGGACTGTTGCGGGGCGACCGACTACGGCAATCATCTCGCCGCGATCAAGATGATCAAGATGCAGGGCGGCGTCTTCGGCGCGGTGTCGAACGCGGCGTCCTTCGTCGCCCAGCTGCCGTGAGGAAACCAGAATGAGCGCGATCACCGGCAAGGCCGTCGGCGTCGAGACCATCGGCATGACCATGCACTTCGGCGCCTTCACGGCGCTGGGCGATGTCTCGATCAAGGTGCCGGCCGGCTCCTTCCACGCCCTGCTCGGCGAAAACGGCGCCGGCAAGTCGACGCTGGTCAAATGCATGATGGGTTTCTATCACCCGACCGCCGGCGACATTCTGGTCGACGGCCGCGAGGTGGCGATCGCCAACCCCAGGGACGCATCGGCGCTCGGCCTCGGCATGGTCTACCAGCATTTTACGCTTGTCCCGTCGCTGACCGGCGCCGAAAACCTGGTCATTTCGCGTGAGAAGGTTCCCGGCGTGATCGACTGGCGCAAGGAGCGCGGCGACCTTGCCGTGTTCATGGATCGCATGCCGTTCAAGCTGCCGCTCGACGTCAAGGTGGCCGAACTCGCGGCCGGCGAGAAGCAGAAGCTGGAGATCATCAAGCAGCTCTATCTTGGCCGCTCCTTCCTGGTGCTGGACGAGCCGACCTCCGTGCTCACCCCCGGCGAGGCGAAGGAAGTGCTGGGCCTTGTGCGCGACATGACAAAAGCCGGCGACCTCACCGTGCTGATGATCTCGCACAAATTCCACGAGGTGACGGCGTTCGCTGACGACGTCAGCGTGCTGCGCAAGGGCAGGCTGACCGGCACCGGCCGCGTCGTCGACCTAGACCACAAAGCCATGGCGGCGATGATGATCGGCGACCAGCCAATCGCCGCGCTCGACAGCCGCGCCGAGCCGAAGCCGGACGCCGAGATCGTGCTCAAGGTCAAGGCGCTGAAGGCGCCTGACCGCACCGGGCTGAAGTCGATCCGGATCGAGGATCTCGACGTGCGCTCCGGCGAGATCGTCGGCATCGCCGGCATTTCCGGCAACGGCCAGAAGGAATTCCTCGAAGTGCTGGCCGGGCAGCGCCCCCGCGATGCCGGCGAAGTCATGGTGCGCAGTACCGCCTATGCGGCGACGCGCGCCGAGGCGCGTGCGCTCAACGTCCGGCTGATCCCGGAAGAGCCGCTGAAAAACGCTTGCGCGCCGAAGATGACAGTGGCCGAGAACATCGCCTTCCGCACCTTCGACATCGACAGCAACGGCAAGCCGGTGAGTTGGATCAGCGCAGGCGCCATCAAGGCATTCAGCGCCAGGCTGGTCGAGCAGTTCAAGGTCAAGACCGCCTCGCTTGCCTCGCCAATCGCGTCGCTGTCGGGCGGCAATGTGCAGCGTGCCGTGCTCGCGAGGGAACTGACCGGCGAAGTCGACCTTCTGATCGTCTCCAACCCGTGCTTCGGCCTCGACTTCTCGGCCGTAGCCGAAATTCGCGCCCGCATCATGAAGGCGCGCAATGCGGGTGCCGCCGTGCTTCTGATGTCGGAGGACCTCGACGAACTGCTTGAGCTTTCAGACCGCATCTTCGTCATGTCCGATGGCGCACTGGTCTACGAGACGCGGATCGCGCAGGCCAGTGTCCAGACCATCGGCGAGCATATGGCGGGACATCACTGATGGCGGAAATCGCAGCGCAGCCATTTCCGTTCGCCTTCAAACCGCGGACCATGGCGCTGGTCGTCATCGACATGCAGCGAGACTTCGCCGAGCCCGGCGGCTTCGGCGCCAGTCTCGGCAACGACGTCGGTCGCGTGACCGCGATCGTGCCGACGGTGAAGAGATTGATCGAGGGCTTTCGCGCCGCCGGCCTGCCGGTGATCCATACGATGGAGTGCCATCGGTCGGACCTTTCCGACCTGCCGCCGGCCAAGCGCAATCGCGGCAATCCGTCGATCCGTATCGGCGATGCCGGGCCGATGGGCCGCGTGCTGATCGCCGGCGAGCCGGGCACGGCGATTCTCGACGAGCTTGCGCCGTTGCCCGGCGAGATCGTCATCGAGAAGCCGGGCAAGGGCGCCTTCTATGCAACCTCCTTCGGCGATGACCTGAAAAGGCTCGGCGCCGAGCAGCTGGTCTTTGCTGGCGTCACCACCGAAGTCTGCGTGCAGACGACGATGCGCGAGGCCAACGATCGCGGTTATGAGTGCCTGCTCGCCGAGGATGCGACGGAGAGCTACTTTCCCGAGTTCAAGGCGGCGGCGATCGCCATGATCAGGGCGCAGGGCGCCATCGTCGGCTGGACGGCGACCACCGACCAAGTGCTCGAGGGAATTGCCAATGGCTAATCGGAGTTTTGCCGGCCTCGTCGGCGGCGGTTGGCGCGATCTGGCGTTCGAGCATTTTCGCGAGGGCATCACGGTACACTGGCTGCTGAAGGGCGGACCGGTCGAACCCTCGGTCGCGATCCTCGACTACCGGCCCGGCGCAGGCGTGCCGCGTCATCGCCATGTCGGGTTGGAAACCATCGTCGTGCTCGAGGGCACGCAAAGCGACGAGAACGGCGATTATCCGGCCGGCAGCGTGGTTCTGAATCCGGTCGGGACCGAGCATTCGGTATGGACGAAGGGCGGCTGCGTCGTGCTGATTCAGTGGGACCTGCCGGTGATCATTCTGGGGGAGGCCACATGAGCGAGATCCGCTTCGACATCGGCAGTCTGCACGCGGCCTATGCCAGCGGTGTCACCGTCGCCGCCATGATCGATGCCGTTCATGAGCGCATCGCGGCGGCTGACGATCCCGGCATCTTCATCCATCTCGCCGGCAGCGCGGACATGCTGGCGCAGGCGCAAAAGCTCGGGCCGTTCGATCCGGAGGCCAAACCGCTGTGGGGCGTGCCGTTCGCGGTCAAGGACAACATCGATGTCGCCGGCATGCCGACGACCGCCGCCTGCGCCGAATATGCCTATGTGCCCGACAAGGACGCCACCGTGGTGGCGCGGCTGAAGGCCGCTGGTGCGCTGGTGGTCGGCAAGACCAATCTCGACCAGTTCGCCACCGGCCTTGTCGGCGTGCGCACGCCGTATCCGATCCCGAAGAATGCCGTCGATGCCAGCCTGGTCCCCGGTGGCTCCTCGTCGGGGTCGGCGGTGGCGACGGCGCGTGGCACCGTCTCCTTCGCGCTCGGCACCGATACGGCCGGGTCCGGGCGCATTCCGGCCGGTCTCAACAACATCGTCGGGCTGAAGCCGACCGTCGGTGCGCTTTCAGCCGCCGGTGTCGTGCCGGCCTGCCGCACGCTCGACTGCATCTCTGTGTTCGCGCTCACCGTCGACGACGCCTATGCAGTGTTCGGCGTCGCGGCGGCCAAGGATGCGGCCGATGCCTATTCGCGCGCGATCAAGGTGCCAGCGCTTGCCGCGCGCCCGCCGGTGCTGAGCGTCGGCGTGCCGGCGAAGGCAGACCTCAAATTCTTCGGCGACGCCTCGATGCAGGCCGGCTTTGAGACGGCCCTTGCCGGGTTGGAAAAGCTCGGGTGTCGGTTGGTCGAAATCCCGTTCGGCGATTTCTACGCCACCGCCAACCTCCTCTATGAGGGCGCATGGGTGGCCGAACGTTATGCCGCGATCCGCGATTTCATGGAAGCCAACGAAGCCGCCATGCATCAGGTGACGCGCAAGATCATCGGCGGCGCCAGGAAGCTGTCGGCGGCGGACGCCTTCCGCGGCCTTTATGCCTTGCAGGCCTACAAGGCCAAGCTCGCCCCGGTCATCGCCTCGGTCGACCTGTTCTGCGTGCCGACCGCGCCGACGCATTACACCACTGCCGTCGTGCTCGCCGATCCGGTCGAGACCAACAGCCGGCTCGGCACCTACACCAATTTCGTCAATCTGCTCGATATGTGCGGCATTGCCGTGCCGACCGGCCGGCGCGTCGACGGCCTGCCGATGAGCGTAACGCTGCTTGCGGCCGCCGGACTGGACGGCCTTGTGGCGTCCGTCGCGCGCGATCTCCATGCCGCGAGCGGCCTCACCCTCGGCACGACCGGCTGGCGGCAGCCAAGCGCGCAACCTGTCGGCGCATCGGCCGAAGACGGCACGATCGAATTGGTGGTGGTCGGCGCTCACCTCTCGGGAATGCCGCTCAATGGCCAGCTCAAGGAGGCTGGTGCCCGGTTCTGCCGGGCGATGAGGACAACCTCTTCATACAAGCTTTATGAGCTTGCGGGCCAGGCCACGCCCAAGCCGGGACTGGTCCGTGTCGGGAACGGCGGCACTGCGATCGAGGTGGAGGTCTGGCGGCTCCCTGCCGACGCTTTCGGCCACTTTGTGGCCGCCATTCCGCCGCCGCTGGGCATTGGCAGTATAGAGCTTGATGACGGCAGCACCGCCAAAGGCTTTCTGGTGGAATCCGTGGGCTTGCTAGGCGCTTCTGACATCTCGTCATTCGGCGGCTGGCGCCGCTTTTTGTCAGATCGCGTTCCCGTTTGAACACTTCGTCAACGCACTTTGCGATGGCAAGAGGGGCCGGGGCCCCGACCGAGGTAGGTTTAACTTCTGATTACCTTCGTGGCGAAGCCGGAAAGCTGCCAGTCCGCTTGCAGCTCAAAATCAACTACGCTTGTCACGGATTCATCGATCCTTTTGTCCGCGTGCATGGAAAACTAGTCCTCCTCCTGGTCCTTAGGTTCGCCTGACCATACGAGTGAATACGAAGGAAATAGGTTGGCGAACCATCCGCTAACATATTGATTTTGTGTAGAAAACGTTGACCTTCGGCGGCTAACATAATCGTTATTTGTCCATGGGTTACGAAGCGGTTCGCCCAAATTGATTCAAGAAGTTGATCCGGCGGCTCGCTGACCGCATTTATCTTCTACCGAATGGCAGCAATGCGCCTCGTATCAGACATTCCTGCCGTCCCGTCCTGCACCAAAGCAGACATCGTTAAATCCAGGACACAGCCAGCTTTGCGCCAAACATCGTCGGACCTTTGCCGATGCAAGGCGGTAGTTCGCAGAGCATTGCGAAATGAGGCGAACTGGTGCGTGCTTGATACGAAGGTTGGGCAGGCGATTTGATTCTATTCAAAGAGGGTCGAGCAGTTCCTCGAGAGTTGGCATGCAACCGTGTCTATCCCCGCATGACACGATAGACAGTTGCATCACCCTCCACACCCCGAAGAGGCGCATCAAAAGCCTCGACGCGATGGCCGGCAAGCATTTCGCGAACCCCGGGCGCGGAATAGAGCGCCTCGGAAATGCAGACCTGTCCGGCTTCTGCCAAGGACTGCACGCGCGCGGCGACATTCACGGTCTGGCCGAAATAGTCGAGGTTGTCGTTGAGCGTCACGGCAATCGAGGGTCCACAGTGGGCGCCGATCTTGAGGATGATCCCCGGCCCGTCGTGGTCGCCGTTGAAGCGATCGATTTCTTCAAAGACGTGGAGTGCGGCCGAAATCGCATCCGACGGCTGCGAGAAGACAGCCATCACCGCATCCCCAATCGTCTTGACCACCGCTCCGGAATGTTGCTGAACCGCCGCGTTGACCAGAGCGAAATGCTCGCGGACCAAAGCATAGGCGTTGAGGTCACCCAGGCGCTCATACATGGCGGTCGAACCCTTGAGATCCGTGAACAGGAAGGTGATCTGCCGGATGCCGAGCCCCTCCTTCTCGTCGACACGCTCGGACCGAAAGAGCTGGCGGAAGGTTTGGCGCGCAAGCAGCGCTCCACCGGAAACATAAGGGTCGAAATCGAGCGCCGGCTTGGTAGTCAGTGCGACAAGCTCGGGCGGCCAGTTGATGACAAACAACGAACCTCGCACTGGCCCCCTATTCGCTACCTCGATGACGATCGGACCAGGTGGCACAGCGGGCAACGACGGCAAGAAACGCTTGCCGTCATAATCGATCTTTAGAAGCGTCGGCTCCAACACCGGATCGCCTGATATCGGCACAGCGAATGCGGCCTGCGTCTGGACGTTGACGCCCGAAAGGGCGCCCGGTCCCAGGTCGGCGCGGAGCACTGTGGTGATGCCAGGCGGCAGAAACGTCATGCCCCGAACGAAGCCGCGCAGAACGTCAAGAAAGCGAACGTCTTGCCCCGGTAGCCGCCCATCATGTCCGAAGTGGAGCTTCCAGTGAAAATCCTCAACAGGGAGCGTCTCGGGGTCATGGTGCGGCAGGCGCCGTAACTTCGGCGATACCGAGAAGGTGACCTCGATGAAGTCGTCGAGGTCGGTGTCGCCCGATACATCGCATAGGCCACAGACGTAGTGGGTCTTTAGCGTGCGCAGGGCGCCGAAACTATCGAGCACCATCCCGGACTGGGGACACAGCACATCCCAGCTCATGTCGAACAAGCCACAGCGGGCGGCATGAAGGAAGAGGTCGATTGCTTCAGGCTCGGCGATTGCACGGTCGCGAGCAAAGCTCAGTGGATTAACGCGGAAGAGTGAGTGGTCGTCGGCGCTCCTGATCAGCGTCTCGAATTTCGAGATCACGCGTGGGCTCCAGGCTCGCGCTTGCTCCACCTTGGTCATCTTGCTTTCGAGAAGACGATCGTCGACTACCGTCATGCCGGACCCTCAACCTTGCCGCCTTGCCGCGCGACAGCCTACTAAAAAACCAGCGCGATGCGAACGAATTGAGTTTCCTTTGTTGGCACGCGGTGCTCTGGCGCAGACGCGCCGAAACGTCCAAATCGGATGTGCGCCGTGACAACCGGCACGTCCGGAATTTCATTCATGCTGACCCGGTCGAAGTCGACACCTAGGGTGACGGTCGCGCACGCCATGCGATTGCTGGGCGCGGTTTGGCGGGAATGGAAGGGAAGGCCACTAGCCGCGCATCCACGGCATATCGATCGCCCCGAGCGACACAACGATCCCGAGGGCCACTAGCGCAACGCCCAAACTACCTTCGAAGCGGCGGCCACGGGGCAGCAGCTTCTCGACGAAGGCGACCAGCGTCAAAAGCAGCATCCAGGCGACGCTCATGACGCCCGTCGCGACCAGCACGGCGAACAGCGCCCAGCAGCAGCCAAAGCAATAGAGGCCGTGACGCAGCCCCATCTTGAGCGCGCCAACACGCCCGTCGCGCCAGTGCTGCGCAACGAAGGCGAGCGGCGAACGGCAATGGCTGAGGCAAATGTGCTTGAGGGTCGTGAATTGGTAGAGTCCGGCGACGCCAAGCGTGGCACCGAGCGCGAGCGGTGCCCATTTCGATCGCTGGGGTGGATCGAGGCTCGTTGCAAAGTCGCTGCCGAGCTGGACCAGGACATAGACGACAAGTCCCGCCGCCGCCCAGACGAGCAGATAGCCCGCGACGAAGGTCCACGTCGGGATGGCGACGTGTTGTTCGCGCCTCGCCTGCGCCGCCGCGAAAAGATCATGGGCGCCGCAGCTGGCAGCATCATGGCCGCCATCATCACGGTCCATACTGCGAGAAAGGCGGCGGCGCCGGCGACTGACCAGCCGGCGGCGGGAATTCCGGTCATCGCCATGCCGACCATACCTTCCATACCCTCCATACCGCCACGCACCGCAATGCCCATGGGCATATCCATGCTGAAGGTCTGGTAGAGGGTGAGCGCCCACGCCGCTGCTGTCAGCCCGACGAGCGATGCGAGTAGACCGAGCGGGATACCGCGCAGATTCCGGGGGAATCGCCGCGATTTCCTGGGGAACGCGTCGGCCATTGTCATGCCCTAGTTCGGGCCGGTCCAGTCGAACGGAATGTGCTTGCTCGAGCGGGCCGTGCCAGTCCAGTCGAGCCCGAAGCCTTTGGTGCTCACCTCGACAGAACGCCCCCAAGTGGCAACCTGGCCCGGGCCGACCTCCGAGCCCGGCGGGTTGATCGTCTGCACCCGCTTGCCGGGCGGTGTGGTGGGACCGGAAAGCGCTTCCGCCCGTCCGACGACGAGGCCAGGAATCTCGACTCGCCAGGTGGCGAGGTCGCCCGCCACCTCGAAAGTGATCGGAACGAACTCCATGCCACGCATCTCGCCGACATTAGCGGCAAAGGTCGCCGGCCAGCCACCGGCTTGGCCGCCAAAGATCGCCTGCAAGGCTTCGCGCTGCTGCTCATTCGCCTTCTTGTCAAGATACATGCCCATCACGGCCTTTGCCTCGCCGGCCCATAGATTGCCTTCGAACTCGCCGAGCGCCACCAGCGTCAGGCCGTCGAGCTTCACGTCGCCATACTGACCCTCGCGCACATGCCAGGCGAGCACGCCCTGGCAGTGATTGCCGGTTGGCCGCTGGGCGAACTCGCAAGGGCAAGGGATGTCGCAGCTGCAGATGTCGAACCAGTCGCCTGCGAGCCGCCATTGAGGCACTGCATTCATGGCTCTTCCTCCCGGAAATTTAGGGCCATTTATACGTCGAAGGCTGAGCGCACTCCAGTGGTTCGTGCGTCGCTCGCTGATCTTGATGCACAGGCCCCACATTATTGGTCGCGGTGCATACCAAGCCTGCAGCTGGGCCACTTCAGGTTCCGATGTCGGCGACGACCGTTCCGGAGACAGGATCGGTGACACCGAGGTCGCCGCCGAGATCCTCCAGCATGTCGCGCATCGTAATCAGAAGGCCAATCATCTGCGGCCGTGCCGCCGCGAGACTGTCCATGTCGTTCCATTCACCGACGACGCAGAAGGTCCGCTCGCCGGTCTTGATCAGAGTGGCCTTGCGCAAGGCCCTTGACGTCGAGGCTCGCCTTCTTGTGTGCATCGATGAATGCCTGTTTCCTTGCCCGGTTTGGTGCGGAACCTCACGACGTTGTAAGCAGTCATGCCTTCCTCCAATCGATTGCGAAGACTCTCTTGCCTGGCCGGCCTTACAGGCG
Organism: Mesorhizobium sp. CNPSo 4670; assembly: GCF_057784235.1. Taxonomy (NCBI): domain Bacteria; kingdom Pseudomonadati; phylum Pseudomonadota; class Alphaproteobacteria; order Hyphomicrobiales; family Phyllobacteriaceae; genus Mesorhizobium; species Mesorhizobium sp. CNPSo 4670. Next base: position 461,256 of record NZ_JBWJFQ010000003.1, on the reverse strand, counting down.
TGCCTCGAGAACCATGTTGAACGGGGTTTCGGTAGCGCGGCGGAACCGCTTGAACCCGCCACCCGACACGACCTTGCGCAGCCTCGCCTCGCCGGCTTGGGCGCCGAGCCCCAGCCCGACCTCCTGGGACAGCGAGGCCGGCGTGCAAATGAAGGTCGAGGCGGCGTAGTAGATGCGGCCGACCGGGTTGAGGTTGGCCGAGAGCTGGTCGTGCGCGAAAGGCTCGACGATCATCCAGGTGCCGTCCGCTTTGAGCGCCTTGTGCACATGCCTGGCAGCGCCCTCCGGATCGCCCATGTCGTGCAGGCAGTCGAAGAAGGCGACGAGATCGTAGGTGCCTGGGAAATCCTTGGCCGCCGCGATCTCGAAGTGCGTGTTGCCGGCGACCCCGGCCTCATTGGCCGCGGCGCGGGCGCGCTCGATCGACGGGGCGTGATAGTCGAAACCGGTGAAGCGCGAGTTCGGGAATGCCTTGGCCATCAGCACGGTCGAGGCGCCGTGGCCGCAGCCGACATCTGCGACGTCTATGCCCCGCTCCAGCTTTTCGACAACACCGTCGAGTGCCGGCAGCCAGGAGCCGATCAGATTGGCGTTGTAGCCCGGTCGGAAGAAGCGTTCGGTGCCGCGAAACAGGCAGGCGCTGTGATCGTGCCAGCCAAGTCCCTTGCCGGAGCGGAAGGCCTGCCTGACCTTCTCCTCGTCCAGCCACAGTGTCGAGACGACCTCGAAGGCGCCGGCCATGAAGGCGGGGCTGTCCTCGTTGACGAAGACCTGCTCCTGTTCGGGGCTGAGGTAGAAGCTGTCGCTCGCCTCGTCATATTCGACATAGCCGGCCGCCGCCTGCGCCGACAGCCATTCGCGGACCAGCCGCTCCTGCGTGCCGGTCTTTTTGGCAAGCTGTCCGGCGGTCATCTTGCCGCCCTCGCTCATGGCCGCGAACAAGCCGAGTCTGTCGCCCAGCAGAACCGCGGCTCCTGTGGTGATGGCGCCCAGATCGCCGACCATCTTTCCAAGCAGCGCCTCAAGCTTCTCCTGGTCGGGTTGCGTCTCCTTATTGCGTTCTTGCATCGGCTTTCTCCTCCGGCTCGATCCAAAACACTCGCCATGGGCGACAAGCCAGATCCCCGTCACCGGGGAAGGCCTCGCCATAACAATCCATTATTCGCACAGCGGCGACTGCCCGTTACGGCCTCACAGCAACGTGACCGCTGCTGGGAATTCTTGGCGACGGCGTGACGGCAAATCGCCGGAGCAACCGGCGGAGGTGGATCCGGATCAGAGAGGTGCTAGCTCAGGGCTGCGGCCTGCGGCGCTGCCCCAGCGACCTGGACAAAACTTCTTTCACGCCGATTTCAAAACATGGGTTTCGTCGAAGTCCGCGAGCTTCGGATACGCGATGGTAGGGGCATACGCGAGGCTGAGGATGCGTTCGCGGTAACGAACGAGGTGCTCCTCACGTTGGCTACCGCTGATGCGAACTGGTGCATGCACCAGGAATGGTTCGATCACCGTGAAGCCGACAAAATAGAGTATCCCGTGGTTGATTGGGAACAGGATCTCAGTGATTGGCCCGTTTAGTCCGCGGGCGGAATAGATCGGCGAGGGTCCGCCGATTGTGACTGAACACATCGCGCGCTTTCCTGCGAAGACGCCGCGATCATACCATTTGCCGCCGCCATAGATGCGGCCGCCTGACGCGAACACTCGGTCAACCCAGCCCTTCAGGATTGCGGGCAGTCCGAACCACCAGAGCGGAAACTGCAGGATCAGTGCGTCGCACCAGAAAAGCTTGTCCATCTCGGCCTGGATGTCGGCAGCGAATCCGTCAAAGGCTGCCGCATTCGCCTCCTCAGCCTGCTGGCGGTAGTAGTTCGCGTCGCGCACGGTCGTGAAGTTGCTGCGATCCGACACCGGATTGAAGCCCATAGCGTAAAGATCGGAGATAACGACCTGATGCCCTGCCGCAGACAGCGCCCCCTGCGCTGTGCGGGTCAGGGCGCCGTTGAAACTGTTGGGCTCGGGGTGGGCATGAACGATCAAGATGCGCACGGTGCTTTCCCACTCGAACGAACGTCTATTTTCTAGGTGCTGAAAGGGTTCGCTCGGCGACATAGTCGAGCGAGAAGACGCCGGCGCCGCGTGTCAGCACGAGAAGCAGCAGCGAGGCCCACAGAAGATGCTCGGCCCAGTTTTCCGGGAATACGAAGATCTGGATCACCGACACCACACCGAGCAGCATCAGCGCGCCGATGCGCGAGAACAGGCCGAGGAATAGCAGCACCGAGCCAGTGATCTCCGCCGTAGTCGCCAGAGGCGCGGCGATCGACGGATCGATGAATGGCAGATTGTATTCGCTGGCGAACAGCTGCAGCGTCACCGGCCAGGATGCCAGCTTGCTCTGCGCCGATTGCCAGAAGACATGCGCGACCGCGACACGGGCCGCGAGCTGGATCAGTGAAAAAGGAATGCGTTCGGGCAGCTTGATGATGCGCCGGTAGACGCCGACCAAACCGGCCTGGCTCGTCGAGGAATGATCTGAAATTGCGGTCATGACAGTCTCCATCCGTTTGAGAAGGGATGCGCGGCGATGCGCAGGTTCGTGACGAGGCCGTCGCCGAAGAGGCGCACGAGGGCGGAAACGAGGTCGAAGGCCGGGTCGAGCGCCACGGCGCGGCTTGTGGCATGTTCCAGGCCAAGACCGTGCTTCAGGGAATGCCGGAAGGCGAAGTTCGCGCGATCGAGCAGAACCAGCCGGACATTGTCTCCAGCGCGCCACAAGGCGACGCGTTCGGGGCGCCTCGTCCAGGCGCTGTGCTGGTCGACGTGCGCGCCCTGCTGATGCGCCGTCCACACCGACAGGATCGACCAATGCGAGACAATCAATCGCAGCGATGGCTGCAGCAGAATATCGGGCACAGGTCCCAGATCGGTATTGTCGAATTCCGCCAGGGTCCGCGGGGGTAGCGAAGCCGCGTCGAGCGCCTCGGCAATCGCCCATTCGAGCCGCGCCGTCTCGGCCACGACCGGCATATCGGAAAGCGTGTCGATCGTCTTCAGGAAGCGCGGGAAGCCGGCGCCGTAGCGCGCCAGTCGCGACTCCACCGGCGGATGGCGTCGGATGAACTCGCTCGCCACAAAACGGAAGAAGCGTTCGTCGACCAGGCGCACGGTGACGGGAAAAACCGCCATCAGCACCGCGGTCAGCGAACTGCGTGTGTTGTTCTGGTAGATGCGAAGGCGGGCCAACGGATCAGCCTTGCCGGCGGTCAGCATTTTCGCGCTGACCAATGGCTCGGTGGCAAGCACGGAGCGCGCCATGCTGGTCTGCAAGTGCTCAAGCGGCAGCATGGTATCCCTCCTCGATTGACGGCAGCACGGCAGACATGGATGGGCGGGCGGCCTTGGCAGCTGCAAATGCGGCGAGCACGGGCATGCTCGTCATCGTCCTGCTTTCGACGGAAAGGGAGATGGGCATTGGCTGGGCCGGGACCGTCGCAGTTTGTCTCGCAGCCCGCTTGCGGTTGAACATGATTGAAGCAGAGAGCATGTCGGCCCACATGGCTTCGCCAAGCAACACGTCGAGAACCGGAACGTCGGTATCCCATTCGATTAGGGTGGGGCGGGGTCCGAGCCAGCTAATGGCGTGCTGATAGAGAGACCAGACGACCGGCGGGACCCGCGAGCCGTGATCGTCGATGAGCACGGTGTCGGCTCCGACCTGATTGGTCGCATGGCCGGCAAGATGGATTTCGCCGATCGCTTCAGCAGGCAGCGCATCGATGAAGGCTTTGGCGTCATATTGCAAATTGTATGCCGAGACCTGGACGTTGTTGACGTCCAGCAACAGACCGCAACCGGTCCGCACCACGAGTTCGGCCAGGAATTCAGCCTCGTTCATAGAGGAGTCGGCAAAGGCGACATATGCAGACAGATTTTCGATCAGCACCTGACGTTTCAGCGTATCCTGGACGGTCGCGACATTGCGCGCCACGATCGCCAGCGCCTCTTCGTCATAGCGAAGCGGCAGCAGGTCATTGAGATAGGCTCCGTCGGCAACGCTCCAGGCAAGATGCTCCGAAACGAGATCGGGCTGAAACCGCTCGCAGACCTTGCGCAGCCTCTCCAGGTGATCGCGGTCCACCCCTTGTGCGCTGCCCAGAGACAGGCCAACCCCATGGACTGACAGCGGATATATCCGGCGCAACCGCTCCAGGGCCTCGACGGCGGCGCCGTCACCCATATAGTTCTCGGCATGCACCTCGAGCCAGCCGGCAGAAGGCCTGCGGGTCAGCATTTCTCCGATGTGAGGAGAGCGAAGACCGATGCCCGCGGTTGCGGGGATAGCGAGGGCTTGAAACGCACGGGACATCGGTTCCTCCATTCCTGGGTGTTGGCTCGAAGTCTGATCGGTCAGGCCTTAGGCTTGTCGCTGCCGCCGGTGATCTTGGCGCAGCTGCCGGCAGGCACGTAGAGCCAGGAATCCGGCTGGTTGTCGGCGGTCGAGGTGCCGGCACATGAATGCGTCGCTGTCTGGCAGTCGTTCTGGCCGGCCTTGACGACGCCATAGCACTTCTCGAACGAGAAGCTGGGCTTAGCAGCCGGGCCGCTATAGGCTGCTGTTGCAGCAAGCGAGGTGGCTGCCGCGAGGGCCGATCCGATGAGGGTCTTGGTGTTGATCACGGTCGTTTCTCCTGGTTGCGTTTCGAGGGAAGACTGACCTGGCGGCCTGTCTGCAAGCAGTGTCGTCCAACGCGCGATGAAGCTGAAATGCTGTCTCGGCATGGATTTGATACGCGGTCACTATGTTGAGGAGGATAACGAGCAAAAGCCCTCCGGCGGGGGACCGGAGGGCTTTGGCGCCTCTACTTCGGGAGCGGAGCGAAGCGGGCGCAGCCAGGCGGAGGGAGGCGCCTAGACGTATCGATTTTTGCTGTCGACGACGGAGCTTTCGCTGAAGGTTGGATGGTCGGCGAGAAGCCAGTCCTCGGCTCGCTGCCGTCCGCGGTCACGCGTGTCGGTCAATTCGCCCCAGTCGGTCCAGGGCCTGGTAAACAGCGCAGCGCTTCTTCTGTGATGACTGTCGAAGATGGTGTGGACAGATGCAGAGTTCACGGCATTTGTGGCGAGGGGGTAAGCCGCACAAGGCGTGATGCACCCGGAGGGTTTGCCGCTGACAATCAGCCAATGCCCAGCCTCGATTGGCTGCACCGCTCGCAAAGCCGAAAAATCGCCTTCGCCCCAATACGGATCGCCATCGATTTCCACGGCGGGGAACAGAAATGGGACTGTCGCCCCGGCCAGGATAGCGTCAATCGACAATTGATCGCCGGAGAAAATCGTCGCTGTGTCGGTGCGGGCATTCGAAGCCAGGATGTTGAGCTGCAACTGGCAGCTATTTTTGTGCAACTCGGCAATGTCGATCGACTGTTCCAGAATCGATCTCAGTGGATTGGCTGTCGTGGCCACAGACATCGATGCATGGCTGACGCGCCGCCAGAAATTGGTGAGCGCCGTCCTTGCCCCACGCCTGCCGCCCAGAGCCAGTCCGTAGGCAAGAACCGCTGCCTCCATGCCTCCGAAACCGGATGCAGTGATGCTGCGGAGGGAAAGGCGAGGTTCATCCAGCAAGCGATCGAGCACGCCCCAGACAAATGCGCCGTGAGCGTCGTTTGCCAGCGTAATGTCGATCGGCTGGCGGTCTTCAATCACCAGCTCTGCACCGGCAATAAAGGCTTGGTCGGTTGCGGCCTGGATTTCCATCTTTTGGGTCTCCTCCCGAAGAACGCCAGGCAAGGCGTTTGATGGAGACACTGCCGCATGATCCTTCATTGGCGAAATGCCAAGGTGGCATGAACTCCATAGGCAGATTGCATTGGCTGCAATCCTTTGCGCGCCGCAAGGTTTTGCCAGGCTGGCGAGAATCCCGCGATCTCGCTTCGGAGCTGGCGTCACGACGGTCGCCGGCAGCCCTTCAGCACCAAGAGGAGCGTGTCATGAGAATACGAAATGTCTGTTTGGGGGCGTTCGCCGTCGCTCTGTTGGCCGGGCCTGCATCCGCCGATGCCTTCGGCGATCTGGCGTCACTGCCTTCATTCCATAGCGATGCTGGTATGAAAATGATGAAGCCTATGGCCGGTTTCAAAAAGGCATGGCTGGCTACGCCTCGGGGAGATCGGGACAAGATGATGAAGATGTGCAATGACGCAGCCCTGAGCAAGCCGCACGCTGCATTCTGCGCCAATGTATTGGCGCTTGGCGGCGCCAACTGACGTGCTCCGGCTCGTTCCGAGCACCTAGGGAAGATGTCGCGATGGCGAACGGTCTGCTTGCCATCTCTCTTTCGGTGGTGGCCAACTGCGGCGCAAACACAAAATTTCAGCGAGCGCTGTCACGGGCGCCATGACGGACCGCTATCGACTTCATAGCCGCAGTGCATTGGCGCCAAAGCGAGCCTTGCGGCAGTCTCCGAAGCACGAACAGCCACGTCTGCAATCCGGGGACAAATCGGCATGGACATTCACCACATCCGCTACTTCCTGGCCGTGTGCGAGACGCGAAACTTCACGCGCGCAGGCGAAAAGTGCAACGTTACTCAGCCGGCTCTGTCCCGCGCGATTCAACAGCTCGAGGAAGAGGTCGGAGGGCTACTGTTTCGCCGCGAACGAAGCTTGACCCACCTGACTGACCTGGGTGTGCTGCTTCGCCCTCGTTTTCAGCAGATTCTCGACGAACTGACTGGAGTGCGGCAGGAGGCATCGAGGTTTCTGTGCCTGGAAAACGCCAACCTGAAGGTCGGCGTCATGTGCACTATAGGCCCCCGTCGTTTCACTGGCCTGCTGACTGACTTTAACCGGCGACAGCAAGGCATCCAGCTGCAGCTGGTTGAGGGCGTGCCGGCATCGCTCTCCCAACTTCTGGAGTCCGGCGAGATCGACGTCGCCATCATGGCGTCGAGCGACAGCTTCCCGGACCGCTTCGACGTCACACCGCTTTATCGCGAGCGCTTTGTCCTCGCATTTCCAAATGGCCACCGGCTGGCTCGCAATGACAACGTGGCCATCTCCGAACTCGATGGTGAAAATTATCTCAGACGTCTCAATTGCGAGTATCGCGATCACCTCGCCGGTCTGTGCACGGACCGCGGCGTGAAGCTCAGGATCTCCTACGCCAGCGAGCGCGAGGACTGGATCCAGAATATGGTATCCGGAGGACTGGGCATCTGCTTCATCCCGGAATTCAGTGCGGTGATTCCGGGGTTGCAGGTCCGTCCCGTCATCGACCCTGAGGTCTGGCGGGAAGTATCCCTGGTTGTCGTTGCGGGACGCAGGTTCTCGCCTGCGGCATCGGCTTTCGTGAACAGCGTCAAGGCGCATGGCTGGCCTGAGAGCGCAATCGTCCAGGCGATTCAAAAGACCGCTGCCTGAAGCAAATCGAAGAATTAAGGATCGCACGTGGCGGTTTGCCGCGTGTGTCTTATATGCAGTTGCGATGGTCGACGATAGTTTTCAGGTATCGAATTGAAAGCCAGTCAGCATTTCTCTTTTGGTGCGGCTCCGGTCACTCTTCTCGTCATGCCCCGCCTCCCGCGTTTGGGCACCGACAAAGGAGAAATACGACATGGCTACCAAGAAACTCAATCTTGCGCTTGCGATAGGGCTGCTTTCCGCAACCGCCACATTTTCCGCTGCCCCGGCCTTCGCCGGCGACTGTCCTGCCGGCCAGGCCGCGACGACCGATATCCAGGACCATCCCAGCAAGCCGGTTGGCGTTACCGACACGGTTCTCTCGGCGATCGATCTGAGCAGCAAGGGCGAAGCCTGGAAAGGCAATATGCTGCGTCTTCGCAAGCTCGTCGTTCAGCCGGGCGGCGTCGTGCCATGGCATGAGCACAATGTTCGTCCTGCCAACATCCTGATCGTAGAAGGTTCGATCACCGAATATCGCAGCACCTGCAAGGTGGGGATCGAGCATCCAGCCGGCGACGTGACCGCCGAGTTTGGCCAGCTCGCCCATTGGTGGAAGAACAACGGCAAGGTGCCCGCCGTGCTCTATTCCGCCGACATCCTGCCGCCTGCGATGCCCGACGACCACATGATGTGAGCCGCGCCTGCGGCGAGCAGATTCCAGCATCAGCAACTGAAAACGCGTCCTCGGGCGGTCGCCTGGGGACGTGTGGCCACGGAGCCCTGTCATGACGATGAGTGAACACACGCAACCGACTCGGCTGCGCATGGTGGCTGCCGACAGCTGGCGCTTCGGCCTCGTTGCACTGATCGCGTTTCTCACGCTTGTCGATCTGTTCGCCACCCAGGCAATCCTGCCTTCGTTGGTCATAAAATTCGGCGTCAGCCGCGCGACCATGGGCTTCGCCGTCAACGCAAGCACGTTCGGCATGGCGGTGGCCGGGGTCGCGGTCGCTCTGTTCGGGCGCGGCATCGATCGCCGCAATGGCATCTGGATCAGCCTGGCCATCCTCGCCATCCCAACGACGCTGCTTTCGCAAACAGACAGCATAGTCGTCTTCGCCCTATTGCGCGTGGCGCAAGGCCTGTGCATGTCGACCGCATTCACGCTCACGATGGCCTACCTGGCCGAGCATTTTTCAGCGCGGCAGACGACCAGCGCCCTCGCCGCCTACGTGACGGGCAATGTCGCCAGCAATTTCTTCGGACGACTGATGTCGGCCGCCGTCGCCGACACGTTCGGCATCTCCACCAACTTCCTGACCTTCGCGGCCCTCAATCTGTCTGGCGCGGCGCTCGTCTGGTTCACGCTGCAAAAGACCTCTGCAACGATAAGGGCCGATACGGTCGGTCAATCTGCCCGTGCGTCCTGGAAAAGCCCGCTGGAGAACGCCGAACTGCGCGCTTGTTTCGTGATCGCCTTCCTGATCCTCTTCGTCTTCATCGGCACGTTCACCTATGTGAACTTCCAGCTCGTCGCTGCGCCGCTATCGCTATCGCCGATGGCACTGGGGCTGGTGTATTTCGTCTTCCTGCCCTCCATGCTGACCACGCCGCTCGCCGGGCGTGTCGCTGCGGGCCTCGGCCCACGGATCGGCATCGGCGCTACGCTTGCGCTGGCGATCCTGGGTTTGCTTCTGCTGCTCACGCCCCGCCTGCCGATCGTTCTTGCTGGGATGGCGCTGGTCGCCATCGGCACCTTCCTGGCGCAGGCGTTAGCCACGGGGCACGTCAGCCGGACCGCCTCGCGCGACCGAGCCGCCGCAAGCGGCATCTACCTCGCCTCCTACTATGCGGGCGGGCTCGCCGGCAGCTTCGTCATCGGCCAAATCTACGACCGGATCGGCTGGACCGCATGTGTGGCGGTGCTCGCCGCGGTCCTCGCCGTTGCGATCGTGGTCGCGCGCATGCTGCAAACGCCAAAGACCTAGCACCCTGAAATTTGACCATCCAACAAAGGAGACTGACATGACCACTTGCCTCAAAACCTTGCTTGCCGGCGCCACCATGATTGTGGCGATCACCCTCCCGGCTGCCGCTTCGGACGGCGTCGTTACGGTGAAGAGCGATTATTCCGTCACTGAAACCGTCGCCCGCATCAAGAAGGATGTCCTCAAGAAGGGTATCAAGTTCTTCGGCGTCATCGACCAGGCAAAGCTTGGCAACAATGCCGGCAACGAAGTCAGGCCGTCGCGGCTGGTGATGTTCGGCAACCCGGCGCTCGGGACAACCTTCATCACATCCAATCCCGAAGCCGGTCTCGACTGGCCGGTGCGCGTGCTGGTCTACCAGACTGCGGATGGCGCGGTTTACGCCGCCTATAGCGATTTCGACTGGATCGCCAAGCGTCATGGCATCACCGATCGCGCCCCACAGTTCAAAATGGCAACCGAAGTGATCCAGTCCGTGACCTCGACGATCAGGAAGAACTGAGCGTGGACAGGTGCCGGAGATCCATCGCTCCGGCATGGGAAAGAACGTTTTGCGCGCAGAGGCTACTCAGCGGCGGACAACGCCTTCGCACGTTCGCCGAACCACTTCTTCTGCGTGGCCTCGCGCACGAGTGCACCAACCGCCGGCGAATGCCTGCGGCCACGCACCGTAACGAGATTGACCTCGCGCCAGAATTCCGGATCGGTGATCGGCAACCGCACCACTCCGGGGTGCTTGGCGGTATGCTCGGGCATGAATCCGAAACCAAGCCCGGCGGCGATCATTGCGAGTGTCCAATCGTCGCGATCGCTCCAGTAAACGGGGCTGACCGTGACACCCTGCTCGGAAAGAATGGCGTCAGCATAGCCGGCAAATTCGCAATTGTTGCGGTGGATGTAGCTTTCATTGCTCATATCCGTCACCCGCACGCTGCGCTGGTTGGCCAGCCGATGGTTCAGATGAACGGCCATCACCATCTGCTCCTGAAACAGCGGCAAGGAGTGAACTTCCTCATCGGGCACGTTTGATGGCAACGCGTAAATTGCTGCCTCGAGATCTCCTCCGAGCAGCCGCCGTCGCAAGCTCGGTGCATCAGCGTCGCAAAGATGAAGCTCCACGCCCGGATGGTGCGTGCGCACGGACGAGATGAGTTCGATGATTTCATCCGGAGCAATCGTGCTCATAATGCCGACCCGGAGGGGCGTTTTCCTCAGGTGCACATATTGCTCGGCGATCTGCTTTGCCTGCCGGGAGTTCTCGAAAACGCCTTCGAGATAGGTCTCGACCATTCGACCGAGTTCCGTCAGATGAGTGAAGCGTCGTTCACGGTGAAAAAGCGCGCCGCCGAACTCGTCTTCGAGCAGCTTGATCGCGCGTGACAGTGCCGGCTGCGTAACGTTGCACAGCTCGGCCGCCCTAGTGAAATTCAGTTCCTTGGCGACGGCCAAGAAATACCTGACCTGGCTGATCTCCACTGCACGCTCCCCCAGCGGCTGGCACACGGCACGACCCGCGTTGCCGGTTGATCTTACTAGTTACCCCTACGTCAAACAACCCGATCCGGCGATTGATATCCCAGGCGACAGATTGACGATCTGACGGTCGGCTATCGAATCCATGTCTCAACGGCATTTCCGCTGCCTTCAGCCACCCGCCATACTTGGCCCAGAAGTCGAGACTGGGCGCCACGGCCCGTCGCTCGCAGCCGTTTGCAGGCCATTTCGGCCGCGGCTTCAACCGAAGGAAACAACGATGCTCATAGGAAAGACGGCACTGATCACAGGCTCGACCAGCGGCATCGGCCAAGGCATCGCCGAGGCCTTCGCAGCGAAGGGATGCAACATTGTGCTCAACGGTTTCGGCGATGCCACGGAGATCGAGAAGTTACGCGCCAGGCTCGCCACCGACCACGGCGTGATCGTTCGCTACGATGGCGCGGATATGAGCAAGGGCAGCGCGATCACCGCGATGATGGACAAGGCTATCGCCGAGTTCGGCGCGGTCGACATCCTAGTCAACAATGCCGGCATCCAGCATGTCGCACCGATCGACGACTTTCCGATCGAGAAATTCGAAGCAGTCGTGGCGATCGATCTGATGTCGTCTTTCTACACGATCCGACGCGCGCTGCAGGCCATGAAAGAACGCAAATGGGGTCGCATCATCAACGTTGCGTCCGCCCACGCCCTTGTCGCCTCGCCCTACAAATCCGCCTATGTCGCCGCCAAGCACGGCGTCGCCGGTCTGACCAAGACGGTTGCGCTGGAAGTCGCCGAGCAGGGCATTACCGTCAATGCGGTTTGCCCCGGATACGTGCTCACCCCGCTGGTCGAGAAGCAGATACCGGATACGGCCAAGGCCCGGGGGATCACAGAAGAACAGGTGATCAAGGATGTGCTTTTGGCGGCTCAGCCAACCAAGCAGTTCGTGACCGTAGCCCAGGTAGCGGCACTCTGCCTGTTTCTGGCCTCGGACGAGGCAGCCTCGATCACCGGCGCGATCATGCCAATCGAGGGCGGCTGGACCGCCCATTGAACCGCCAGCGAGGAGCAGAGACCATGAACAAGATCACCCGAAATCCCCCGACCGCTGAACCTTTGCCGGAGGTCGCCCAAGTGGCCGATGCTGCCGTTCAGCGGCAAACGGTGTTGGTGCTGCAAGGCGGCGGCGCCCTAGGTGCCTATCAGGCCGGTGTCTACCAGGCGCTCGTCGAAGGCGGGATCGAGCCGGATTGGGTCATTGGCACCTCGATCGGTGCCATCAACGCGGCGTTGATTGCCGGAAACGAACCAACGGTTCGGCTCGCGAGGCTTCAGGAATTCTGGGAAAACGTCAGCCGTATCAGCCCGCTCGATGAGTTTTTCCGGATGATGGTTCCAAGCAATGTCTTTGCCAATATGGGCACCGTGATGCGCGGCATACCGGGATTCTTCGAGCCGAATCCAAGCGCCATGTTCGGAGTGAACCGCGAAGTGGGTGTCGAGAACGCCTCCTACTACACGACCGATCCGCTCAAGAGGACGCTGAATGACTTGATCGACTTCGACTATCTCAACCGGCGCCATACCCGCCTGACGGTCGGCGCGGTCAACGTCAACACCAGTGAACTCAAATACTTCGACACCCGAGAGATGACCCTGTCGGCGGCGCACATCATGGCGTCGGGTGCCTTGCCGCCGGCGTTTCCGGCGGTCTGTATCGACGGCGAGCCTTACTGGGATGGTGGCATCTATTCGAACACGCCCATCGAGGTCGTGCTCGACGCGCGTCCGCGGCGCGACTCGCTGATCTTTGCCGTCAACATGTGGCAGCCACGCGCCACCGAGCCGAAATCGATCTGGCAGGTCATGGGTCGGCAAAAGGACCTTCAATACGCCAGCCGGGGCCGGAGCCACGTTGCCAGACAGGAGCAACTGCACCGTCTGCGGCACGTCGTGCGTGAAATGGGAAGGCTGGTTCCCGAGGAGCGGCGTGAGGATCCGATGTTCAAGGAACTTGCCTCCTATGGCTGCCCGTCGGTCATGCACCTTGTTCGGTTGCTTTCACCGCGCCTCGACGGCGAGGACCACACCAAGGACATCGACTTCACCCGCGCAGGCGTCCGCACGCGCTGGCAGGCCGGATACGAGCACGGGCAGCGCGTCCTCTCGGAGAAGCCGTGGGAATGCGACGTCGGCATGCTGCAGGGCATCGTCATCCACGAGTCGCAAGAGTGATCGGTTCGAGCGCGACGCCGAGAAGAAAGACGGAGAATACCGATGCAGATAATCACTCCCGGGATGCGGCTGGTTCCGGAAGCCGTGCTCGCCAACAATGCAGCGATTTTCCGTGCGATACCGGAGACACCATCTCATGCGGACAGCTCTCTGCATCGCCTGGTCATTGTCGGCGGCGGCGCGGGCGGGCTGGAACTGGCAACGCGCCTCGGGCGCAAGTCCGGCAAGGGGCGGCTTTCGGTCACGCTGGTCGACCGCAATCGCACCCACATCTGGAAACCCCTTCTGCACGAGGTGGCGTCCGGAACTTTGAACCCGTCGAACGATGCGGTGGAATACATTGCCCATGCCAGTCGCCACCACTATCGCTACCGGATCGGCGAAGTCGTCGGCATCGATCGCTCCAAGCGCCAAATCTTTGTTGCGCCGAGCTTCGACGATGATGGCAGGCAGATCATTCCCCCACGGGTGCTGGGCTACGACACGCTGGTGCTGGCCGTGGGCAGCGTCAGCAACGATTTCGGTACGCCGGGGGCCGCACGTCACGCTATTGCACTCGACACGACCGGTCAGGCCTGCCGTTTCAACAAGCGCATGATCGACGCCTGCCTGCGTGCAAACGCGCAATACGAGAAGCTTTCGCCGGGCCAGCTCCATTGCATCATCGTTGGCGCCGGGGCGACCGGGGTTGAACTGGCCGCGGAGTTGCACAAGTCGATGCGAGAAATCGCCTCGCACAATCTCGACAACATCGATTTCGAGAGGCTGATCCGCATCACCATCGTCGAGGCGGGACCGCGCATCCTGCCGGCTTTGCCGGAACACCTTGCGCGATCTTCTGCGCGCCGGCTTGTAGATCTCGGCGTTCAGATCCGATGCGGCATCAAGGTCACCGAAGTGACAGAAGACGGTATCAAGCTTGGCGAGAAGCTGTTCGTGCCGGCCGAACTCGTCGTGTGGTCCGCCGGGATCAAGGCGCCGGATTTTCTGAGGCAGCTCGATGGCCTCGATACGGATCGCATCAACCGCTTGGTCGTGGATGAGACGCTTCGGGCCATGGGAGACGAAAACGTGTTTGCGATCGGCGACTGCGCGAGTTGTGTGTTGCCCGGCAGCGAAGGCCCTTTGCCGCCGCGCGCCCAGACGGCCCATCAGCAGGCCGATCATATGGTCAAGGTGATGGCAGCACGCCGGGGAGGATGGGCGGCGCCGGCGTTCCGTTATCGCGACTACGGTTCTCTCGTCTCACTGGCCGACTACGGCACCTTCGGCAGCTTGGTCGGCGGACTGAAGGTCGAGGGCTTGCTTACACGGCTGATGTATCGCTCGCTCTACAAGATGCATCTCAAGGCAGTCCACGGGACCTTCAAGACCGTGCTGGACACGGCAATCGGCTTCTTGTCACGCCGCGCCAGACCGCGAGTCAAACTGCATTGAGTCTTGGGAAGGCGAGTAAATGCATTCCCGGGCTGTCGATAGCGATGGCAGAGGCGCGCAGCCTGGCGGACCTCAGATCTCAGGAACATGCTGTAACGATTCGACCCGAAATATCGAACAGAAGATGAATCCCCGCGGTTTCGATGCACGCAATGCATCGACTCCATGCAAGAAAAGCATGGCCGTGGTCGTAGGGCTTCAATGTTAGGCTGCATGGAAATTGCGAAAGTGCTGAAATGGCCGCCGACGACCAGCCAATGACATTTGAACAGTCCGTCCAGGCTGCCATAGAACTCGACGCGCCTCTCAACGAGCGGCTGGCGGTGATTGCCAGGGCCGTGCGCCGCCTGAACGCGGATTTCGCTGACGCGGTTGACCGGCTGGTAGCGCGCCTCCGGGAGCAGGAAGCTGGCGCAAGCGCGCCCGCGCCCGGCGATGTCATGCCCGCATTCCTGCTGCCTGACGACGAGGGCAGGCTCGTGAGCCTATCTGAAATCCTTGCTCACGGGCCGGCCGTCATAACCTTTCAGCGCGGACATTGGTGTCCCTATTGCCGCCTGAATGCGATCGGCATCGTCGAAGCCCAGCAGGAGATCGCGACTTTGGGCGGCCAGGTCGTGGTGATCATGCCGGAGCGGCGCAAATTCGCGAAGGCGATGAAGGCATCGGTTGGTGCGCAATTTCCTTTCCTGACCGATATGGACAATGGCTACGCTTTGTCCCTCAACCTGGCGATCTGGGTGGGAGCCGAAATGGAGCGGCTGATGGGCCTTGGCCTCGATCTGCCGAACTACCAGGGCAATAACAGCTGGTTCCTGCCGATCCCTGCTACTTTCGTTGTCGGGATTGATGGCATCATCACAGATCGGTTCGTCGATCCCGACTACCGTCGGCGGATGGACATCGACGACTTGATCGCGGCGCTCAGGCGGGCTCGCTGACGCCAAAAGTCGACCAGTCGGTCGATCGCAGGAGGTTGAGGAGCGTCATGGCCACCTGCGAGCGATGTCGGCCGGCGACTGCGTATACAGCGACGATCCGAGAAACATCCAGATCACGCAGCTTGAGTCGGCGGACGTTGGGCGAGCGAGGTGCAGTCATCGAGACAAAGCCAACGCCAGCATTGGCTTCCAGCAGCGCCAGCAAATCCTGGTCGGTTTCAACCTCGTGAGCGGTGCGAGGCGAAAATCCCTTGGCCGAGAGACCGCGCGACAAATCTTCGCTCGTTTCCCAGTCGATCCGACTGAGCACGGGCTCTGCGGACAACTGGCTCAGTGCGACGTCCGCTTCGTTTCGGCGGGCAAGAGGGTGATTGGAGTTCACGACCAGCTCGATCGCTTCCTGGAAAAGCGGCCACGTGTCGAGCCGATCCCAGGCCTGTCCCAGCGGGCCGGCAACCGCCAGTTCGACCTCGCCGTTCTTGAGAGCTTCGATGACAGCGGTCGGCGAACCGCGACTGATCTTGAGGTGCACTCCAGGGTAGGCTCGGAAAAGCTCGGTGAAGGTTGAAACCAGCAGCGCTATGTTGACGCTATTGGAAATGGTGACGTTGAGTGGAGCGACGTCACTGCTTTGCACGGCCTTGGCAAGAGATTTTGCGGAGGTGGCAGCATCGTAACATTGTTGCAGCAGTGGCAGCATGCGCCGGCCAAGCTCGGTCAGATGGGAATGCTGGCGCTCGCGCCGAAGCAGCTCCCCACCCAACTCGTCTTCCAGGGTCTTGATTGCGCGCGTCAGAGCTGGCTGTGTGACATTGCACTCTTCCGCTGCTCGAGTGAAATTAAGCGTGTTGGACAGGGCCAGAAAATAACGGACCTGCTGCATCTCCATTAATTTTCGCCCCCTCAGCGAATTGGTCTATCAGCGATGGTGCATATTCGAAGATTAACGCAATAAATCGTTTTCAGCAAAGTGGCCTGCCTTCTGCCAGCACGTAGACCGCCGCATGCCCCGCTTTCTTGCAGTCTACACTATGAAGCCCGAAGACCTCGCCCGCTTTCGGAGCTTGCCTGAGCCCGAGCAGAGCGCGATTGATGCCTTCGGCTTACAGCAGTGGACGAACTGGTAGGAGAGAAATGCCGCATTTTTTCCCGATCGTGGCGGCGTGGTCGGCAGGACGGCGCGTTACCAATGAAGGCATCGCCGACGCCGTGGACCCTCTCTGCGGCTACATTGTCGTTGAGGCCGATACCATCGATGCTGCCGTCTGCCTGTTCGAGAACCACCCGCATTTCACTGTCTTCTCGGGAGAAAGCGTGGGAATCATACCCAGCGTCGACTTGAACATCCGCTAATCGCCAAAAGCCGTCTGTCCGCTTGCGGCCCCATTTCAGTCATCCCAATCGCAGGCCGTTCCTGGCGCTTTCAGTGAGGGGTGGGGCAGGGAAGGGCGCGTGTCTGCCTCCAAGGAGGCTGGGCGGACCAAAGTGAAACTCGCAAATCTCTGATTTCACGTTGAGATTAGATCCAAGCGCGACCGGTCGTGATTCACAATGACCGTGGGGTGTCGAGCGGGATCATTGTGCATCAACACACCAAGAAAGGAATCATAAGGATTATCAGTTGCTTGTGTGTCAACCTTAGAGGGCAGGGGCTGTTAACTGGGGTGTGTGCCGAGTGACCACTTGTGATCTTTCACGCATGGGAATGGTCGCATTTGCGCAGTACCCTGACGTCCCGATCAACCACGGATTCCGAACGCTCATCTTTTCTCGCTAGTGCCACTCGGGACGGCTGAACGGCCTTTCTACTACCCTGGTGGAGACGCCTTTTCGAGCGGAAGTTTGCGTGTGGGCCTGCAGACAACGAGGATCGATTTGTCCCAGCGATCGAGCTCGCTGCTCGGGTAGAGGATTGCTTTGCCGATTTTGAGGAACGACGGCCCGATGCGCATGCAGCGTCAGTTGCGAAGTGTCCCCTCGTTCAGCTGACCGCGGTAGCGAGCGATGACTTCTTCAGGAGTGAGGTAGTTCGGGTCAGACACGGGCGCAATAGATACCAGAGGTGTGCAACAGCATGTTGCACACACCCGGCCCATCGGATCGGGACCTGCGGAGAATGCGGGCGTCGTCACCGCAGACTTCTCGTCGTGCCCCGAAGCTGCCGTTGAAGGGATCAGGCGATGATGACCGCTTTGCGCCCAAATTCGGCCGTTGAGGTCAGCCGTACCACGGCTGAAAGCAGACGTTGCTAGCGACCGCACCGGAGGTCGCGCGGTTGCGCCAGAACTCGACACTGCGATCGGACACTTTCGAAGCGTGGGTGGATGCTCGGCTGGCGACCTACGGGGCAGTGCGTCCAGCGTACTCGCCAATCAAAGCGCTGGCATGTAACATTCCCTCCGGACAACCTGATTGGCAATGGGCAGGGACCCCGCTCGACCTGTGGGCGGGATGTCCCTTTGGGAGAAAGCCGATATGCCGGGCTTAGTCGAAATCGACCTTGCGAGGCGCCTCGAATCCGCCAACCGGAAGATTGCCGAGCTGGAAATCGCCAAAGCGGCCACAGCAATTGAACTTGAGCGTCTTTCTGGTGAAAACAAGCGTCTGCTCAGGATAGCTGAGCAACGCGCAAAGGAACTCGCCATTTTCAACAGCGTCGGCGAGGCGATGGCGAAGACGCTAAATGTCAAAACAGTGACTCGCATCGTCGGTGATAAGGTACGCGAAATATTCGGCGCGGACGTCACTGAAATCCTGTTGCACGATGACGCGTCTGATCTGATCACGGTCCCCTATGCGTTCTACAAGGACTACCAGGAACCTGAACCATTTTCGATGGGCGAGGGACTGACCTCCAAAGTCATCCTGTCCGGCGAACCGCTCGTAATCGGCTCAGGTGATCGTGCCAATGAGTTGGGCGCTCTTACGCCTACGGAAGAGGACGAAACCGAATCCTACCTGGGCGTGCCGATCATTGCCGGCGACAAAACTCTGGGCGTTGTCAGCGTGCAAAGCTACGAGAGGGACGCCTTCAACGAATCGCATGTGCGTCTGTTGCAGGGACTCTCCTCCAGCATGGGCGTTGCCATCGCCAATGCCCGGCTCTTCGATCAGACCCAGCGCCTTCTCAAGGAAACCGAGGACCGCGCGGCGGAACTGGCCATTCTCAATAGTGTCAGCGAGGCGATGACGGAGTCGCTGAACCTGGAAACTGTTATTCGCCTCGTGGGCGACAAGGTGCGGGAAGCCTTCGGCACCGAGGTCAGTGAAATCGTGTTGCACGATAATGCGTCCGGCCTAATCCATGTCCCTTATGCATACTATCGCGGATATCGATTCATTGAACCATTTCCGATGGGCGTGGGAGTTTCATCGAAGATCATCCTGACGGGTAAGCCGTTGGTTTTTGGTACTCTGGAGAAAGGGAAAGAACTGGGCGCTTTCTTTCCCAACGAAGAGGACAGAACCGCGTCTTACATTGGTGTGCCGATCAACTCGGGTGAAAGGACACTGGGGGTGCTCAGCGTGCAGAGCTACCAGAAGCATGCCTTTGACGAAAACCATGTGCGCCTGCTGCAGACGGTCGCCTCCAACATGGGCGTTGCCATCGCCAATGCCCGCCTGTTTGACGAAACCCAACGGCTCCTTAAAGAGACCGAAGACCGTGCGGCCGAACTGGGTGCAATCAGCAAGGTGAGCCAGGCACTCATCGCCGAATCGGAACTTGGGAATACGATCCAGCTGATTGGCAACCAGATGCAGGAAATCTTCAACGCCGACATCGTCTATGTGGCCCTGCTCGACCGGGAAACCAGGCTGATCCATTTCCCCTATCAGTTTGGCGAAGCCTTCACCACTCTCATGGCCTCGAGGCCACAAGGCTGATCCGCACCTCCGCCACTCCCGAGATCCGCCAACCCTACATCGTGGCCCTTACGGCCAACGCAATGGCCGGGGACCGCGAGCGATATCTGGATGCGGGGATGGATGACTATTTGAGCAAGCCGTTGCGGGTCGACGAGCTTGTCGCCTCGTTGAGAAGAGCCACACTGGCAGGCGGATAGAGCCGAACTCAAGCTCAAGCCTCACCAGTTGTCGAGGGGGTAGTCGATCGTGATTGAACGCGAGGCACTAATCAAACTCTTCGAAATGATTGGTGAAAGCTCCGACTCCCTCGCTGAGCTCATTGAGAGCTTCCTCGATGAATCCCCGACGCTGCTCGATCAATTGCGACAGGCGTTGGACCGGGGTGACCGGATAAGCCTCGGCCGGGTGGCTCACACTCTGAAATCGAGCGCCCGCGACTTTGGTGCAGGCCAGCTCTCCATCTATTGCGAAGATCTTGAGAAGAAATGCCGGGATGGCATGCCCGAACAGGCAGCGATGCAGGTCGACGCTATTGTTGCCGAGTGCACAGCGGCCCAGAGTCAGCTGAACCTGCATCTTGTTGAGTTGCGTCGAGGGACCTGGTCCAAATGAGTACTGTTCTGGCTGAAGCACTGCGTGAGCCGCGGAAGGGCGCCGGTGCTCGAGTACTCATTGTTGATGATTCGAGGACGGTGCGCCTGAAGCTACAGAAGGCCATTGAAACTCTCGGCCATGAAGCCACAGCTGTTGAAAATGGTGAACTGGCGCTTGAGCAGGTGGCGCAAAATTCCTTTGATCTTGTCCTTCTCGATATCGTCATGCCCGAAATGGACGGGTTCGATGTGCTCAAGGTACTCAAGTCTTCCCGTCGCACACGCGATCTGCCGGTCATCGTCATCTCGGCTCTCGATGAAGAAATGAGCAGCGTGATAAAGGCCATCGGGCTGGGTGCAGAAGATTTCCTGCCCAAGAATTTCGAGCCTGCGCTGCTGGAGGCGCGCGTTTCAACCTGCGTCGAAAAGAAACGGCTCAGGGACATAGAAAAGGAATACCTTCGGCAAGTTGCCAAGCTGACGCGAGCCGCCACTGCCCTCGAAGCTGGCAGGTTCAACCCGTCCAAACTCGGACTTCAGGACGTCACCAGAAGACCCGATGGCCTGGGCAAGCTCGCCAACGTGTTTACGACGATGGCGCAGAAAGTGTATGAGCGCGAGCGCCAGCTGCGCCAGAATATTCGCACGTTTCGTGGTGGTCTGCTCCTGCTCGCCTGCGGTGCTCTCTGGGGACTGATTGTGCCGCTGTCCAAGATGGCCGCCAACATCGCCGCACACCCCATCGGCCTGGCACTGCTCGTTGACGCTATCGGGGCGGCACTTTGCATAGGAATTACTGCAACCCGGAAAACGCTGCCGCCCTTGAACACTCTGACACGGAAAGAGTGGACATATATCGCGGGGTTGGCCTTTCTCAGCTCCGTCATCAATCAATTGCTGGTCTACTGGATGGCGAGCAAGCTCCCCGCCTTCATCGTGTCGATTGTGATTGTCCTCGAAGGATTCGCGGTCTTTCTTTTTGCTGCGGTCATGCGCATCGAGTCGCCTCGATTGAAGCGCTTTCTGGGCCTCGTCCTAGGGCTGGCCGGCGTCGGCATTATCGTTGTTTACGGCGAGACCGGAGGGGAGGAGCATTGGCTGTGGATGGCACTCGCGCTGCTGATCCCTGCGACATATGCGGCGGAGGACCTCTACATATCCGAAAGGCGGCCCACCGATATAGACAGTGTGGCTATCTACGGCCTCGCGCTCGTTGTCTCATGCTTCATGCTGATGCCCTTAGTAGTGGGCTTCGGCGACCTCATTCCCGTTCAATTTCTTGCTGGAGAACTCGGTATCATCGTCGTCCTGATTGCTCTCGCCTCGGCACTGGCGATGATCCTCTTTATCTATCTCATAGCGACCACCGGAGCGGTCTTTGCCAGCCAGACTGCTTACGCAACGACCACTGCTGGCATCGGCTGGAGCATCGTCTTGCTGGGTGAATACATCCCCTTATGGACCTGGGCAGCACTGGGGTTGATCATTGTCGGTCTGATCATGGTCGAGCCCAAGCAGGAAGCGGAGGAGGAACCGCCTCTCCTGGATGGGGAGATCGAGGACCTGCCGATATAAGCTGGATGCCCGCTCCGGGGCTCAGATCACGTCGATGCCCGCCGGCGGCTGAAGGTCCGCTTTTGAATATCTGTTCCTCGAAGCTGCCCGTCCGCTCCCGGCCCCATTTCGGTCATTCACTACCAGGGAGTTCCTAACGACCTGCGGCTACATCGGCGATATCTCGAAGCCTGGTTGGGTTGGCCAAGTCATGGCTGGCGAACCTTCGCCCATGGCATTGATTTTATTGATTTATAGTGGGCTCCCGAGGGCTGCCATCGATTGCCGCAGTCTACATCTCGGTTACGAACTTCGTCCGCAGATAGGCATCGAGGCCTTCGATGCCGCTCTCCGAGCCGTAGCCGGATTCGTTGACGCCGCCGAATGGTGTTTCCGGCGTCGACACCATCATGTGGTTGACGCCGACCATGCCGGCCTCCAGCGCCGCCTCGGTTTTCTGCGCGAGGCTGAGATTGCGTGTGAAGACGAAGGAGGCCAGGCCGTAAGGCAGCGAATTTGCCCGCTCGATCATGTCGTCGAAGGTTGAGAAGGTGGTGGTCGGCGCGATCGGCCCGAACGGCTCCTCCGCCATGATGCGCGCCGTGTCCGGAACGTTCTTCAGCAATGTCGGCGCATAGAAATAGCCCTTGTTGCCGATCCGTTTGCCGCCGGTGACGACGCTCGCGCCTCTCGCCGTCGCATCGCTGACGAAAGCATCCATGGCATCCAGCCGCCGTGGTGCGATCATCGGTCCCATCTGCACGCCGGTATCGAGACCATCGCCAATCCTGAGCCTTTCGGCGCGGGATGCAAAGCCTTCGATGAAGCGGTCATAGATGGCCTCATGCACGTAAAAGCGGGTCGGCGAGGTGCACACCTGGCCGGCATTGCGGAACTTGAAGGCGACGAGCGTGTCGAGCGTCTTGTCCAGATCGGCATCCTCATAGACGATGACGGGTGCATGGCCGCCAAGCTCCAAAGTGCAGCGCTTCAATGTATCCGCCGCCTGCTTCTGGAGCAGTTTTCCAACCGCGGTCGAACCGGTCAGCGAAACCTTCTTCGGAATCGGCGAGGCGATCAGATAGGACGAGACCCGCGCGGGTTCGCCAAACACGATATTCAAAACGCCTGCCGGAAGTCCGGCGTCCTGAAAGCAGCGGGCGATGGCGACGGCAGTTCCCGGCGTTTCCTCCGCCGGCTTCAGGATGATCGAGCAGCCAGCGCCGAGCGCGCCGGAGATCTTGCGGATGACATTGCTGGCCGGAAAGTTCCAGGCGGCGAAGGCGACAACCGGTCCGACAGGTTCCTTCAACACCATCTGCCGCACGCCGGGCACCCGGGCAGGGACGATGCGGCCATAGGCGCGCTTGCCTTCCTCCGCATACCAGCGGGTCGCATCGACGGCGAACTGCACTTCGCCTGTCGCCTCGGCCAGTGCCTTGCCGTTCTCCATCGTCAGGATACGGGCGATGGTGTCCTTGCGCTGCTCGATCAGGTCGGCGGCCTTGTCCATGATTGCCCAGCGCTGCATCGCGGTCATCGTCTTCCACAGCTTGAAGCCTTTGAGCGAGGCGGCAAGAGCGCGGTCGAGATCGGCCTCCGTGGCGTGCGGCACGGTTGCCAGCACTTCTTCGGTGGCGGGATTGATCAATGGTTCGGACTTGCCCTCCGATCCCTGACACCACACGCCGTCAATCAGCAGCTCGATCGTCTCTGGATACATATCCTGGCCCTTTCAAATCCGGCGGTTCGCGGAATGGCCGCTGGCAGATTGCATGTGACAAGAAAGTTTCCGCGATGGCTTGACCTGTACATTGTATACAGTATGGTGTCGACATGATTTTAGCGCGCATCCAGAAATTGTCGGTCGCCATCCCGGAGAATCTCGCCGAGATGCTCGAAGAAGAGATCATCTTCGGCCGCCTCAAGTCGCGGGAACGGTTGACCGAGGAAATGGTCGCCGCGCGCTACGGCGTCAGCCGGTCGCCGGTGCGCGAGGCGCTGAGACTGCTTGAGCGCGACGGCCTGGTGATGCGTGAGGCCAGGCGCGGCATTTGGGTCTCGCCGATGTCGCAGCGCGATTTCGACGAGGTCTATACCTGCCGCATCGAACTCGAAGGGCTGGTTGCCAAGCAGGCGGCCGAATCCGCCGACATCGAGAAGAAGGCTGAATTCAAGAGCCTTTTGTCGGAGCTCAAGCAGGCCCAGGCCAGAAACGATGCCCGGCAGTTCTTCATCGTCGACGTGCGCGGCTCTTTCCTGACCTACACGCTGGCCGGCAACAAGACGCTGACGCGCCTGCTCGGCGGCCTGGAAAAGCAGGCCTTGCGCTATCGCTATCACGCCTACGAGCAGGATCCGAAGATCATCCAGCTTTCGCTCGACGACACGGCCCGCATCTATGATGCGATCGCCGCCGGCGATGGCGAAAGCGCCAAGGCGATGACCGAAAACCTCATCCGGGAAATCTGGCAGAGCATGCGGGCCGGCATTCGCGACGCCTTCGGAGAGGGCTAGCTCGTGTCCAGCTTCTCGTCAGCGTTCAGCGTCATCGATTCCCACACCGCCGGCCATCCCACGCGCGTCATCCTGAGCGGCATTCCGAAACTCTCAGGTTCGAGCGTACGCGAGAAGCGGGATCATTTCCGCCAGCGCTTCGACCATCTTCGCCCGGCGCTGCTGCACGAACCGCGCGGCCATGCGGCCATGGTCGGTCTCGTGCCGGTAGCCTCCGATGTCGCCGACTATGGCGCGTTCTTCATCTCGTCCTATGTCTATCTCGATATGTGCGGCCACGGCACGATCGGCCTTGCCAGGACGCTGGCCTTCACAGGCCAGATCTCTGCCGAAACGGGCGACAGCTTCACGCTGGAAACGCCAGCGGGCATCGTGACCGTTCATCTGATCTGGAGTGACGACGGCTCGCTGGACCGCGTGCGGATAGCTAATGTACCGAGCTATGTCGGGCTGGAGCGCTTGAGCGTTGCCGTCGAAGGCATCGGCAAGGTCGATCCCGCGATCGTCTATGCCGGCATGTGGTACGCGCTGGTGGACGCCGCGCTGCTCGGCTTCAAACTGATCCCGGACAATGCATCGGTCTTGATGCAGGCCGGCGCCAGGATCAAGGACGCGATCAAGGCGGCGACGAAGGACCTGCCGCTGCTGGCGGGCGCGGCCGCGCCGAGCGTGCTGTTTCACGATGCCGACAGCGAGTCGTCGGCGACGCATTTTCTTGTCCTGGAATCCAACAAGTTCGACCGCTCGCCTTGCGGCACCGGGACGTCGGCGCGCCTGACCTATCTGCTCGGGAAGGGGCTGATCAGCCCCGACCAGACTTATCACGCCAAGAATATCTTCGGCATTCCGTTCGAGGCGCGCCTGCAAAGGCGCGTCGAGGAGCAAGGCCGCGAGGCGATGATCATCGAGATCGAGGGCTCGGCCTTCATCACCTCGACCCAGACCATCTACTTCGAGAAGGGCGACCCCCTCTCGAAGGGATTTCTAGCCCGCTAACCACAAATAACTCAGAAAGGGGAATGACATGAAATTCACAGTAATGCGTACGTTCATGGCTGCTTTGACCATTGGTCTTGGCCTGCTCACCGCGCCAATCGCCGCTTCCGCCGACGACAGTCCGTCCGCCGTCATCGACCAGATCCGCGCCAGTGGCGTGCTCAAGGTTCCGGTGATGACCGGCGAGGAGCCCGGCTATATCAAGGACCCGGCCACAGGCCAGTGGAGCGGATTCTACTACGAATTCCTGGGCGAGATCGCGACCCAGCTCGGCGTCAAGCTCGAGCCTGTCGAGACGACCTGGGGCAATCTGGCAGCCGACTTCCAGGCCAACAAGATCGACATCGCTATCGGCGTCAATCCGAACCCAAAGCGCGGCCTTGTCGTCGACTATCTGTGGGAGCCGCTGTTCACCGACGCCTGGGCCGTGCTGACGCCTCCCGGCAAGCCGGTCAAGACCTGGGTCGAGCTCAATTCGCCGGACAAGACCGTCGTCGTGCAGAAGGGCAGCACCATGCAGGTCGTCGCCGAAGCCCTGCTGCCGAAAGCCAAGATCACGCCGGTGGAGGATCGTGGCCTGGCGCTGATGGAACTCCAGGCTGGCCGCGCCGATGGCGTCGTGCTTTCCATCTTCGATGCGCTGCAGATCACCAACCAGAAGATCGGCAATGTCTCTTTGCCTGAGCCGATCCTGCGCAATCCGGCAACGCTGGCCGTCGCCCGCAAGCCCGGCAATGCCGGCTTCATCAACTTTCTGACCAACTGGATCCTGCAGGAGCGTTCGCTCGGCCTCGCCCAGGGCAAGCTTGCCCGCTCGTGGGAAGCCCGCGGCATCGACCTGTCGATCCTTCCGGCAGGTTTCTCCTTCTGATCGCAACAGCCTGACCGCCGCCTGGTGGGGCGGTCAGGCCACCACTGGACGTGCATCGAACCAGTGAGGACGCCATGTTCGACTATACAGTCATAACCAACAATATCGGGCTGCTCTGGCAGGGCCTGCTGATGACGCTCTACTTCACCGTCATCACGATTGGTGCCGGCATGCTGATCGGCCTGTTCATCGGGCTTATCCAGCTGAGCACGTTCAAGCCGCTGGTCGTTCTCGGCCAGGTCTATGTCGAGTTCTTCCGCAACATTCCGCTGCTCGTCACGCTTCTGTGGGTCTATTACGCATTCCCGATCTTCGCCGGCATCAATGTCACGAAATTCTGGGCCGGCTTCATCGGGCTCAGTTGCTATGTCGGCTCTTTCTACGCTGAAATCCTGCGCGCCGGCGTCCAGTCGGTCGATCCTGGCCAGACGGATGCGGCGACCGCCATCGGAATGTCCTATGGCCAGCGCATGCGCCGGATCATCCTGCCGCAGGCCTTCCGCAAGATGATCCCGCCGCTCGCCGGTCAGTCGATCATCCAGATGAAGAACACGACGCTGCTGTCGATGATAACGGTTCCGGACCTTCTCTATCAGGCGAGCTATATCTCGAGTTTCACCTATCGGCCGATGGAAGTTTACACCGCCGTCGGCGTCATCTTCCTGATGATCCTGGTGCCGCTGACGCTGCTGTCCCGGAAACTCGAAAAGAGCGGGGCCAGCGTAAAATGAGCACCACCCAAACCATCACGGCCGCGCCGGAGAAGAGCGACAAGCCGGTGCTTCGGCTGGACGGCATCTGCCTGAAGTTCGGCGACAAGCGTGTGCTGAACGGCATCGATCTCGCGGTCGTCGAAGGCGAGGTGGTGGTGCTGATCGGCGCCAGCGGCTCGGGCAAGACCTCGCTGCTGCGCTGCATCAACCTGCTCAACGTGCCGACCAGCGGCAGCATCGTCATCGATGACGAGACGCTGTTCGATAGGCAGGCCGACGGCAAGGGCGCCCAGATACCGGCCCAGGAGGTCAACCGCATCCGCTCCAAGACCGGCATGGTCTTCCAGCAGTTCAATCTGTTTCCGCACATGACGGCGCTCGAAAACGTCATGGAAGGTCCGGTCATCGTCAAGAAGGAGCCGAAGGAGCAGGCGCGTCAAACGGCACTGAAGCTCCTCGATGTCATGGGGCTGGCGCAGCACGTGGAAAAATATCCGCGCCAGCTTTCCGGCGGCCAGCAGCAGCGCGTCGCGATCGCAAGGGCCATGGCCATGCAGCCGAAGGTGATGCTGTTCGACGAGCCGACCTCAGCGCTCGATCCCGAACTGGTCGGCGAAGTCATGAAGGCAATGGTCGAACTGGCCAGGAGCGGCATGACCATGGTGATCGTCACCCACGAGCTGGGCTTTGCCTTCGAGGTCGCCGATCGGGTGGTGTTCCTCGACCAGGGGCTGGTGGCGGAGCAAGGGCCACCGGCCAAGGTGCTGCTGCATCCGGAACATCCGCGTCTGAAGACATTCGTCGGACGCTTCCATGAATCGGCGGATCTGCTTCGCCCGTTCCTCGAGGCGCGTGAGGCCGAGAAGGCGTGTTGACGGCACGCCGCTTCACGCGAAAACAGTCAAGCGGGCATCGTCGAATGCGCCCCCCTTTCGAGATGGCCGCAAAAGGAAGACATCAATGACACTGAGTTTCGATCCGGCCACAATCGCCATTCCCAAGGGCCATCATATCGGCGGGCAGTATGTTGACTTGCCTGGCGCTGAAATTGAGGTACTCCGGCCCTCCGATCTCCAGCCCATGGGATTGATCACCGACGGTGGGGAAGCGGCGGTGCAACAGGCCGTCGATGCCGCGAAGAAGGCGATGGCGCAGAGCCGCTGGGCGAAGATCGCGCCGCGCGATCGCGCCGCCGTGCTCATGCGGTTCGCGGCGCTTATCGAAGAGAACGCAACCTACCTCGGACAGTTGGAGGCGATGGGGTCGAGCCGGCTGATCTCGATGACGATCGTCCGTGACGCGGTGCGCACTGCCGGCGTCGTGCGCTACTACGCCGAGTTCTGCGACAAGATCGAAGGCACGGTCACCGCGACCGAGGCGAATGCGCTGAGCATCGTCAAGCATGAACCCTACGGCATTGTCGGCGCCATCGTTCCCTGGAACTTCCCGATGATCACCGCGGCCTGGAAATTCGCCCCGGCGCTGGCCGCCGGCAATGCGGTAGTGATGAAGACGTCGGAACTGACCCCGCATAGCCTCTTGGCGCTTGCGGAACTTGCCACCAAGGCCGGCATTCCGGCCGGCCTGTTCAATGTCGTCAACGGTTACGGTCACACAACGGGAGCGGCGATCGTGCGCCATCCCGATATATTGAAAATCTCCTTCACCGGCTCGACGCAGACCGGTGCCGCAATCATGACGCTGGCCGCCCAGTCCGGCATCAAGCCCGTCACGCTCGAACTCGGCGGCAAGAGCCCGCAGCTGGTGCTGGCCGATGCCGGTGACATCGACGTGGTAGCCGGGCGCGTCGCGGCCGCCTTTATGGATAATGCCGGCCAGGTCTGCACGGCCGGTTCGCGGTTGATCGTCGAGGATAAGATCGCCGACCAGCTGATCGAGCGCGTCATCGCCCGGACCAAGGCGATCAAGGCAGGACCGACCTGGGACGAGACAACCACCTTCGCGCCGATCATCAGCCGCAAGCAGCTCGAGCGCATCGATACGATGGTGCGCGCCAGTATCAGCGAGGGCGCCTCCGTCGTCACTGGCGGCACGGTGTTGGAAGGTCGCAACGAAGGCAGTTTTTTCGCGCCGACCATCCTGGGCAACGTCGACGACGACAATATCGGTTTCAGGGACGAGTTTTTTGGTCCGGTGCTGACGGTGCGCAGCTTCACAGATCTGGAAGAAGGCCTCGCCCAGGCGGCGCATCCGGTCTACGGGCTTGCCGCCAGCGTCCACACCACGGATTTGAAGAAGGCGCTCAAGGCGGCGGATTCGATCGAGGCCGGCATGGTCTGGATCAACCAGCACGGGCGCGGCCCGGAGTTCACCTACCCGGCCGGCGGCTACAAGGGCTCCGGCTTCGGCAAGGATATGGGCCGTGCCGGTATCGAGGCGTTCCTGCGCCAGAAGGCCATCTGGGCCAATTACGCCTGAGCGAGCGCAAGCACATGCAATTCGATTACATCATTGTCGGCGGCGGCTCGGCGGGCGCCGTGCTCGCCAGCCGTCTCTCGGAGAACGGCACGAAGCAAGTCGCGCTTTTCGAAGCCGGGCCCGACACGCCGCCGGACGATGTTCCGGACGTGATCGCTGACAGCTATCCCGGCCTTTCCTATTTCGACCCGAAATACCATTGGACGGAACTGCGCGTCTTCAACCGCTCGCCGAAGCAGAACGCGCAGGTGGTAAAGACGGCCAAGCTCGAACAGGCCAGGGTGATGGGTGGCGGCTCCAGCATCAACGGCCAGTTCGCCGTGCGCGGCATGCCGCACGACTATGACGAATGGGAAGGTCTCGGTCTGCCCGGCTGGGGTTGGGACGGCATGCTGCCCTATCTCAAGAAGCTCGAACGCGATCTCGATTTCGATGGCGAGCTTCACAACAAGACCGGCAGGATTCCGATCCGCCGCGTCTTTCCGCGGGACTGGGCCGGTTTCACCAGGTCCGTCCTCAAGGTGACGGAAAGCGAATACCCCTACCGGCCGGACTACAATGGCAGTTTCGAGGACGGCTCGTTCCCGCTGCCGCTGTCGAATGAGAACGACCGCCGCGTCTCGACCGCGATCGGCTATCTCGACGCCGAGGTGCGTGCCCGCAAGAACCTCCACATCTTCGCCAATGCCTTCGTCGAGAGACTGGTGACCAAGGGGACGCGCGTCACCGGTGTCGAGGTTACGATCGCTGGCCAGACAAAGGTCCACAGTGCCGGCGAGACCATCGTTTCGGCCGGCGCGCTGCATTCGCCGGCCATCCTGCTGCGTGCCGGTATCGGGCCGGCGGCGCAACTGAAGCGGCTGGGCATCGAAGTGGTCGCCGATCGCCCCGGTGTCGGCGAGAACCTGACCGACCATCCGCATCTGGCCGTCGGCGCGCATTTCAAGAAATCGGCGCGGCTGAAGCCCGGTCAGCGACGTCACATCTTTCTGGGCGTCAGATATTCTTCCAACTACGCCGATTGCCACCCCGGCGACATGCTGCTGATGCCGGTCAACCGCGCCGGCTGGCATCCGCTTGGCAAGGCAATGGGCGCGCTCAATGTCTGCGTCAACAAATCCTATTCGCGCGGAACCGTCACCTTGAAGTCGGCAGTCCAGACCGACGAGCCGATCGTCGATCTGAACATGGCCTCTGACGGTCGCGACCTGATGCGCCTGGTCGATGGCTTCAAGCGCATCTGCAAGATCATGCAGTCGCCCGACGTCCAACAGCACGTCAACACCTGGTTCCTGGCTGGCTATAGCGACGAGGCGCGTGCACTCAGCGTC
The DNA here is from genome assembly GCF_057784235.1 of Mesorhizobium sp. CNPSo 4670. Taxonomy (NCBI): domain Bacteria; kingdom Pseudomonadati; phylum Pseudomonadota; class Alphaproteobacteria; order Hyphomicrobiales; family Phyllobacteriaceae; genus Mesorhizobium; species Mesorhizobium sp. CNPSo 4670. The sequence goes on along the minus strand of NZ_JBWJFQ010000003.1, from coordinate 430,886 downwards.
CGCAAGCCGTCGAACTGGATCAAGACCGCGACCGCGGCCTATCTCTTCGACTACGCGCCGTTCTTCCGCGAGACCTTGCTCAAGCGCAAGTTCGGCACCACCGATCGCATCCAGGCGATGCTCGGCAATGAAGAGCTGATCGCCGACTGGGTCAAGCAATCCGTCTGGTCGGGCTGGCATGTCTCGGGCACCTGCAAGATGGGTGCCGATGGCGATCCACTGGCAGTGCTCAATGCCGAATGCCGGGTGCGCGGCGTGCAGGGCCTGCGCGTCGTCGATGCCTCGATCATGCCGACGATCGTCGCCGCCAACACCAACATCACCACCATCGCCATCGCTGAAAAAGCGGCGGACCTGATTTTGAATTCCCGACAATAGCAAAGGACTTGAATTCTATGCGCAAGAACAAGGTGAAGGATATCTGGGCCGCCGGCGGCGAAGTGGTTACGGGCTGGCTCGGCATTCCATCGTCGATCTCGGCGGAACTGATGGCCCAGCAAGGCTGGGACGCGCTGACGGTCGACCTCCAGCATGGCGCGACTGACTATGTCGACGCCGTGCCGATGCTGCAGGCGATCTCGACGACGGACACCACGCCGATGGTGCGCGTGCCCTGGAACGACCCGGCAATCATCGGCAAGGTGCTCGATGCCGGCGCCTATGGCGTGATCTGCCCGATGGTCAACACTGCGGAGGAAGCGGACGCCTTCGTCAAGGCCTGCCGCTATTTCCCCAAGGGCGGCCGCAGCGTCGGCCCGCTGCGCGCCTCGCTCTATGCCGGCGCGGACTATTTCCAGCACGCCAACGATACCATCATCACCATGGCGATGATCGAGAGCGAGCAGGCGGTGAAGAACCTGGAGGACATACTGAAGACGCCGAACCTCGACGCCATTTTCGTCGGTCCGTCGGACCTTGCTGTGACCATGGGCGAGGCACCTGGCTTCGATCCGCGCTATCCGGCGGTCTACGAGGCAATCGAATACATTGCCGCGAAGTGCAAGGAGGCCGGTGTCATTCCGGGCATCCATTGCGGTTCGGTCGCCTACGGCGTCGACATGCGCAAGATGGGCTATCGCTTCATGGCCTATCTCTCCGATTTCCGCATGCTGCAGCAGATGGTGGCGCGGTCGCTGCCGGCCTTCCGCGCCGGCACGCCGAGCGCGATCGCGCCCTGATCGGCACAACGGATCGATCGCCATGACATCTACAGGCACGCCGCGCGGCAAGGTGACGGTCATCGGCGCCGGCATCATCGGCGTCTGCACCGCGAACTATTTGCTTGAGCAGGGTTTTGCCGTCGAGGTGGTCGATCCGGCGTTGCCGGGTTCGGAAGAGCAATGCTCATTCGGCAATGCCGGCGGCATCTGTCCGGGATCCTGCATCCCGAACTCGATGCCCGGCGTGCTTGGCAACGTGCCGAAATGGCTGATGGATCCGGAAGGTCCGCTGATCGTGCGGCTCGCCTATCTGCCGCACGCACTGCCCTGGCTGCTGCGCTTCCTAGCCGCCAGCCGCAAGCCGCGTGTCGAGCAAATATCGGCGGCGATGCGCTCGCTGCACCGCTACACATTCGAATGCTACGAGCCGCTGATCAAGGCCGCCGGCTGCGAGGATCTGCTGCAGAAGCGCGGCCAGCTCTTCGTCCATGAAACGGCCGATGGTCCGTCGAAGGGCGCCTATGGGCTCCGGCTGCGGCGCGAACACGGCGTCAAGGTCGACATTCTCGATGCCGACGAAATCCGCCAGCTCGAACCGGCCTTGGCGCCGATCTTCAAGAGTGCGGTCTATCTGCCCGAACAAGGGCAGTGCCCCAACCCCGGCCGTCTTGTCGCCAAGCTCGCCGAACATGCGGCACGTCAGGGCGCCCGCTTCATCAGGGCAAAAGTGCTCGGCTTCGATATGGGGGCCAATGGTCCCTCGGCGCTGCGGCTGGAAGGCGGCGGGCGCATGCCGGTCGAAACCGTGGTGCTGTGCGCCGGCGCCTGGTCGGGTGATCTTGCCCGCAAGCTCGGCGACCGCATTCCGTTGGAAACCGAGCGTGGCTACCACATCATGGTCAGGGGTGCCGATACCGGCCTGCGCATCCAGACGATCTCCGCTGACCGCAAGTTCGTCGCCTCGCCGATGGAGGACGGTCTGCGGATCGCCGGCAATGTCGAATTCGCCGGGCTGAAGGCGCCCGCCAACATGATCCGGGCGGATGTTCTCCTGAACCAAGCGAAGCCGATGTTCAGGAAGCTGGAGGTCGGCGAGGTCACGCGCTGGATGGGACATCGGCCGGGAACCCCCGACAGCATTCCGGTCATCGACCGGTCATCGCGGGCGAAGAACGTCATCTACGCCTTCGGCCACGGCCATCAGGGCCTGATCGGAGGGGCTGTCACCGGCAAGATCGTGTCGCAACTTGCCGCCGGTTTGCCGCCAGCGATCGATCTGACCCCCTTCCGGGCGGATAGGTTCTGATTACTCAGAGCGCGCTGCTGTACCGGCAGGCCTTTCCGTTCTTGCATGGGGAAACGACGTGACCGCAAACACCAATACGCTGGCCGTGGAGCCGATCGATCCGGAAAGCGTCTACGCCGTGCTGATCTGCGATCTGGTCGGCCTGCGCTTCGGACCGGACGGCAAGCCTGACCCGAGCGAAGCGCGTGCGCATATCGAAGCTAAAGGCGGCCGCTTCCACCTGTCCGCGCTTGGCGACAAAACGGGGCTCGAGCGGGGCCGGGTGCATTTCTTCTACCAGCCGGACCTCAGCACCCGCGAGGAGCTGATCGAAGCGGCCGGCGACGGCCGCTATGACGCCGTCATCGCGGCAGCGACCTTCCTTCCTGCCGAGACCGTCTTTGCGCTCGCCGGCGTGCGGATCGGCGCCGGCACCGGCAATATGGGCTCGCGCTCCTGGGGCGGCGGCAGCGGCGACGGCGGCAGCGCGGTGCTGATGAACACGCCCGGCATCAACAGCCGCGCGACGGCGCAGATGGTGATGAAGGCGATCCTGAAAGTGCTGCCGGATCTCCCGGTCGGCCTGCTTCACGACCGGGTGGCACGTGGCGATTTCGACACCGGCAGGGAGCTGCGTGATTTCCCGACCGAAAAACTCGAAGGCAAGACGATCGCGGTTATCGGCTACGGCAATATCGGCAGGGAAGTGGCCAAGCTCGCCCGTGCCTTCGGCATGCGGGTGGTGATCCATGCCCGGCCACGGCACCGCGACTGGGTAGAAGCCGAGGGCTTTGCCTTCGCGGCGGACCTCGCCGACGCGGCTGAAGGTGCCGATGTGCTGAGCGTCCATGTCGGCCTGGGCAAGCAGGATGCGCAGACCGGCCGCTGCGCCAATGCCGGGCTCATCGGTGCGGATGTCCTGTCACGCATGAACAAGGGCGCGGTGCTGGTCAACTACGATCGCGGTGAGCTTGTCGACGTTCGAGCTCTTGACGACGCCCTGTCATCAGGACTTGTGCGCCATGCGGCAATCGATGCCGACCTGTTCAGGGATGCGTCGACCGGCAGCCTCTCCGGGCCTATGCTACCTTATCTCGACCTTGTCGAGAGGCATGGCGGCAAGCTTGAACTCCTGCCGCATGCCGCGGCCGATACGGATCACCCTTCGCGCGTCGCCGGCGCCAGGCAGGCCGTCGACCAGATCTTCGACGTCATCTGCCAAAAATCGGTGACGAACGCCAAAGGCACCGTGCCGCCAGAGTATCTTTCACTGGGCGCAACCACGCCTTCGGGCATCGGACCAGTGACAGCGCGCGACCTTTTGCAATTGAATGGACAGGAATGCTCCGACCTCGCGGATCTCTGCGAGCGGCAAACCCGATTGTGGCAGGCTCTTGCAGACGCGCGTCTGCGTGAGCGCGGCGAGATCGTCGCTGAACAAGGCGAAGAGCTTGTCCGGCTGATAAATCGCCTTTGCCATGCAGTTGAAAAATCGAACCTCAAAGGGCCGTATCAGTAAAATATTGGTCCCGGAGAGCGCGAGCCGGCGGGCAGTGCTTTTTGGTCTGCATTAGTCGGGTCTCTTCTTCGGGTCGCCAGACCATACGAGAACATACGAAGGATGCGTGAACACGGCAACTTTCGCGACGTAGCTTCCCAAATCGGACCGTCTCCTTTTGGTCCCCAATCTGACATCGGAACATTCCAGAGACCGTGCTCCCCTGCTTGTTCAAGTCAATCACACGTGGCCGCAGCCTTAAGCGCTTCGGCGCGGGAAGGTTTGTTCAAATCGGCGATCCGCCGAACAGAAGCGTAGAACCTTGGATAGTCGCCGGAACACAGATCGAACAAGCGAAGAAACGTCGGAACCTGTTCGCCATAGACAGCGGTCGCGGCGAGCTTTGCGTTGTTGATCGGGGCATCGAACCAGGCGTCGTACCCCCGGTATCCGGCCCAGCGCCTGTCGCGCATTTGCCTGTAGCGTGTCCGCAGCTTGTCGATCGTCGCTGCCTTGGCAGCCGCCATCTGCTCCGGGGTACGGGGACTTGCATAGACCTGCCCTAATTCGTCCCGAGTTTTCGACACCAGTCCAAGAAAATCGGCACGGCGCTTGCGATCGGCTTCGTAGCGGCGCAATCCGGCCCGATCGCCAGCTGCGCGCAACCATTTCCTTACGCCGGTGGTTTCGACGGCAACCGCGAAAGCCTCATTGAATGCGGAGTCGTCATTCACATAGATGCGCTGATGCGCCAGCTCATGAAAGACAAGGCTTGCGAGATACGTGTCGTCCTGACGAAGCATGGTGCTTAGCAGCGGGTCACTGGACCAGCCCAGTGTGGAATAGGCGGTGACGCCTGTGACATAGACGTCCAGCCCCTGTCGATGAAGCTCGACAGCGCTGTCAGTCGCGGATTTCCGAGCAAAGTAACCCCGGTACGGAACGCAGCCGAACACAGGAAAGCACCATGTTCGTGGCGTCAGGGAGAATTGCGGCGCGGCAAAAACGGCCCAGGTCACAGCGTCCCTGCCGATGTCAACATAGCTGCGGTAGCTGTTGTTTTCGGGCAGTGCCAGTTCATCTGACGCAAACTGTCGTATGCTGCTTGCAGACGTCAACTTGGTGCGCAATGCCTCAGGCGTCGAAGGATCATGGATCAGTTTTCCAACATTTTCGCGCGCCGCCATGATCTGCACATGACCCTCCAACGACTGCGCGTAGTAGGAAATGCTAGTGCAGCCGGTCACCCCGGACGCCATGATCACCGCGGCAAACAATCGAAAAACGCGCTTCACAGCTTGCCCACCGCTTGCTCTTCTCCCCATGGAGCAAATGTCCCCATTGCCCCGGTCTCAAACAGGCGCACCAATTTTCGTCAAGGTCTGGAAGGGGTGGCGGGTCGAAATTTCGACTTTGGCAGGTTTGGCAAATGCAGGCCATTCGCCCACGAATTGACGAATGTCCCACCGCAGGACGGAGTCCGCAAGACGCGGACTGTCCACCGGGATGCCACGTTCCCCTAAGCTGCCGATCTGCTGCCGGCCCTATCTCAGTCCTTCGATGTCACCAGTAGGTGTGGCTGTTCCGAGCGCGGAGCAGACAGGACGTCACGATGCGGATGCTGCGACCTTGGAAGGCACAGCGCGTCCGAACTCGACGTCCCAGCTTCGCTCCACGGGTGCGGCTTCGCCACTCAACCCGAGTTTGGGGAAAAGCAGTTCGGCGACGTTGAACGCCTCTTCCAGATGCGGGTAGCCCGACGCGATGATCGTTTCGATGCCGATCTCCTGATATTCGCGAATGCGCGCGGCGACATTGTCGGGATTGCCGACCAGGGCCGTTCCCGCGCCGCCACGCACCAGCCCCGGTCCCGCCCACAGGTTCGGACCAACGACCAGTCTGTCGCGCCTACCCTGGTGAAGCGCCGACATGCGCTTCTGCCCGACGGATTCCGAGATGTGGACAAATCCGTTCTGGGCTTCGGCGATCAGGTCGTCGGTGACGTGGCTGATCAGCCGGTCGGCAGCAGCCCAGGCCTCATCCTCCGTTTCGCGTACGATCAGATGAATGCGAAGGCCGAAACGGATCGTGCGACCTTGTGCAGCCGCCGCCTTCCCGACGCGATCGATCTTTTCGGCGAGCTGGTCCACCGGTTCGCCCCAGCTCAGATAGGTGTCCACATGCTTGGCGGCGATCGCAATACCCGCGTCGGAAGAGCCTCCGAACCAGAGTGGCGGATGGGGTTGCTGAACCGGCGGGAAGGAAATGTCGGTGCCGTGGGCAGAAAGGTACTTGCCCTCGAAATCCGCCGGCTCACCCGAAAGGATCCGCCGCCAGATGGTCAGGAACTCGTCGGTTTGCGCATAGCGCTCGTCATGGCTGAGCTTGTTGCCGTCGCCGGCGAGGTCGGCTGGATCTGCACCGGTGACGACATTGAGCAGGACGCGGCCGCCGGAGATGCGGTCCAGGGTGGCGGCATGACGCGCAAATAGGGCCGGTGTTCCGCTGCCAGGCCGGAGCGCCACGAGGAACTTCAGCCGTTCGGTGAGCGGGATCAGCCCGGCCGCCACGATCCAGGCGTCCTCACACCGCGTCCCGGTGGGCAGCAGCACGCCCTTGAAGCCCAGCCGGTCGGCGGCCTGGGCGATCTCCTTGAGATAGCCGAAGGTTGCCGGGCGGTGCCGCTCGTCGGTGCCGAGATACGGTCCATCGCCATGCGTCGGCAGGTACCAGTAGAGGTCGAGCGGCTTGCTGGGCATCGGATTGTTCCTTCAGCGATGTGGAATGGGTGGGCAGGTAAGCGTCAGAGCTTGCCCTTCCAGGGGATGAGGCGGTGCTCCAACCAGCGCATGCCGCTGGTGAAGCCAAAGGCAAGGATTGCGATGACGATGAGGCCGACGAAGACGACGTCGGTGGCGAGGAAATTGGCGGCCGACATGATCATGTAGCCAAGGCCCGACTGGGCCGCGATGAGCTCGGCCGCGACCAGCGTCGACAATCCGGCACCGATGGCAATCTTCAGGCCGGTCATGATTTCCGGCAACGCGGACGGCAGGATGATGCTGGTGAACAGTTGCAGTCGGCTGGCGCCTAGCGACAGGGCGGCATTGATGCGTTCTGCGGGCACAGACCGGACACCGGCCTGTGCGGCAAAGCAGATTGGGGCAAAGGTTGACAGCGACAGGAGCACGATCTTGGAAGTCTCGCCGATGCCCAGCCAGATGATCAGCAGCGGCAGGTAGGCCAGCGGCGGCAAGCCCCAGTAGAGATCGATCGGCACCTGAAGATGCCTTTGACCCAGCGATTGAGGCCCATCAGCAGGCCGAGCGGAATGCCAAGGAAAATGCCGACGCCGAGCGCCGCCGCTATACGGCCCAGGCTTGCGAGTGTGTGGTCGAGCAGCGTGCCATTGGCATACCCGTCGGCCCAGACGGCACTGAACTGGGTCAGCACCTCGGCCGGCGACGGCAGGAACAGCGGCGACGCCCAGCCAAAGCGCGCGGCGATGAACCACAACGCAATCAGCGCAGCCAGCGTGACCAGGCTGATGCCGAGCGTGCTTGTCGACGCGGATCGGCGTGGCCGGAGGGACGGCCTGTGCTGGGTCGTCGAAGGTGGGAACGAAGTCGGGGAATTGGCGGCAAGCGTCATTGCAAGGTTCCTGTGCGGGCGCCTTCCGGCTGGTGGATCAGCGAGCGGATTTCCTGACGCAGTTCAATGAAACGCGGGTGGGACTGGATTGGCCCGATGTCGCCACTCCTGGCAAACTCGCGGACGAAATCGGCCTCGAACCGGGCAACGATACGGCCAGGTCGGGGCGACATCACAACGATGGTCGTGACGAGCGTGAGGGCTTCCTCGATGGAATGGGTGATGAACAGGATCTGCTTGCCGGTCTTGGCCCAGACCGAGGCCAGAAGCTGCTGCATTGTCTCGCGCGTCAGGCTGTCGAGGGCGCCGAACGGCTCATCCATCAGCAGGATCTTCGGATCGGTGGCCAGGGCTCGCGCGATGCCGACGCGCTGGCGCATGCCGCCGGACAGTTCATAGGGCGGCTTTTCGGCGAAATCGGCGAGCCCGACCAGTTCCAGCAGACGCCTTGATCGCTCATGGCGTTCGCTGCGCCGCACGCCCTGGTATTTCAGGCCGAGAGCAACGTTGTCCAGCACATTGGCCCAGGGCAACAAGGTATCCTTCTGGAAGACGACACCACGATCGCCGCCGGGCGCGACAATCTCCTTTCCATCCAGAGTGATCGTGCCCTCGGTGAGCGGCAGGAAGCCGGCGATCGCGTTGAGCAATGTCGACTTGCCGCATCCGGAAGCACCGACGGCGACGACAATGGAATCAGGTGCAATGTCGAGCGAGACGTGATCGAGCGCGTGAACGTCCTTGCCGTCGGAAGCTGGAAAGGTGACGCTGGCGTCGCGAATTCGAAGCATGGTGGCCTCCAAGCAGTCTGGCTGGCGAGATTGCCGCCAGCCAGAACCGAATGTCGTTCAGGGATGTCTAGTTGGAGGCCTTGGCAGCCTGCACATATTGCGAGTCGGCGGCTGCGGCGTAGCTGTCCTTGATGGCGGTGATCTTCTTCTGGTCCTTCAGGAAGCCCGCAGTGTCCTTGAGGATTTTCGCAACAGCGCTCTTGTCACCACCGCCCAGCCATTTATCGGAAACCTGCTCGTCGAGCGGTGGAACAACCGTCGTCTTCAGCTGTTCCGAATTCTCGGCCGCCGTGCCGCCCTGCAATTTGGCGATCGCCTTGGCGCTCTCGGAGTCCGGTCCCCAGGAAGCTGGGTTGGTCAGATATGACGTTGTGTAGCCATCGATCAGCCGGACATATTGGCCGAGGAAGTCGGGATTGGCCTTGGCGAATTCACCGGTCACGACAAGCGCGCTGAAGGTCGGAGCGCCACGATCGGCGACCTGGCCGGCTGTGAGCAGGACCTTGCCGTTCTTCTTGAGTTCGGAGAGTGCCGGATCCCAGACGAAGGCGCCATCGATGTCACCGCGCTTCCAGGCGGCGACGATTTCGGGCTGCGGAATGGCGATGACCTGGGTTTCCTTCTCCGAGATTCCTTCCTGCTTGAGTACGGCGAGAAGCTGGTAATGGTCAGTCGAGACGGGTGCTGCGGCGAGCTTCTTGCCCCGCAAGTCGGCCGGCGACTTGATCTCGGGCCGCACCACCAGGGCTTCGCCGCCACGAGAGACCGAGGAGATGTAGAACGCCTTCACGTCGATGCCCCTGCTGACGGCGGCGGCGAACGGGCTCGATCCGACATCGCCGATCTGGACGTCGCCGGATGCGATGGCGGCGAAGATGTCGGCGCCCGAATTGAAACGGCGGAATTCGATGTTCCAGCCGGTCTTCTTGGCTAGATCGCCATTGGCAATGCCGAGATTGTACGGATTGGCACCCGTCTGGTAGGCGATGACGACTTTCTTGTCGGCTCCAAGCGCTGCAGCGCAGCTGGCCGCCAGGGCAAGCCCGACAAGGGCAGCGGAAATCAGTTTTCGCATGGTATCTTAATCCTTTGAAACAGAGGGCACAGCTTTGATTGCCAGCCCTGATCGAGGGGCCGAGGATTAAAGTCTACTAATGTTATAGACTTAGACAGGAATGATATTCCGAAAGGCCGATCCTCGATAAAAAAATTCGGCTTCGACGCGAACCGGCCCCAAAGGATAATTCTCACGCAGACCCGAGGGGCCGGTCCGACGCATTGTTTGTGGGGATCAGCCCGTTGTCGGCGGGTCGGATTTCTCTCGACTGCCGCGACCGCCCTAGCTTGAACTAACGCTTGCTGTTCACCGGCTTGCGATTATGGTTGGGCAAGTTTCTGAGGCGGCAGGGGAAACAGCATTTTGCCTCGTCGATCAGCTCGATCGCACCTGCTTGGTCTGATCGCGGCCGCGGTGATACCCGTCTGGCTCTTCGCGGCCTATCTGCTGGTCCAGTATGCTGTGCATGAGCGGTCCCGCTTCGAACAGGACGCCCGCCAAACCGCCCGGCAGGTTTCGCTCGTCGTCGAGGGCGAACTGGCCAACCTGCAAACGACTCTCAACGGTCTGTCGAAGTCGCCTGCTCTGGCCAATGGCGATCTGTCGGCCTTTCGCGGCGAGGCGCTCAGCCTGGTCGAAGGGACGGACCGGATCATTGTCCTGCGCGATTTAGCTCGCAATCAGTTGTTGAACACAGAGATCGGGTACGGTGTGGTTCTGCCGCCGGTGGATCCGATGCCGACGGAGGATTTGGAGAAACTCAGAGCGTCCAGCATTTTCGTCAGCGACGTCTTTGCCAGCAAGGATTCCAAAAACCACCGTGTAGCCGTTGCCATACGGGTGCCGGCTCCGACGGGCGAAGATCTGATCCTTTCGATTTCCATCCCGACCGCGCGCGTCCGCGATGTCATGATGCCTGCTGTGCCCGAGGGGTGGACGGTTGGTGTTGGAGATCGCCACGGAAGGTACGTGGCACGTTCCAGCTCGCACGAGCAGATGACCGGCAGACCCGGATTGCCGGAATATCTGGAAAAAATCGTTGGTCGCTCCGGCAGCTTCACGTCCCGCAATTTCGAGGGCACCACGCTGCTGGCGGGCTACTATCGATCCTCATATTCGGATTGGTTCTATACCGCCAACGTGCCGCTTTCCGAGGTGCAGGCGCCGCTGTGGCGTTCGCTCGCGGCAATTTGCGGGATCGGCCTCCTGGCGCTTCTTGTGTCGATCGCCCTCGGATACGCTGTTGGAAAGCGCTTCACTGGGGCGACCACCGACCTTGCCGCCCGCGCTGACGCGCTTGGGCAAGGCCGCACAGTTGAGCCCATGTCCACCACGGTTGCCGAGTTCGGTGCCATTGCGCAGGCGCTGGTAGACGCCGAGCGCGCCATCGCCGAGCGACGGTATGAACTGGAGACAGTACTGGAGACGGTGCCGGCAGCGGTCTGGTTCACCTATGATCCCCAAGCCCTTCAGGTCATTCGCAATCGCTTCGCGGCGGAACTCATGGGTCTGCCGACCGACGCCCGCAAATCGTTTGGCGCGCCCGACCTCGTGATCAACACCGTGGCGACCAAGGACGGCCATACCGTGAGCCGGGAGGACCGGCCTCTAAGTCGAGCAATGCGCGGAGAACTGACCGACAACGAAGAATTCGCTTATACGCTTCCGTCGGGCGTGGAGCGCTTTCTGCTCTCGAGCGCGCGTCCGATCCGCAGCCCAGGCGGCAGCATAATTGGTGCCGTGCAGATCAGCCTTGATATAACCGACCGCAGACGCGGCGAAGAGCATCGCAAATTGCTGGTCAACGAACTCAACCATCGCGTCAAGAACACGCTTTCGGTGGTCCAGGCTATCGCCAGCCAGACGATCCGCAACGCAACCACTTTGCCGGAGGCAGGACGGATCCTGTCCGACCGGCTCATCTCGCTGGCGAAGGCGCACGATATCCTGACGCAAAAGAACTGGAGCGGCGCCGATCTCCATGATCTGGTCACAGCCTCGATCAAGCCACATGCTCAGATCGAACGATTTCAAATCAGCGGAGGGAAGGTTTGGCTTCCGCCCAACGTCGCCCTTTCATGTGCTCTAGCACTTCATGAACTTACGACAAATGCGATCAAATATGGGGCGCTGTCGAATGCGAACGGCAAGGTTTCGCTATCCTGGGAGCTTGTTGGTCAAAAACAGCAACGCCAACTTGAACTCGAATGGCGAGAGACTGGCGGCCCAACCGTTGGTCCGGTCGAGCGCAAGGGGTTTGGCACCCAGCTCCTGGAGCGCATATTCGACTCCGATTCCGCTGGACGCGTGGTGCTGACTTTCGAAAAGTCAGGACTGGTCTGCCTATTTCAGGTGAACCTGTCTGAGCCGAATGAGGCTGAAGCACATTTTCCAGGCAGCGAAACTTAGACCTCGCTGTTCAGTCCGAACTATTTTCGGGTGCGCCAATGGCGCATGGCGGACCCTTGGAAGTCATTCGCTTCGTTCTCGGTCCCATCGCGCCATAACCCTGCGATCTCCGTGATTGATCCACCCCGTACGCAGGGCGGCACAAGCAGGATCCAAACGGACGACGGAACACAAATCCTTTCGGGACATTGAGCAAGCAGCGCAGGTGTTCACCTCAAGGATTTCCTGCATGGCCAATCAAACATTGATCGCCCCGGTGCCGCTCAGTTGCACCGCGTCGCTTGAAAAATTGTTGGAAACGCCAAGTGCAGGGCATGGTCTGAGATCCTTGTCCAACATTCGTTTCAAAACCATCTGTGCAGCATGATCTCGAAAGCCTCCAATTTTCAGAATGACCTGTTCGGTTCGGCCAACGCATTGCCGAACGGCTTCCATTACCGGCCGGAGCTGATCTCGCCTGACGATGAGGCATTTCTCGTTTCAGCGCTCCAGGAGTTGGCGTTCGAACCGTTCGATTTCCACGGCCACCTCGCCAATCGCAATGTCGTCAGCTTCGGAGCGCGATATGACTATCAGCGGCGCCAGGTGGTCGAGGCGGCGCCCATACCGGAATTTCTTCTGCCGCTTCGGCAGAAGGTCGCTGCGTTTGCGTGCGTCCCTGAACAGAACTTGGCTCAGGTGCTGATCAACGAATATCGGCCAGGCGCCGGCATTGGGTGGCATCGCGACAAACCGCACTATGAGGTGATTGCCGGCGTGTCGCTTCTGGCACCGTGTGATTTCAGGCTGCGTCGCAAGAACGGCGACAGATGGGATCGTCAGACCATCACGGTTGAACCGCGGTCAGCCTATCTCATGTCAGGCCCGGCGCGCAGCGAATGGGAACACAGCATTCCGCCTTTGGCCAAGCATCGCTATTCAGTCACGCTGCGAACATTGCGGCTGTAGGCCAAAATCAAATGCGTGGGCGGCGCGTTCGGACCGGCAAGCACTGCAGAGGGGATCCGGCGAGCCGAAATATCAATCCGCAGTCTTGCCCAATGTGTCGGCGACGACCGCACCGCGCTTGCCCATGGGCAGGGCAGGGCCCGTGGTCGAGTCGACGGCCGTCTGATGTTCCATCTCCGCGTTGATGGCGGCGCCGGCAATAAGGATGATGACTGAAATCCAAGTCCACATCATCAAGCCGACCACCGCGCCAAGCGATCCGTACGTGGCGTTGTAGTTGGCGAAATGCTGCAGATAGAACGAGAAGAGCCACGATGCCCCGATCCAGACAGTGGTCGCGATCAAGGCTCCCCAACTCAGCCATCGCCACTTGGCATGCTCCCGACTCGGCCCGAAGCGATAGAGCAGGGAAATGCCGGTCAGCGTGGTGCAAACCAGGATCGGCCATCGGGACGCCGCAACAAGCGTTTCGGTCCAGGCATCAAGGTAGAAATAGCGCAACAATGCCGGAACGACGCCCACGGTCAGCAACAGCACGATGCCAATCAGCAAGGCTCCGACCGTAAACAGGATCGACATCAGGTTGAGGGTGATGAAGCTGCGTTTCTCGCGCTCTTCATAAGCAATGTTCATGGCGTCGAAGAGCGCCTTCATGCCGCTGTTGGCGCTCCATAGCGCGATGCCAAGGCCGATGAAGAAGCCGGTTCCGAGAGCACCCGGTTTCTGCTTGGCCAGGGCCTGCAACTGGTCGCGAATAAGATCGAGCCCGCCCGACGGCAGCAAACCGCCCAGATAGGCGACATGATCCGCGACCGTGACAGGATCCGCGACGAAACCATAGATCGAAATGAAGGCCGCCAGCGCCGGAAACAGAGCGAGCAATAGATAGAAGGTCGCGCCTGCCGCGACCAGCAGGACCCGGTCCTTGTTGAATTCTTCCCACAGCCGCCAGAAGATATCCTTCCAGCCCAGCGCCGGGATCTGTGATGGCCAGGCAGCATCGCGTCCACGGCCTCCAGGCTCCGACCGCAGGGTGGCTTTGCTGCCTTCTGTGGTTGATGCAGCACGACTGGCCGCTTCCCCATCGATGAGTGAGGGCTTCGTTCCGGTCGGCTGCTGTTTCCCTTTCGCCTTCGAAGCCACTGTGCGCGCCTTAATCAATCCCCCGTTCAACAGATGTCGTTGGGCGCCGCCAGCGCGGCAAAGTACCTCTCGCCTGATCTGGCTTTGCTTTGCCGTCCAGCGCCGCCTGCACCGCTATCCCTCGGCCTTGAAATTCTTTGCCCTTTCGACGGCCTTCTTTTTGTCGGCGTTGTGCACGCGTCTCTTGCCATGGTGCTATCTCCGTTGTGTGAAGGACAACAACAGACTTGCAGGTCGGTTCCCCTTTGCTTTCGGATCGGCGCAGCGCAGCTACGTCCTTTCTGCGCGCTCTATTAGCCGACAAGCTATCCCCTAAGGACGACCCGTCGCTGCCGTGAATGGAGCGACGGGCGTTATGATCAGTCGCGCTTCCGCGGGTCGGAGAATTCGAACCTACCACCCCTGCCGGCCATACCAGTCATCGATATCGCGACGGGCTCGATCCTTCTCGATGCCGTAACGCTCCTGGATCTTGCCTTCGAGCTGATCGCGTTTACCGGCGATTCGATCAAGATCATCGTCACTGAGTTTGCCCCATTGTTCCTTGATCTTACCCTTAACCTGCTTCCAGTTTCCTTCGACGCGGTTCCAGTCCATGACACAGGGTCTCCTTCGTTTCACACAAGGCCAAACGTCGTCCGAAGAGGGAGGTTCCACGATGTCCTCGCTGTTCGGACTTTCTCAAAACGCTGTGTAGATGGCCGGAGCCTGTTGGGCTGGGCAGGCGGCAGGAACCATCCACCTCGCGGGCCGTTGGGTCACAGGAAGGGACATCCGACAGATGGTTGACGAGCAAGGAAGGCCACCGGCTGCGACGGACGGCATGGCTCGTCGTCTGGCTAGCGAGACCGGCATCACCGAAGCACAGGCCCGTGAGCTGATCGACTTCCTCGGGCTCAATTGGGCATCGCTCTTGCGGGAAGCGCGGATGCTGAAAAACAGGAAGCCTTAGACCGCAACTTTCTGACTGGGATCATGTGGAGCCTGTCGGCAGCCAAGACAAACGGCCGAGCTTTGGGCCGTGTGATCCCGCTGACGGGATCACACGGACGGCTCGATAGTATCAATATCCGTCGGGACACCGTGCGATGTAGACACGCCCATTGCGATCTCTGTAGCGGCACTGACCGGCTTCACTGGCATGCCCGATCACCGCGCCCGCGATGGCTCCAGCGGCACCGCCAACGATCGCGCCTTTCACGGGATCACCCGCTACGGCGGCACCAATTGCCGCTCCGCCCAGACCGCCGACTGCAGCACCCTGCTCGGTGCGCGAGCATGCTGCGAGCGGAATCATAAGGCTCAATATGAGCAATGTCTCTTTCATGAGTTGTCCTCCAGCGGCCCGACATTGAGCCCGGTGATAAATGCGCGATTTGTTTTTTCGATCCATCGATTTGCTAAATTAGCTTTTGATTGCGCGAGCCCTCTTCAGCGAGGGAGGCCACGTACTGGCTCAAGCAGGGGCTGCTTGGCGCATCTGTCCGGCGAGGAAAACCTTCGCATCTGGAAAAGGCGGCATGGGCATTGGAACATTAGACAGTTCCAAGTGTTCACTCGATGCGAGGGTTGCCACCAAATCCTCAAAGACCGGGCAAGAGAGCTTGGTCTGCCAAATCATTTGGAGGAGATCGAACCGTGCACAGCATTATCTATCTCGTCGGGCTTGTCGTCATCGTGCTTGCAGTCCTGAGCTTTTTCGGCCTCAGGAGGTAGTGCAAAGCCGACATGACCCAGACTGTTGAACCGCCAATATTGCCAGAGGGTAACCCAGATCGGGAGATCAATTGCGAAGTCGCACTGGAGACCGCATTTGCTGCTTTGGTAACTGCCTCAGAGGCGCAGGGCTGGACACCCCTGGAAACGGCCACGACTCTGTTGAAGATTGCCACGCAACATGGCCAGCAGGTCCAGGCTCTCGTTACTGCAATCAAGAGCGAGCCGGAATGAGTCAATGGGTTTGGCAACGCGGTAGCGCATCAGTTTGAACTCTGAAGCGCTGGCTATTTCCGGCAATAGCGGCTTCGACCGCCGTCAAAAGGTCGCCAATTCATGGACGTCTGCATCGCCCGAACACGGGACGACAATATCAAAGCCGGCAAGAGCGGCTTGCTGCTCATCTCCGACAACTATGATGCCTTCGCCGCGCGTGTCTTGGCGGCAAGAAGCGCTGTTCGCACGCTCGATCTCATGTACTACCTCTGGCATGACGACCACACTGGCCGCTTGCTTCTGCAGGAAGTTTTCCGGGCCGCTCAGCGGGGCGTGCGCGTGCGAATGCTGCTTGATGACGTCAGCCCGCGCAAAAGTGATTCTGCATATCTGGGGCTGAGCAGCCATCCAAACATCGAGTTGAAGCTGTTCAATCCGAGCGGCGTCAGAGCGCGCGGCATTGTACGCGGCATGGAAGTTCTCCTGCGACTTTTTGCATTGACCCGCAGGATGCACAACAAGGCGTGGATAGCCGACGACGACATCGCCATTGTCGGGGGGCGCAATGTCGGCGATGCCTACTTTGATGCAGCCGAAACAAATTTCCGCGACCTCGACGTTCTCCTCCTCGGCCCCACCGTGCAGCAAACCGCCGAAATTTTCGAGGCTTTCTGGGCGTGCCAGGACGCAAAACCAATTGGCGCGCTCGGTCCAGCCGCTGCGACCACGCATGCCGAATTGTTTGGAGGAAGCGATGCTGAAACCGAGTCAAAACTTTTGAACGGGATCGGCGACCATGGGACCATCGCTGAGTTCATTGCGGCCGGCAACGATGTGCACTGGGTGGAACGTGTTCGAGTGATTTCCGACCCTCCGGAGAAAGTGCGCGGCTGGAGACGTCGCAGTTGGCTGTTGAAGGAATTGCTTCCGATCATTCAGTCGGCGCGCAATTGTCTGGAAATTGTGTCTCCCTATTTCATTCCTGGCAAAAGGGGTTCCGCAATCTTGTCGGACCTCGTCGGCAACGGCGTTGAAGTTGCGGTTCTGACCAATTCCTTGGCAGCCACGGATGTCGCCGCGGTCCACGGCGCCTATGCAAATTATCGCAAGCGATTGCTCAGGAACGGCGTCAGGCTTTTCGAACTTCAGCCCTTCAGCCGGCAGGCTGCGATCTCGGTATTTGGGTCCAAGGGCGCCAGTCTGCATACGAAAGCTTTCAGCGTCGATGACAAGACGGGCTTCGTCGGCTCCTTCAATTTTGACCCGCGGTCTGTGTCGTTGAACTCGGAAATGGGAGTGCTGTTTGAGGATGAGGAATTGGTCGCTGAACTGCGGCGCAGGTTCCAAGCAGAGATATCACCGGAAGCAAGCTATCGGCTCGAACTGAAAAACAATGTGCTCCACTGGCATGGATACGACCAAGGCAGGCCCCAAAATTATACTCGCGAGCCTGAAGCGGGGATTTTCCGCCGCATCCTGGCGATCCTGGTCCGCCATCTCCCGATCGAGTCCCAACTTTAGGCAGCAAAGCGACCATCGAGTGTCACCCTGCTACCGGTCACCTTGCCCACGGTGCTCGAGGCATGTGCAGCGTAAGGTCGAGCCTAAGTGCGTATATCCCTGCGTTAACGCGTCTTCGTGCCGAGGGCAGCAGCCGGGTTGCCTACGCGGAGTACACAATGATCGAACCAGACCAGAGCCCACAGCGCGGTCGGCGCGTCAGAGTCAAAGCTCGACTTTGGCGACGTTGTCTTTGTATTCGTCTTTGGGATCGAACCCGAGCAACATCTTGATCCCTGCCATTACGCTCGATCCATCCAGCCAAATCTCTGCCTCCCGCGGATCGAACCGTAGCAACGCTAGCCTCGGATCATCTTTCCCGCCCTCAAACCATGCGGCCACAAAGCGATTCCAAAGCCGATCGATCGTTGCACGGTCGTTGTCGAGCCAAAGATTCCCCTGCACTGTGGCGAACAGATCGTGGCCTTTGGACATGAAGGTCGCGGTCGCTTTGCTGCCATCCGTCAGACCCTGAACGAGTTCGGTGTCTTTCGCCGAAAAGAACCAGACTGGACCATTTCCGTCAGTCTCCATTTGTGCAGTCATCGGACGAGGAATGACCTTGGAGTTATCGAGTCCGATCATCATCGTCATATCGGACTTCAAGGATGCCCAGAACTTGGATTTCAGTTCGGCGGGGGTTGGCATAGGCGTTTCCTTTCGAATTGGCGAAAGGGGACAAACGACTCTTGGGCATGTCGGTTCCGACGGGGCCGGCGATTGGTGAAAAACGTTCCTTGTGGAAGTCGTAAAACTGTTAGGTCTTGCGTGAGATTCTTACCAGGGAGATGGAATGATGCCATCTCGCTTTTCGGGTCGACGTCCCTTCGTCCGGATGCCGCTTGGGAGGGTGCGGGCAGGGTGCCTGCTTTGCGCGGCCATCCTGGCGACTAGCGTGCCTATCATAGCCGCAAGGCGACCTTCCTTCCTTCGTGGAATGCGTAAGGCGCCTGGCGCGGAGCGGCGGCATCGCCGACCTCCACGAAAGGTTGCGATGTGCCTTTCAACTCTTTCGCCAGCCAATCCGCCGCCACGTTGGTGGTTGCGAGAACCAGGCAATCGCCCGGAACGAAGCTTTCTTCACGGGTGTTGTGGTCGACGACGGTCACGCCGTCCCCGTGCCATTCCAGAACGCTGACGTCCACGAACCATTTGACGCCAAGCTGGCGCAATGTCCGTCGCAGCGGGAAATCGGCAGCCGTCCGCTGCAGTTCCTTGCCGATCAGCGGATCGGGCGTGAGAATGGTCACTTCATGGCCATCCTCGGCAAGTTTCCAGGCTGTGCCACCGCCGCGCCAGCCTCCGCCCTCGTCGAGCAAAAGCACGCGCTTGCCTGGTCGCGCATGGCGGGCCATCACGGATTCGATCGAGAAGACATTTCCCTTTTCGATGCCTGGCAGGGTCGGCATTGCCGGCAGCGCCTTCTGAAATCCGGTTTCGGGAGACACCGATCCTGTGGCCAGGATGACGGTATCGGCTTGGAATGAGGGGATTTCCGATGCCTCGACATAGGTGTTCAGTCTCACGTCGACGTTCAGCTTGTTGAGCTGGCGCTCATACCACCCGAGAAGGTCGAGGATTTGCCCCCGGCGCGGCTGCAGCCCGGCGAGCAGAAAGTTCCCGCCCAGTCTGCTGGAGGCTTCGGCCAGCACGACGTCGTGACCCCGTTCGGCGGCAACGCGTGCCGTCTCGAGGCCAGCGGGCCCGCCGCCGACGACAAGCACCCGTTTTTTGATGGTGGCGGCCGTGAACCGGTCACCACCCCATTCAAACTCGCGTCCTGCCGAAGGATTGATAAGGCAGCTGATCCAGTAGTCGCGTGAACGGCGGCCCCAGCACATCTGGTTGCAGGATATGCAGCCGCGCACATCGTCCGGCCGGTCTGCCGCGGCCTTGCGGGCCAGATGCGGGTCGGCGATCTGACCCCGCACGATCGAGATCAGGTCCGCAGCCTTCTCGCCGAGCACGGTTTCGGCGTTTTCAGGCGTCCTGATATGGCTCTCGGCCACCACGAGGGCCGTCTTGACAACACCCTTGAGGGTCGCCGCAAGATCGGCGCCAAGCTTCTCCGGGTAGAGAAAGGTCGGCATTATCTTGTAGAAATCGAGGTAGCTGCCGGTTCCGCACGTCACGTAGTCGATCAGCCCCTGCTCATCATGCAGCCGAATGATCTCCGCCAGTTCCTGGCGACTGAGCGCGACAGTGTAGTCTGGCTCATCGCTGACCGAGAGCCCAACGATAAAATCTCGGCCGCATGTTTCCCGGATGCGGGTCAGGATCTCGCGAGAGATCCGCGTGCGGTTTTCGAGCGAGCCTCCCCATTGGTCTTCGCGTTGGTTTGTCCAGGGCGTCCAGAATTGGTCGATCAGTCCGACGTAGGCAGCCCAGACTTCGACACCATCGAAACCGGCTTCCTTGCAGCGGCGCGCGGCTTGAACAAAGCCGTCGATGGTCTCCCAGATCTCATCCTGCGACATAGCGTGGGAACCGTCGCTGTCGTGGTAGCTCGGAAGGCCCGAGGGCGACCAATGTGCGTGAAATGAGTTGTCCGAATCGCCATGCGCACCGACGTGGTAGAGCTGCTGGATGGCGATCGCCCCGTGGTCCTTGATCGCCCGCGTTACCTGTTGGAAATGAGGAATGACGCTATCGTCGCCAGGCCGGAAATTGCCGCGTGTCAGCACGGCGGCCTGATGGACGGGTATGGGTTCGACAACAATCATGCCGGCCCCGCCGATCGCTCGTTCAGCATAGTAGGCAACGTGTCGTTCGGTCGGCACGCCATTTTCGGCCATGTTGGCGGTGTGAGCCCCGAACACGATCCGGTTCCGCAGGGTGCGACTGCCCAGCTTTGCGGGTGAAAACAGATGCGGAAAGAGTTTTGACATTGTATCTCACCTTCGGGTCGGCGGACGGCAACCCGCCTCGTGTGGCAATCAGGAGGCTTGTCCCATGCTCACGGATTTCTGAAGCGCTGCAGCAAGGCCGTCTGCCACTGCAGCATCAAACCCAGCCGCGCGCATGGCCTCGATTCCTGCTGCGGTGGTGCCGCGGTAGTCGAGGAAGGTCTGGACGATATCTTTGGGACTGTCTGCGCGAGCCTCGAGGAGTTTTCCTGTTCCAATCAGCACCGCGCTGACGCTCCTTCGGGCAATGTCCGGGCTTATTCCTCTACGGATGGCATCGTCCATCATCGCTGCGGCCAGGAGGGCAGGAAAGGCCGGGCCGGATCCGGTGAGGCCCGTCAGATAGTCGATATCTGCTTCGCTTTTGACTTCATCGGCGGCGCCACAGGCCTCCAGAATCCGACGAGCGACATTGCGGTCATCCGCAGTAACACCCCGAGAGCCTATCCAGGGCGTATAGGAATTGCGCACCTCTGCCGCAGCATTCGGAAGCGTGCGCAGAACGCGGTCGGTCTTGAGACGTTTGGCCAGTTGGTCGAGAGGCACCCCAGCCATGACCGACATGGCGAGCTTGCCATCGGCAGAGATGTCGATGGCAGGCCAGTCCTGGGGGCGGACCGATACGATGATGACATCGGATCGATTCGCCAGTTCCTGATTGTCCCTGGTCCATGCAGCGTTTGGCAGGAAGCCGGGTTGCCCGCTTCTGTAAGAAAGCGTGAGGTGCTCAGTGGCGACTATTTGTGCATCGACGATGGCCTCGGCGATGGCGCGTCCAAGCCAGCCACCTCCACCGATTATTCCAATGCTCAAGGGTTTGCCCATCGTCGAAACTCTTCCTCAAGCCGGCGCATGGCCATGTCTGGCGAAGAACCGGTCCAACTCGCGCTTCTGCGGGGCCTCGCCCGTAAAAATCTCGACATAACCGGGAATGCGCTTCATGCGGACCGCGAGATCTTCCTTGGTCTGCATTGAGATGTAGCCGATCTGCACGAGGTAGATGGTGCGCGCTCGAACGTCGGCTGAGCTTTCCTCGTAACCGAAGCGGACGAACATTTGGCTCATTGCGTCGAGACGCGTCTGGTCGGCTGTCTGTACCTCTGCCAGGATCTCGGGAGATTGAAGCGCCCAGCTTCTGACCGCGAATTCGAACTGGGCGTCGAACAAGGTCTTGTCGAGCCAGCAGTCGAAAACGTTCAGCATCGCTTCGGCCACAGTCTCGGCATAGGCCTCAGCCTGCTTGACGAGGTTGCCTGTGTTCTTGTCCCGCCAGCGGGCCACGAGGGCAGCCAGCAACTCTTCTCGATCCTTGAAGAACCAATAAAAGCTGGTGCGGGACAGGCCCAACTTCTTGGCCAAGGGCGAAATTCTTACCGTGTCGACGCCGGATTCGAGAAGCAAGTCGTAGGCGGCTTCAAGCCACCCCTCCGGCGATCCGCGCCATCCGCTGTCGTTCGAAATCTGCTCCATGGGCGACCAACCTAACAAAATGAAAAAGTGAAAACCAGGAAAATGTACACCTGTGTCGATTTGATCGACATATTAGAACTCAAACTTGACACATCTGTACATTTTCAAATAGCGTTTGCGCCTGCCACGCCAGCCCGGAGTCCGTCAGATGTCGAACGATCCCCTTTTGCAGCCGTACAAACTCAAGCATTTGACCCTTCGCAACCGCATCATCGTGACGTCCCACGAGCCGGCCTATCCGGAGGATGGCATGCCGAAGGAGCGCTATCTTGCCTACACGCTGGAGCGGGCGAAAGGCGGTGTAGCGATGACGATGACGGCCGGGTCGGCGGCGGTCTCGAAGGACAGCCCCCCGGTGTTCAATAACCTGCTCGCCTACAAGGACGAGATCGTACCGTGGATCAAGCAAATGACCGATGCGGTGCACGAAGAGGGCGCCGCCATCATGATCCAGCTGACCCATCTTGGACGGCGTACCCGTTGGGACAAAGGCGATTGGCTGCCCGTTGTGGCTCCGTCCCATCATCGTGAAGCCTCACACCGAGCGTTTCCCAAGAAAATCGAAGACTGGGATATCGAGCGCATCACCAAGGACTTCGCGGACGCCGCAGAGCGGATGAAGGCAGGCGGGATGGATGGCGTCGAGCTCGAGGCTTACGGCCACCTGCTCGAACAATTCACGTCTCCTCTCACGAACGAACTTGACGGTCCTTATGGCGGTTCGCTCGATAACCGCATGCGCTTCTGCATGGATGTCTTGAAGGCGATCCGGTCACGGGTGGGCGAGGACTTCATCCTGGGCGTGCGATATACTGCGGATGAATGTCTCCCCGGCGGCACTGGCAAGTCGGAAGGCCTTGAAATCTCCAAACGCCTCAAGGAAAGCGGACTTATCGATTACCTCAACGTGATCCGCGGCCACATCGACACCGACGCGGGTCTGACGGACGTCATTCCGATCCAGGGAATGGCGAACGCGCCGCACCTTGATTTTGCGGGCGAGATTCGTGCCGCGACCAACTTCCCGACCTTCCATGCGGCGAAAATTCCGGATGTGGCGACTGCGCGCCACGCGATTGCGTCGGGTAAGGTCGACATGATCGGCATGACGCGGGCTCACATGACCGACCCACATATCGTGCGGAAGATCATCGAAAAGCGTGAAGACGAAATCAGGCCCTGCGTCGGCGCCAACTATTGCCTTGACCGCATCTATCAGGGCGGGGCGGCATACTGCATTCACAACCCCGCCACTGGTCGCGAGCTGACCATGCCGCACATTGTCGCCAAGGCCGAGACCCGCAAGAAGATTGTCGTCGTTGGTGCAGGTCCGGCTGGCCTCGAAGCCGCCCGCGTGGCGGGTGAGCGGGGACACGAGGTCGTGGTCTTCGAAGCCGCCAGCGGACCGGGAGGGCAAATCCGCCTGACAGCACGGAGCCCACGCCGCAAGGAGATGATGAGCATCATCGATTGGCGCATGGCGCAGTGCGAAAAACACGGAGTGAGCATTCAGTTCAATACCTGGGCTGAAGCCGAAACCATCGAGGCTGAAAACCCGGACGTCGTCATCATCGCCACGGGCGGGGTGGCGCACACCGACGTCCTTTCGAAGGGCAACGAGTTTGTGGTGTCTTCATGGGACATTATCTCCGGAGACGTGAAGCCGGGAACCAATGTTCTCATCTACGACGACGCGGGTGACCATGCGGCACTCCAGGCCGCGGAATTTCTTGCGAGCGCTGGAGCGAAGGTTGAAATCATGACGCCGGACCGGTCCTTCTCACCCGAGGTCATGGCAATGAACCTCGTGCCGTATATGAGGTCCCTGCAAAAACTCGATGTGCTCTTCACGGTCACCTATCGACTGGAGTCTGTCGAAAAGAACGGCAACCAGCTCATTGCCCATGTCGGCAGCGACTATGGCGGCGTGTCCAAACAGCGCGTGGTGGACCAGGTTGTCGTCAATCACGGCACCATCCCGCTCGACGACATCTATTTCGAACTGAAACCGAAATCGACCAACCACGGCGAGATTTCGCACGATGAACTCATCACCGGACAACCGCAGTCGGTGGTACGCAATGCGCAGGGCCAGTTCCAACTGTTCCG
The DNA here is from genome assembly GCF_057784235.1 of Mesorhizobium sp. CNPSo 4670. Taxonomy (NCBI): domain Bacteria; kingdom Pseudomonadati; phylum Pseudomonadota; class Alphaproteobacteria; order Hyphomicrobiales; family Phyllobacteriaceae; genus Mesorhizobium; species Mesorhizobium sp. CNPSo 4670. Next base: position 406,967 of record NZ_JBWJFQ010000003.1, on the reverse strand, counting down.
CATCGGCGACGCCGTTTCAGCGCGCAACACCCACGCTGCAATATACGACGCACTTCGCCTGGCGAAGGATATCTGATTGGCGGGGCGGACAAACTCGTCCGCTCATTCACCACAAGGATTGGCCCGGCATCACCCGGCCACCCCAGCGACGCCGCAACTGTCGTCAACCGGCGGTTCGTACGAAATCGTACCATCGATTGATCTGCATCTTGGACGAGATCAAAATGAGCCGGAGGTGATCATGGGGAAGGAGCCACATGAGCATCGCCAGACGGACAACAGGACCTGCCGGCACTGCGAGGGACTTTCTGGCGGTAGAGCTGGCAAGTTCGCGATACGGCGATATCGTCTCGGTCAAAGCGGCAATCAAGGCAACTCGCAGGGACGCGCCTTATCTGCAGGATACAGATGACGAGTTGACGGAGGAGATCGTCGACTTGGCTAGGGAACTGGGACTGGCCGTCCTTTTCGACGCTCGCGATTGATCGATTGCCACGGGCTCCGCCAGCCGCCGGTGCCGGTCGGTGCGGAATCGGCAATTGGCTCATGGCCAACCGGAAGGTGGAGCACCGAGTAGACTCTCATGGTCTCGACCGGCCCGGCCCGGCCGGTGCCAAAGATAGATTCCTTCCCCGCGGTTTCCAGCTCTTGTCGAAGCACCGCCGCGCGATAATTCCCTTGAAGGGCGTGGGCGCTTCTCCCTCTCGATAGGAGACTGCCATGAAACATCAGACACTCGATCAACTGCATGCGGTCGCCAAGATTGAAACTTCGGCCGCATATTCGGAAATGACACGCAACCAGCGCATCGAACGCTGGGCGGAACTTCTGGAGCAACATCCCGAGCGATGCCTTGCCGCGTTTACAGGTACCGAATATCTGCACCTGGAGGAACGTGCCAGCGTGCGGGGGGACGGATCAGCACTTGCCGTTGCCTTCGACGACCCGGTGTTGCGCGCATGCGGCCTGAAGGACGACACCTATGGCGAGGCCAGGCGGTTCTTCAAACTGAGCGACTGGCAACTGCACGAAATCGTCTGCGATTGTCATGTCGGCGCAACCATGAAAGCACATTGGGCTGCCGCGCGGGTTCGCACAACGCTTGGAGGAAACGGATTCTTTGCATGGCTGAGGCAAAGGATCATGTACTGAGTTGGCCGGTTTGAGGTGAGGATCGTCACCCGTCCGGGCCCGCCATACGATCCCATCTGACCGGTTTGGGTCAGGCTGAAGACGGCGTTGGTTGCCGGGGCGACGTCTTTGTAGTCATTGCTGTCGCCGCTTGGGACAAACCAGACGGAGAGCGTTCTGGTTGCCGGATCTTATTAGGTGTTTCGGATCACGGTCGACGGCATTTTGGGCACCTGATGGTCAATTGGACAAACCCGCCAGGAGCAGTCAAGTTCCGCTACCGGGCTTCCGCCGCACGCATTGCTCTGCACCGCCTACCCTGTGGATAGACCCCAAATACGCCCATCATTCCAAACATCCGCTTGCAAGAAGCCCTAGACTGGGAATCTAGGGGAATCGGGTGGATGTCGAGCAAGCCGAGTAGTCGCGTCGTGTTGTGCACGCTGCTGGCGATTGCCGGCTGCACCTCCGCGCCGGGCAAGGACTTCTTCACCGAGACCATCGACAGCCTGCATGCCAAGAACTCGCCCTTGCGGGCGGGATATACCGGGCCTGGCGCCGTCACGTCGGCAGCCGGCCAGGCGCAGCGCTTCAACGGCGCGCAATACCAAGGCTCGGGTCAGTTCGTCTCCTCGGGCGGCCCCGTCACCAAGGTGACGACCGATGGCTCGGGCCAGTTCGAGCTCAATCTGGTCAACGCGCCGATTGCCGAGGCGGCCAAGGCGGTGCTTGGCGATGCGCTTCACCTCAACTACATCGTCGACCCGCGCGTGCAAGGCACGGTGACGCTGCAGACATCGCAGCCGGTGTCGAAGGATGCGCTGGTCGACATCCTGCAATCGGCGCTGGCGGTGAATGGCGCCGGCATCACCAACCGCGCCGGCACGTACCAGGTTGTGCCGCTTTCCGAAATCATGTCCAGCACGCCGCCGGTCAGCGTGCCGTCGACGTCACCGTCCGGCCCCGGCGTCAAGGTGCAGGTGCTGCAGCTGCAATTCATCGCGGCCGATGAGATGAAAACCATTCTCGAACCGATCACCCGCCAGGGCTCGGTGCTACGGGTCGATTCCACCCGGAACCTGATCACCGTCGCCGGCAACGACAGCGACCTCAATGCCATTCGCGAAGCGGTTTCGGTGTTCGACGTCGACTGGATGCGCGGCATGTCGGTGGCGCTGCATCCACTGAAAACCTCCAAACCGGAAGCGGTTGCCGCCGAACTCGATTCGATCTTCGGCACCAAGGATGGGCCGGGCGCCAAGCTTATCCAGTTCATCCCCAACGACAGGCTGAATTCGGTGCTGGTGATCACCTCGCGCCCGGCCTATCTCGCCCGTGCAGCGACCTGGATCAACAAGCTCGACAGACTGGCCGAGACCAATGAAAGCCAGCTGTTCGTCTACCAGATCCAGAACCGCCCGGCCAAGGAACTGGCCGCTGTGCTGAGCTCCGTTCTTGGCACCACCGTCAAGACCGAAGGAGACTCTGGCGGCTCGAACGTGTCGCCCGACCAGACCCCGATCGCCATGCAATCGGATGGCGTCACGCCGGTGCCATTGACCGGACCTTCGCCTTCGCTGCCCCCGCAGGACGGACAGCCGCCCGCCCACGCCACGGTCGTCGCCGATATCGAAAACAATGCGCTGCTGATCCAGACCACGGCGCGCGATTACGAACGCATCGAGCAGATCCTGGCCAAGGTCGACGTTCTGCCGACGCAAGTCATGCTGGAAGCCGTCATCGCCGAAGTCACGCTCAACGACGAGCTGAAATACGGCCTGCGCTGGTTCTTCGAGAATGGCGGCATGAAGATCTCGCTGTCCGACGTGGCGAAGGGAGCCGCCGCGGCAGCACTGCCAGGCTTCAACTGGAGTTACGCAACCGACAACATCCAGGTGACGCTGAACGCCCTGTCCAGCATCACCGACGTCAATGTCATCTCGGCCCCAACCATCATGGCCCTGAACAACCAGAAAGCGATCTTGCAGGTCGGCGACCAGGTACCGATCGCCACAAGACAGGTGGTGGACCAGACGTTCGGCAGCGCGCCGGTCGTCTCGGTCGAGATGAAGGACACCGGCGTCATCCTGACGGTGACGCCTCGCATCAACAATGCCGGCAGGGTCATGCTCGACATCGAGCAGGAGGTCAGCAATGTAACGAAGACGACAAGCTCCGGCATCGATTCACCGACCATCCAGCAGCGCAAGATCCAGACCCGCGTTCTGGTCAATGATGGCGAGAGCCTGGCGCTGGGCGGCCTCATTCAGTCGCGCAACAATGTCGACCGCACGCAAGTGCCTATCCTCGGCGACATCCCGATTATCGGCAACGCGTTCAAGCAAAAGACGGATAGTATCGGACGCACCGAACTGATCATCTTTATCAGGCCGCATGTCGTCCGCGACATCAACGAAGCCCGCGAAGTGACGGACGAATTCCGCGGCAAGATCAGCCTGCAGACGCCGATCCAGAAGCGGCGCGGTGGCACCAAGCTGCAACAGGATCTGAAGAGGCTGGCGTATTGACGATGGCCACGCACCCATCTCTCGTGCTGGCTGCTACGGTCGCCCTGGCGGCGGTTCTGGCCGCGATTTCGATCGCCGATTTCCGCAGGCAGATCATCCCGGACGGGCTCAACCTGGCTCTGGCCGCCCTCGGCCTTGGCTATCAGATTGCGGCGGAGGCGGACGGCCTGCCGCTGCGGCTCCTGTTTGCAGCCATGACTTTTGCCGCTGCGTGGCTGATACGGCGCGGTCATTTCCTGATGACCGGCAGGATCGGTCTCGGCCTCGGCGACGTCAAGATGCTGGCCGCCGCCGCATGCTGGATCAGCCCGCTGCTGTTGCCGGTGCTGCTGTTCATCGCCAGCGCCAGCGCTCTGCTGTTCGTCGGCGGGCACGTGCTTGCGACAGGGCCTGCAGCGGCGCGGGCTCGTGTTGCCTTCGGTCCGTTTATCGCCATCGGCCTCGGCTGCAGCTGGGCGCTGGAGCAATTTGCAGGTTTGAACATGGGACTGCTCTGATGATCACTCAGCGCTTCACTCGACTTTCCGAAAAATCCGGCGGCGCCAAAAAATCTGTCGGCGCCAGAAAATCTGTCGGCGCCAGAAAATCTGTCGGTGAAAGAAACGATCGCGAAGGCGGCTTCACCCTGGTCGAGCTCCTGGTCGTGCTCGCCATCATCGCGCTGATCGCGACACTGGCCGCGCCGCAGGTCCTGCGCTATCTCGGCTCGGCCAGGACCAACGCCGCCAAGGCGCAAATTCGCAACATCGAAAGCGCGCTCGAGCTCTACTATGTCGACAACGCGAAATACCCGACCGCGGAGGAGGGGCTCTCGGCCCTGGTCGCCGCGCCTGCCGGCGAAGCGCGCTGGAACGGACCCTATCTCAAGGGAACAACCGGCCTGAAGGATCCGTGGGGGAGGCCTTATTCCTACGAAGTGAAGACCGATGCGAGCGGCGTGGTCATCCGCAGCCTGGGCAAGGACGGCAAGCCGGACGGAACCGGCGAAGACCAGGACGTGAGCAACTGATAGGGCCTGGGAGTCACTTCGTGCGCGGCATCACCTGGGCATTTGCCAGGTCGAGGCGTGCAAAACCTCTCGCAGAATAGGCCGCACCATCCCGCAGAACCGAGATGGTGAAGCGCACGGCGGCGGGCAGGCGCCGTGGTACGGTCCAGCTCGGCGACCACGACGAGGCCGCCGCCGCACCGTCGAGATATTCGAACTTCATGGCGCTCACGCCGCCGATCAACCGCACCGGTTCGCCCGGTGTAGACGTCCCGGGTTCGCTCCCGCGCCGTGTTTTCTGGACGATGGCCAGCGCGCCTCCGGCCTGGCCAAGCGAAACAGCAATTTCGCGCAGCGCGGAGGATTTGAAACCGATCGCCTGAACGGCGCTGAATTCGATCCGGGCACCGTTGCCGTTGAGATAAAGCACCATGTCCGGCGACGACTTGGACAAGGGCAACGGCTCGGCATGGCTGATCGCCGTTTCCAGAAACCGCGATGCGGCATCGACCTCCATCTGGAATTCGGTTGCCTTTTCGATGCGCATCATCGTTCGGGCCTGGCTGAGGAAGACCATCATCAGCGACGTAATCACGCCGATCAGGGCCAGCCCGACCAGCACGTCGATGAGCGCAAACCCCTCAACCGACGCCGTTGGTCCCGGCGGCGATTTGCGGCCAGGCCGACGGGTGCCTGGAAAACGTTCCCGCAGCCTGCCGGCTCGGACCTTGGAAAGAGCGCGGAAGAACCGGCCGCTCATGGGATAGCCGGGTCCCGCACAGGCACGAAGGTCAGGAACGGCCCGCCTGGAAACGCACCACCGCTGTTCTCGATGACAACAGCGGTTACCTTTGCCTTCGACACATCTATCGCGCGGGTCTTCAGGGTCCAGCCGGATTGCGCCGTGGTTCGGATTTGGGCTTCGTAGTCGGCCAGCATCACACGCACGGTCCTGGCCGCTTCGGCCTGGCGCTTGGCCACGGCGATGCTGCGGCTCGCCAGCACGATCGACTGGCTGGCAATGCCAAGTACAAGCGCCAGGATGGTCATGGCGACGATCATCTCGAGGATAGAGAATCCGTCTTCGGGGGAGGGCTGCGACGATGACCCGGTCATGGCAGCGCGCGCCAGGTCGGAAGCCCGGTCAGCCAGTTGACCGCGATGCGCGCGGTCCGGCCTTTTTGCTGCAGCGAGATGTCCATGCCGGAAGCGCTGCCATCGGGAAGGAAGGTGAGGACCGTTTGCCGGTCGGCGATGACGGTCTCCTGGCCGGTGACCACGGTCATTTTGACATCGTCCGGCAGGGCGACACTATCTCGTTCGCTAAAACGGATGATACGGGTGCCGAGATCGACAACGACCTGCTTCGGCCTGGCGGTGGCGATTGCCGATGTGCGTGACAGGCGCAGGCGCATGGTGATTTCGCCGGCCATCGACTCCAGGTTCTTGGTGCGGTAATTGCTGACGAGCCCCGGCGCCGCAATGACCGCGACGAGGGCCATGATCGCCAGCACGACCAGCATTTCGACCAAGGTAAATCCGGCCGTTGCGTCCGCCGATACTCCGGCTTCCGGCGCGGCTGTCATTGCAGCGCCAGATCGTTGATGCTGAGGATCGTGGTCATCACCGAAATGACCAGGCTGCCGACGAGAAAGCCGAGCGAAATCGTCAGCGCCGGCGTCAACAGCTTCAGCACGGTGTCGATCCGTCGTGCCAGCGTCAGCTGAAGCATTTTCGCGGCGCGGTCCAGAACCACCGGAAGCGCATTCGCCTCTTCGCCGAGCGAGACCAGCGACATCGTCGCGTTGTCGAAAATCCCGGCCTTGACGATCGCGCCATGCAGGCGGGCGCCATTGGCGACGGTTTCTTCGATCGAGGCAAAGCTTGCCGCCAGTGAACTCTGCCTGGAAACGTTGGCGGCCAGGCCAAGCGCCTCGGTCATCGCCACGCCATTGCCGAGCAGCAGAGCAAGCGTTTCCAAGTATCGCGCGACCACGGCATCCCTGACCAGCGGGCCGATCAACGGGATCTTCAACAGCCAGTGGGAAAACTGTTTCCTGGCACCGGTCGACCGGGACAGGAAAAGATAGGAAAGCAGGCCCAGCACCGTCGCCAACGGGAAGACGAAGGGATAGTCCCTGAACACCGTGCCGAGCGCTGAAAGCACGGTCATGGTGAACGGCTTGGGGGCGGATGAGCCTTCGAAGATCGGTTCCAGCGCCGGCACCAGAACCGTTGCCAGAATGACCAGCGCGCCGCTCATGACCATGAGCAGGAAAGCCGGATACGCAAGCGCCTCGACGATTGCCGCGCGGCGCTTGGCCGTTGCCTCGAACGTATCGGCCAGCCGCTGGCATATGTAGGCCATCTTGCCGCTGCGCTCGCCGCTGGCGAGCAAGGCGGCAACGTCGGAGGTGATGCCCGGCAGCCCGGCAAATGCTTCGGCGATCGGCCGGCCGCCTGTCGTCAGATCGAACACCGATTGCAGCTGTTGCCGCCGCTGGCGGTTGGCCTCGCCCGAGATAACCGCGTTCAGGGCACGGTCGACCGTGAAGCCGGCGTTCAGAAGCACTGAAAGCTCGGAGAACAGCCGGCTGAGATCGACCCTGCGGGTAAACGTCAGCGCGCTGCGCCCCGGCAGGCGAAGCTGCTGCCTTTCGCCGTTCACCGGAGCCAGATGGTACGAACGGCGGCCCTGCTGCGCCAGTTTGCGGGCGGCATCCTGCTTGGTCGACGCATCGAGAACGCCGGTCTCGGTGCTGCCGTCGACGAGATAGGCGCGATAGGCAAAGGCCGGCATCAACCACCTCCTGCGAGATCGATGACGCGCCGGACTTCGTCCATCGTGGTGACCTGCGACCGGGCAAGTGCGGTTGCGTGGACCGACATCGGCACGAGATCGTCTTCGGCCGCAATTTTCCCGATCTCCATTTCGCCGGCACCCTGGTCGATAAGTTCGGCGATGCGCGGCGACACCTGCAGCATTTCGTAGGTCACCGTGCGCCCGCTGTAGCCGGAGCCATTGCAGGTGCGGCAGGCCGGACCGGTTTGGTCGGCGCCGTGGCAGGTCGGGCAGATACGCCGCAACAGCCTCTGTGCGATGACGCCTCTGATCGTCGCGCCGAGCAGATAGCCGTCGATGCCCATATCGCGAAGGCGCGTGAGTGCGCCCGCGGCACTATTGGTGTGGAGTGTCGAGAACACCAGGTGGCCGGTCAGGGCCGCCTGGACAGCGACTTGCGCCGTCTCGCGATCGCGAATTTCGCCGAGCAGGATGATATCGGGGTCCTGCCGCAGGATCGAACGCAGGGCGGCGGCAAAGTCCAGATCGATCGCCGGATTGACCTGCAACTGGGTGATGCCGGCCATCCGGTATTCGACCGGGTCCTCGACGGTGAAAATCTTGACATCCGGGCGCGAACGCTCGGCGAGGATGGAATAGAGCGTCGTCGTCTTGCCGCTGCCGGTCGGCCCGGTGATCAGCACGATGCCGTTGGCGGCTTGCGACATGGAGCGGATCTTCGTTTGCGCGGCGCCGTCGAAACCCAGTTTTTCCAACTTCAGTTCGACGCCTGCGCGGTCGAGAATTCGAAGCACGATGGCTTCGCCATGAATGGACGGAATGACCGAGACGCGCAGGTCGACGTCGCGGCCGCGCACGGCGATGCGCATGCGTCCGTCCTGCGGCAGGCGCCGTTCGGCAATGTTGAGCCGCGACAGGATCTTGATGCGGGTGGAGATGCCGGACAGCATCGCTATCGATGCGGTGTCGACGGTGGACAGCATGCCGTCATGCCTGAAGCGGATGCGGACGTGATCCTCGAGCGGCTCGATGTGGATGTCGGTGGCTCTCGCGTCGACCGCCTTGTGGATGGTCTCGGCGACGAAGCGAACGATCGGCGCCTCGCGGGCAAAATCCTTCAACCGTTCGAGGTCGTCGGGGCCGAAATCCAGGGTTTCGCCACCGTTGCCGCCATTTGCAACGGCCGCCATGGCCGATTGCTCGATGCGGTCAATACATTCGGCAATCATGCGCCTTGGCAATATGCGCAGCGCCAGCGTCCGCTCATAGTGAAAGGCGAGGGCGTCGATGGTTGCCGACGAGAACGGATCGGCCACGGCGACGACCAGCCGCTCGGCATCCATCTGCAGCGGCAGGATCGCGTTTTCACGCAGATAGGCCAGCGGCACGCCTGCCAGCATTTCGGGGCTGACCTGTTCGGGAATCTCGACCGGCGTCGGTGCGTTCAGGTAGCGGCTGAGGCTGTTGGCAAGATCCTGCTCGCCGATCAGGCCGAGTTCGGTCATCACCGTATCGAACGGGTGTCCAGATGTTCGCGATGCCCCCAATGCGCGCTGGGCAGCGTGCGCGGTCAGCACCTTCTCGCCCTCGAGAAAGGCGAGGAACGCCTCGATCCCCTGGGTCTGGCCCTGGGTCTGGCCAAGCGTCTGCGAAGAAGCGTTCATGAGCTCCACCCGCGCAGGATGCGCGCTGCCTCGGCGCCGAAAAGCACCTCGCAGCCGGCTGTGCCGATGGCTGGCGGCAGTGCAGTGGCCGCGCTGAGCGGGCTTTGGGCAACGCGCAGAAATGCCGTCGGGCTGAGCGGAGACCTCTCGATGATGAACCCGGCTTCGGCCGTGATCCCGGATCCGTCCCGTCTCACGACCACGTCGACCGTGTAGGCCGATGCGTCGGCGGGCGCTTCGGTGACCGATGCGCTGCTGCCGCCGGCAAGAGCGGCACGAAGACGGTTCGGCGCGCGATCGGTGCTGATCGTGCCGCGTTTCGAGTTGACCGTGAAAACAGCATGGAGGGTCTGCAAGGGCATCGACGCAAGCGCTGGAAACTCCTGCAGTTCGGACACCGATTCGAACGGCGCCTGCTTGTCTTGGGGCGGCCCGACAGGGTTTCTGGACTGGGGCTGGCCAGCGAACAGCGTGGCATTGTCACGAAACCGGATCGTGGCCTTGGCCAAGGCTTGGGCTCTCTCCCGCTGGAAGCCGAGCGATGCGAAACCAAGCGCCAGCAATTGGTCGTCCGCGGCATTGAGATCGATCAGCCCGTCATGATCCTGGACGCGGACATCGAAGCTGAAGTCTCCCTCCCGGCACGCTGCGGGTGTGGAATCCAGCGGGAATGTTTTCGCCCCCGAGCCGCCGGTCAATTCGCTCGCAACCACGTTGCCCAGGCCTTCGGCAAGCAGCGACAGGCGTTCCTGCTCGAGCTCGTTGTTGGCGATCATCAGCCGCGTTTTTGCGGTGACTGCGAAAGGGACGACGATGGCCGAGACGATCAGCATGAACACCAGCACGGCGACCAGCGAAAAGCCGCTGCTCGCGCTTTCGCCCCCTGCGTTCGGGCTTTCGTGGCGGTCGCTCATAGTTGCGGTTCGTTCGGGGCTGGCAGCGGGACATCCGGGGCCGCTGGCGGGGCATTTGGGGGTGGCGCCGGAGCGTTCTTCCATGGCGGATAGAGCGGGACCCGCGCCACCTTGCCGTTGCGCTCCAGCACGGCCTGATCCTTGTCGATAGCCGACACCGTCCAGCCGTCGACGCTCTCGCCGCTGCCGTACCAGATCGCGGTTTCGCTGCCGGCGACGCGCAGCAATGCCTTCGCCGCCCCGCCGTGAATGCTGATGCCCAAAAGCGAGGGCGCAGCGGCGGGCGGGGCCTCGGGCGGTGCCGGCGTCTGTTCGACGGCGGCCGCGACGACCGCAACCGGCGGCGGCCCGGCCGGCGGGGCGACGAATTTCCGGCGCATCGGCGTGAACAGCGGCCGCTCGAACGTCTCGCTGAAATTGCTGGCCTCGGGAAACTGCAGCGCGCCCGCCGCCGAGGCCAGGCCGCCGTCATGCCCCTTGCCGGAGGCGACCGGCGAGATGTCGACCGGCGTGTCGTAGAGGACGACATTGACCAGGACGAGGCCCGCGATCATGGCCGCAATCGCCAGCCCGGCGAATTTCCGGGTCATGGCTTGACCCCGGCGGGCGCCGGCGCCACCGGCGTTTGCAGCGGGCCGTAAAACAGGATTTCGGCAAAGATCTCCGGGTCGCCGGTGCGCCCGGCGATCGGCCCGACGTCGGTCGTGCGCAAAGTGGCCTCGCGAATGAACAGCACCGGAAGCGACGTTTCGATGGCGAGAACGGCGTTGTGAATGCCCTCCAGCGGTCCCGAAAGGTTGGCCCGCAGCCCGATGAAATCGACGCCCGCTTCGCTGAGCACCGGCGCATTGCCGGCCGACAGCACGTTGACCCCGTTGGCGGTGGCAATCGCGTTCAACCGGGTCTGCAGCCCGCCGCGAATGATCGCCTCGCTCTCGCCGGTGAGAAACTCGGGATTTGCCGCGGCCACGGGGCTGGCTGCGCTGTCGAGGCGCTTTGCCAGCGCCGCCACGCTCTGCAACTGGCCGAGAAGCTCGCGCTTTTCCTCGATCCCGGCTTGCGCCGAGGCGACGCTGTCGAGCCCCGCGAACACCGCCCAGACCAGGACACAGGCCGTCACAGCAGCGAGGGCGAGCGCAATCAGGCGGCGGACCAGCGGGCTGGTGTTGAGGATCGCGGAGAGCATGGTCAGAGCGCTCCGATCTTGGCCGAAATGGTGAAGTGTTCGCCGTCCTGGCCGGGAACCCTGACCACCGGCGAGGCGAATTCGGGCGCCGAAAACAGCGGCGAATCGTCGATCGGCTTGATCAGCTCGGCGGCGGAAGCGGAAAACCCGGTGATGGTCAGGTCGTCGCCCTTGGCCGATAGATCGGTCAGCCAGGCCGAGTCAGGAAGCAGATGTGTTAGTTCGGCCCAGACGCGCACCAGCGACGCGGTCGTCTTCTTTTCCGTGCGGATCTTTTCGATTTGCTCGATGCCGGTCTGGCGCTTCTGCAGCGCGGTGCGTGCCGCCTTGGCCAGCACCTGTGCATCGGCGATCTGCGCATCCAGTTCTGCGCCGGCCTGCCAGGTGCGCCAATGCGCATGAGCGAATGTGAACAGCGCTGCCGCGGCCAGCATCGAACAGGCCGTCACCCAGACGGTCCTGGCGCGACGGTCGCGCGCGGTCGGCGGCCAGATGGCGGCGAGGCTGAGCGGATCGGCCCGCAGCGTGCCCTCCGGCTGCAACATCGACAGGCACCGGATCGACCCGCCGGCCCGGCGGACCGTGCCAAGGACCGCAGCAAGCGTCTTCGCCTTGACGACATGGTAGAAGCAGTCCTGCTCGACCTGTCTGGCGAAGACGACATGCACCTGTGCCGGATCGATCGGCGTCGAGGCCAGAAGGTCGAGTTCGGCCATGTCGCGTGCCTGCCGAAGCGGCAGCCGCCGCGCCGCCAGTTGCCGGGTCAGGAACAGCCCGGGCCGGATCCGGATGTCGAAGGTCGGCCGCTTGCGCCGGAGCCCGCCCTGGAGCAGTGCCAGAATCTCGTCCGAGGACGCCGTGAGCGCCAACGGGATCGACTGGAACTCCGGCGCATTGGCCTCGCGGGCGCGGATGCCGTCATCCGCCAGGCTGATGATCCAGTCGCTGGTAGAAGATTGCTTTTGCCCGGGCGCGACCCGCGACCAGACCTCTCGCAGCTCATCGAGCCACCAGTCGAAAAAATCCAGAACCTGCGCGTTGAGTGTCGCCACGACCAGCCGCCCGCCACCCCGGCTGATTCTCAGCCAGGATTTTCAGGCTGAGACTACTACAAATGCCGGTGTGATGCGGATATTCGCGAAGGCGCGGAAGGGTGGTTGGCCACAGATTTTGTTGGATAGCGGTGCCTAGGCGCAACGCTGTGGCAGGCAGAGACGACAATGCGGGTAGGCGATTAGTCTGCACACAACGGCAGCAAGGCGAAAACAGCAAAAAGTGCACTGTCACCAGCGCGGCATCAGCGTGCCGTCGCTGTAGATCATGTGGCCGGTGCGGAAGGTGGCCCGGACGCGTGCGACCGGCTGGCGATCGGCCACGACGAGATCGGCCAGAAGTCCCGTCTCGATGGCGCCACGGTCGTCAAGCCCCAATGCCTTGGCCGGGTTGGTGCTGGTCAGCGCCACGGCCGCCACAAGGTCACCGTCATCCAGCGCCGCCAGGCTGAGCACAGCGGGCAGGATCGAGGCTGGGTGGTAGTCGCTGGCCAGCATGTCGAGCAGTCCGGCCTCATAGGCCTGCCGGGCGGAAAGATTGCCGGAATAGGAATTGCCGCGCAGTGCATTGGGCGCGCCCATGACGGTGTGCATTCCGAGCCTGCGGGCTTCTTGTGCCGCCTCCAGGGTCACCGGGAATTCGCTGAGCGCGGCGCCCAGGCCATGGACGAATTCCACCTTCTCCAGCGTGTCGTCGTCATGCGAGGCGAGCACGATGCCGCGGGCACGGGCAAATGCCGACAGGTCCTGCAGCGTGCTGAGGACGTCGCCATGTCCGTTTCGACCGGCGATGCGCTGGCCGACGATCTCGGATGCCTCGGCAACGGACATGCCGCGCTCCTTGGCGATGCGGGCGATGTAGAGTTCGACGTCGCGGTACTGCCCCTGTCCGGGCGTGTGGTCCATCAGCGAGATCAGGTGCAGCTTGCCGGCGTCCATCAGCCTTTGCAGCACGCCGATGGCCGCGGCGAAAGTCACCTCGAAGCGGGCATGGATGCGATGATCGACCAACAGGTGGTCCCTCAGTCCGGCAATGGTCTCGATGATATCAGACGTATGCTCTTCCGAGCGCAGCACGCCGCTGGTGACGCTGGCGCCGATGAAGGAGAGCGCAGCATAGGCCGTGGTCACGCCGCAGGAGGCCAGCTTCTTGTCGAGCTCGGCAATGCCGATCGTCATTGGTACGTGCACGCCGAGGCGTGGCTCCACTTCCCTCTCCACCATGTCGCCATGCATGTCGATGAAACCGGGCAGCAGCAGGCGGCCTCCACCCACGATGTCGGCGTTCTCGACAGGCCCGTCGCGGACCTCTTCGATGCGGCCGTTTTCGATCCGGATGGCGCCATTGGGGATAACGCGGTCGCGCAGGACAATTTCGAATTCACTCAGCCACATCTCGTCTCTCTTTGGCTCTATCTCTGGGTTTGAGCATGATCTTCCCCGAAACGGATTCGTTTTGCGGGATCAAGCTCCAGGTCGGCGCGTTGCTGGGCACAGGGGTGCTGCGGATCCTGGAAGACCTGGTCGGCCCCTGTTCCACCACAGGCCCCTGCGCAGGCATAACCCGGTCGGCTATCGTTCTGATGACACCGAGATCATAGGAGGCCAGGACCATGCTGGTGCGGCGGTGCAGCCATTTCAGCGTGCCATGCGCAGCGAATGTCGCGATCGCCGGTTATCCCGCATTGCACAATTCCCTCGCTTGGTCACAATGCGGGGCATGGTCCGAACCGCACTCGCCGTCCTGGTGATCGACGAAAACCGCATCCGCGCCGCGATAATCGAGGCGGGGTTGCGCGAGGCCGGCCATGAGCGGGTCACCGTCATCCATGACGTGACCGGCATTGCACGACGGATCGCCGAGATCGAGCCCGACGTCATCGTCATCGACCTCGAAAACCCGAACCGCGACATGCTGGAAAACATGTTCCAGCTGTCGCGCGCGGTGAAGCGGCCGATCGCCATGTTCGTCGACCGCTCCGATCAGGCCTCGATCGAGGCGGCGGTCGATGCCGGCGTTTCGGCCTATGTCGTCGACGGTCTGCGGCAGGAGCGCGTCAAGCCGATCCTCGACATGGCGGTCAGCCGCTTCAACGCCTTTTCGCGCATGGCGCGCGAACTGGAAGAAGCGCGCAGCGAACTCGAGAGCCGCAAGGTTATCGATCGCGCCAAGGGCATCCTGATGAAGTCGCGCGGCCTGAGCGAGGAGGCCGCCTATACGCTGCTGCGCAAGACGGCGATGAACCAGAACCGCAAGATCAGCGACATCGCCCAGAGCCTGGTGACCGCCGCCGGGCTGCTGGGACCGGCGGAGGACGAATGAGCATGGGCGCCGAGCATCAGATCACTGCCGGCTTCATGCCGCTGTTCGACAGCGCCGTGCTGGTCGCGGCCGGCGAGCTTGGCTTTGCCGCGCGCGAAGGCATCGACCTCACGCTGCACCGCGAGACGTCCTGGGCCAACATCCGCGACCGCATCGCCATCGGCCACTTCCATCTCGCGCATATGCTTGGGCCGATGCCGCTCGCCTGCAATCTCGGGCTGACGCCGCTCGCTTCAGAGACCATCGTGCCGTTCTCGCTCGGTCTCGGCGGCAATTGCGTCACCATTTCCAATGCCGTCTGGGCCGGCATGGCAGCGCATGGTGCTGCGCCCGATCTCGACCCGGCGCGCGCCGGTGCCGCACTTGGCGCGCTCATCCGCGAGCGCGCCGCTGCGGCGCGCGACCCGCTGCGCTTCGCCGTCGTGCATCCGCATTCCGGGCACAATTACGAACTGCGCTATTGGCTCGCCGCCTGCGGCATCGATCCGACGCGCGAGATCGAGATCGTCATCGTGCCGCCACCTTTCATGGCCGACGCGCTGGCCACTGGGCGGATCGACGGCTACTGCGTCGGCGAACCCTGGAACAGCGCCGCGGTTGCCGCCGGCACCGGCCACATCGTCACCGTCAAGGCGCAGATATGGCGCAACAGCCCGGAGAAGGTGATCGGCGTGCGCAAGGTCTGGGCCGAGCAGTCCCCCGACGCGTTGGCGGCGCTGCTGCGCGCGTTGCATCACTCGGCGCACTGGTGCCAGGATCCGGCCAACCATGGCGAATTGGCCGCGGTTATGGCGCAGCCCGGCTTCCTCGGCCTGCCGCCGTCGGTCCAGATGCCGGTCCTGACCGGCCATCTCCAATTGGGTGGCGGCGCGGCGCTGGATATCGACGACTTCTTCCTGCCCTTCGACAAGGCGGCGAATTTTCCGTGGAAGAGCCATGCGCTGTGGTTCTACACGCAGATGGTGCGCTGGGGGCATGTCGAACATACGCCCGACAATCTCACTATCGCCCGCGACTGCTACCGTCCCGACCTCTACCGTTCGGCGCTGAAACCGCTTGGCGTTGCACTGCCCGGCGCCAATTCGAAGGTCGAGGGGGCGCTGCGCGTGGCCACCGCGGTCGGCGCGACAGGGGCCGGCCTGGTGCTCGGCCCCGATGGCTTCTTCGACGGCCAGATCTTCGATCCCGACGAGATCGAAGGCTACATTGCCGCCCAGAAATCGACCCGTAGGGAAGCCTGATCATTTTCGCGCCATTCTTGTGCGTTGCACAAAATTTGTGCGTGCGATTGCTCTAATGAACAATCTTTGGCCTGCTTGCCGTATCGCCTGGCGCGTCGGGGGCGGGCGCGTTTCACTGATTTCATTGATGTTTTTCCTTTCACTCCAAACTGGCATGGTTCATGCTTTGAAATAGCCAGGCCCTTCGCGGGTCACGGAACAGGCGTCCAATGGCGGGCGCCCACAGGCAAAGCTGCCGCTCAGGTCAAGACGCGATCCGGATTTCCGGACGCGAAGACCTGGCCGGCGGCTTTTTTGTTTTAGGCCAACAATCGACGGCGCGGACCGCGTTCAACCGGAGATGACGATGAAGAAGACAGTGAAGACATGGATCGGGACGGGAACATCTCCCAGGGATGTGACGCGGCGCGATTTTCTGGTCAGCAGTGCGATGACGGCGGGGCTGTTCATGGCCGCCCGCAAGCTCTTCCCCTCCGGCGCCTATGCGGCCACGACCGCCCCGGAAGTCACCGGCGCCAAGCTCGGCTTCATCGCGCTGACCGATGCGGCACCGCTGATGATCGCCAAGGAGAAGGGGCTGTTCGAAAAGTTCGGCATGCCCGATGTCGAGGTGCTCAAGCAGGCGTCCTGGGGCGCGACGCGCGACAATCTGATGCTCGGCGGCGCGGCCAACGGCATCGACGGCGCCCATATTCTGACGCCGCTGCCCTACCTGATGCACACCGGCAAGGTGACGCAGAACAACCAGCCGATGCCGATGGCGATCGTGGCGCGGCTCAACTACGACTGCCAGGGCATTTCGGTCGCCCAGGAATACGCCGGCACCGGTGTCGGCCTCGACGCCTCGAAGCTGAAGGAGGCCTTCGCCGCCAAGAAGGCCGCCGGCAAGGACATCAAGGCCGCCATGACCTTCCCGGGCGGCACCCATGATTTGTGGCTGCGCTACTGGCTAGCCGCCGGCGGCATCGATCCCGACAAGGACGTCTCGACCATCGTCGTGCCGCCGCCGCAGATGGTGGCCAACATGAAGGTTGGCAACATGGACGTGTTCTGCGTCGGCGAGCCGTGGAACGAGCAGCTCGTCCACCAGGGCGTCGGCTTCACCGCCGCCACGACGGGCGAATTGTGGAAGGGACATCCGGAAAAGGCGCTCGGCCTGCGCGCCGAATTCATCGACAAATACCCGAACGCCACCAAGGCGATCCTAATGGCCGTCATGGAAGCCCAGCAATGGTGCGAGGCCAAGGAGAACAAGGACGAGATGGCCGCCATCATCGGCAAGCGGCAATGGATGAACGTGCCTGTCGCCGACATCATCGGCCGCCTCAAGGGTGACATCAACTACGGCAATGGCCGCGTCGCCACCGGCACCGATCTCTACATGAAGTTCTGGAAGGGCGGCGTGTCCTATCCGTTCAAAAGCCATGACTCGTGGTTCCTCGCCGAGAACATCCGCTGGGGCAAGTTCGCGCCGACAACCGACATCAAGGCGCTGGTCGATCAGGTCAACCGCGAGGACCTGTGGCGCGAGGCGGCCAAGGACCTTGGCGTGGCGGCAGCCGACATTCCGGCGTCTTCGTCGCGCGGCGTCGAGACCTTCTTCGACGGCAAGATCTTCGACCCGGCCAACCCGTCCGCCTATCTCGACAGCCTGAAGATCAAGGCCTCCGCTTGAGCCAGCGCAAACGGCGCATTGCGCCCTTTGTCGCAACGGCGCCTTGCGCCGTTGCGGAGATTCCGACCAAGGAGTTTTTCCCAGACATGTCGATCCAGACAATCGAGGACACAACGGTGAAAGCGTTCCCCGCCAGGCCAGCGGAGGTCATCGCTTTCACCGCCAAGGCGCGGCGCCGTTTCGATCCGATGGTGATCGCCGGCAAACTGGCCAGTGCGCTGGTGCCGCCGGCCATCGTCATCGCCCTCATGCTGGTCGTCTGGCAGATCGCCTGCTCGTCGCCGACCGCCAGCCTGCCGCCGCCGAGCCAGGTGTGGAACGAAGCTTACGACCTGATCGCGCATCCGTTCTTCAACAATGGCCCGCAGGATATCGGGCTTGCCTGGCGGGTGCTGATCTCGCTGCAGCGGGTCGCCATCGGCTTTGGCCTGGCGGCGATCGTCGGCGTTGCACTCGGCGCGCTGGTCGGTCAGTCGATCTGGGCGATGCGCGGCCTTGATCCGGTGTTCCAGATCCTGCGCACCGTGCCGCCGCTGGCCTGGCTGCCGCTGTCGCTGGCCGCGTTCCGCGATTCCAGCCCGTCGGCGCTGTTCGTCATCTTCATCACCTCGATCTGGCCGATCATCATCAACACCGCCGTCGGCGTGCGCAACATCCCCGAGGACTACCGCAACGTCGCGCGCATCCTGCGGCTCAACCAGGTCGAGTTTTTCGTGAAGATCATGGTGCCGGCCGCCGCGCCCTACATCTTCACCGGCCTGAGGATCGGCATCGGCCTGTCCTGGCTCGCCATCGTCGCCGCCGAAATGCTGACCGGCGGCGTCGGGATCGGCTTCTTCATCTGGGATGCGTGGAACTCGTCGCGGCTGCCCGACATCATCGTTGCGCTCGCCTATATCGGCGTCACCGGCTTCTGCCTCGACCGCCTGGTCGCGGTGGTCGGCGCCTTCGTCACCCGCGGCACAACGTCAAAGTGAGGGAAGCGCCATGACGGCCTATCTGAAGCTCGACCATATCGACAAATCCTTTGCCCGCGGCAATCAGGTCAGCGAGGTGTTGAAGGACATCCGCCTGACCATCGACAAAGGCGAATTCGTCTCGATCATCGGCCATTCCGGCTGCGGCAAGTCGACCTTGCTCAATTTGATCGCCGGGCTGACCACAGTGTCCGCAGGCGCCGTGCTGCTCGAGGACAAGGAGGTCGACAGCCCCGGACCCGAACGCGCCGTGGTGTTCCAGAACCACAGCCTGCTGCCGTGGCTGACCGTCTACGAAAATATCAATCTCGCGGTGTCGAAAGTCTTCGGCCGCAGCAAGAGCAAGGCCGAGCGGCATGACTGGATCATGCGCAATCTCGACCTCGTGCAGATGGCGCATGCCAGGGACAAGCGCCCGGCGGAAATCTCGGGCGGCATGAAGCAGCGCGTCGGCATCGCCCGGGCGCTGGCCATGGAACCGAAGATCCTGCTCCTCGACGAACCCTTCGGCGCGCTCGATGCGCTGACGCGCGCCCATCTGCAGGACGCAGTGATGGACATCCATTCGCGGCTCGGCTCGACGACGATCATGATCACCCACGATGTCGACGAGGCGGTGCTGCTCTCCGACCGCATCGTCATGATGACCAACGGCCCGGCGGCGACCATCGGCGAGGTGCTTGCGGTGCCGCTGGCGCGCCCACGCCGGCGCATCGAGCTCGCCTCCGACCGGACCTTCCTGCGCTGCCGCGAGGCGGTGCTGAAGTTCCTCTACGAACGCCACCGCTTCGTCGAAGCCGCGGAGTAGCATCATGAGCGAGAAACTCGTCATCATCGGCAACGGCATGGCCCCCGGACGCATGCTGGAGCACCTGCTGGAACAGGCGCCGGGCCGCTACACTGTCACCATCTTCAACGCCGAGCCGCGGGTCAATTACGACCGCATCATGCTGTCGCCGGTGCTGTCGGGCGAGAAGGCCTACGAGGAAATCATCATCCACGGCGACGGCTGGTACATCGCCAACAACATCACCCTCTACAAGGGCCACAAGATCATCGCCATCGACCGGGCGGCGAAGACCGTCACCTCCGATCACGGCGTCACCGAACCCTATGACAAGCTCGTTATCGCCACCGGCTCGGTGCCGTTCATCATCCCGGTGCCCGGACATGATCTGCCGGGCGTGCTGACCTATCGCGACCTCGACGACGTGCAGGCGATGATGCTCGCCGCGCAGTCGCGGGCTAAGGCGGTAGTCATCGGCGGCGGCCTGCTCGGGCTGGAGGCAGCGGCCGGGCTGAACGCGCAAGGCATGGACGTCACCGTGCTTCATGTCATGCCGACATTGATGGAGCGCCAGCTCGATCCGGCCGCCGGCTATCTCCTGCAGCGCGCCGTCGAGCAACGCGGCATCAAGGTCATCACCAAGGCCAACACAAAGGCGATCACGGGCGATGGCAAGGTCGGACAGGTGGAACTCGCCGACGGCACCGTCATTCCGGCGACGCTGGTGGTCATGGCGGTCGGCATCAGGCCGAATTCGGCGCTTGCCAAGGAAGCCGGCATTGCCGTCAATCGCGGCATCGTCGTCGACGCCGGCATGCGCAGCAACGATCCCGACATCTACGCGCTTGGCGAATGCGCCGAGGTCAACGGCCAGGTCTACGGGCTGGTCGCGCCGCTCTACGAGATGGCACGCGTCGCCGCCCAACAACTGGCCGGCAACGAGGCGGCGGCCTTCGTCCACATGGACACGCCGACCAAGCTCAAGGTCACCGGCATCGACCTGTTCTCGCTGGGCGACTTCGCCGAGGGCGAAGACCGCCAGGAGATCGTGCTGCGCGACGCGGCCGCCGGGGTCTACAAGCGCCTGGTGCTGAAGGACGATCGCATCATCGGCACGGTGCTCTACGGCGAGACGGCGGACGGCGCCTGGTTCAACGACCTCAAGAAGAAGCAGACCGACATTTCGCCAATGCGCGAAACGCTCATATTCGGCCAGTCCTACCAGGGGGGTGCCCCGCTGGACCCTATGGCGGCCGTTGCAGCCTTGCCGGATGATGCGGAAATCTGCGGCTGCAACGGCGTTTGTAAGGGCAAGATCACGGGCGCGATCACGACCAAGGGCCTGACCTCGCTCGACGATGTGCGTGCTCACACCAAGGCGTCGGCCTCTTGCGGGTCCTGCACCGGGCTGGTCGAAAAGCTGATGGTGCTGACCATCGGCGACAAATACAACCCGGCCGCGGTACAGCCGATGTGCGGCTGCACGACACTTGGCCATGACGAAGTGCGCCGGCTGATCATGGCCAAGCGCCTGAAGACCATTCCGGCCGTCATGCAGGAGCTGGAATGGACGACCTCCTGCGGCTGCGCCAAATGCCGGCCGGCGCTGAACTACTATCTCGTCTGCGACTGGCCGGACGACTACGCCGACGACTACCAGTCGCGCTTCATCAACGAGCGCGTCCACGCCAACATCCAGAAGGACGGCACCTATTCGGTGGTGCCGCGCATGTGGGGCGGCGTCACCAATGCCGCCGAACTGCGCGCCATCGCCGATGTCGTCGACAAGTTCGAGATCCCGATGGTCAAGGTCACCGGCGGGCAGCGCATCGACATGCTCGGCATCCGCAAGGAAGACCTGCCGGCGGTGTGGGCGGATCTCGGCCAGGCCGGCTTTGTCTCCGGCCACGCCTATGCCAAGGGCCTGCGTACCGTGAAGACCTGCGTCGGCTCGGACTGGTGCCGCTTCGGCACGCAGGATTCGACGGGCTTGGGCATCCGCATCGAGAAATTCATGTGGGGGTCGTGGACCCCGGCCAAGGTCAAGATGGCGGTGTCGGGTTGCCCGAGGAACTGCGCCGAGGCGACCTGCAAGGATGTCGGCGTCATCTGCGTCGACAGTGGCTACGAGATCCATTTCGCCGGTGCGGCCGGCCTCGACATCAAGGGCACCGAAGTGCTCGGCCTGGTCAGGACCGAGGACGAGGCGCTGGAGCATATCGTGGCGCTGACGCAGATGTACCGCGAACAGGGCCGCTATCTCGAGCGCATCTACAAATGGGCCAAGCGCATCGGAATCCCCGAAATCAAGCGCCAGATCATGGACGATGCGAGCAAGCGCAAAGCCTATTTCGACCGCTTCGTCTTCAGCCAGAAATTCGCCCAGGTCGACCCGTGGTCGGAACGCGTGTCCGGCAAGGACAAGCACGAATTCCGGCCGATGGCTTCGGTCGGGTTTGCGCAGGCGGCGGAGTGATCAAGATGAACTGGATCGCAATTGGCACGCTCTCAGACATCCCCCGCCGTGGCGCGCGTTGCGTCGACACGCCGGAAGGCAAGATCGCTGTCTTCCGCACGGCGGACGATCAGGTCTACGCCATTGACGACCATTGCCCGCACAAGGGCGGGCCGCTGAGCCAAGGCATCGTGCACGGCACGGCGGTGACCTGTCCCTTGCACAATTGGGTGATCTCGCTGGAGACGGGTAGGGCGCTCGGCGCCGACGAGGGCGCGGTGCGCACTATCCCGGTGCGGGTCGAAGGCGAGCGTCTGTTCATTGCGCTGGAAGCGCTGGCCAGCCGCGCGGCCTGACACATGGAGATTGACGTAGCGCGCGAGGTGAGGACCACCTGCCCCTATTGCGGGGTGGGCTGCGGCGTGCTGGCGAAGGTCGCCGCGGGCGGGCAAGTGTCCGTCCGCGGCGACCCCGACAATCCGGCGAATTTCGGCCGGCTCTGCTCAAAGGGCTCGGCACTTGCCGAGACCATCGACCTCGATGGCAGGCTGCTTCATCCGGAAATCTACGGCCGCCGCGCCGGCTGGAACGAGGCGCTCGACCTCGTCGCCTCGACCTTCTCGCAAACCATCGCCGAGCACGGTCGCGATGCCGTCGCCTTCTATGTCTCTGGCCAGTTGCTGACCGAGGATTATTACGTCGCCAACAAGCTGATGAAGGGTTTTGTCGGCTCGGCCAACATCGACACCAATTCGCGCCTGTGCATGGCCTCCTCGGTCGCCGGCCACCGCCGCGCCTTTGGCTCCGACACCGTGCCGGGGAATTATGAGGATCTGGAGCTTGCCGACCTCATCGTGCTCGTCGGCTCCAATCTGGCCTGGTGCCATCCCGTGCTCTACCAGCGCATCGCCGCGGCCCGGGAAAAGCGGCCGGAGATGAAGATCGTGCTGGTCGATCCGCGCCGCACCATGACCGGAGACATCGCCGACATGCATCTGGCGATCGCGCCCGATGGCGATGTCGCCCTGTTCACCGGGCTGCTCGCCTATCTTGGCCAGCACAACGCGCTGGACCGCGCCTACATCACCGATCACACGACCGGCTTCGGGCAAGCGCTTTTCGCCGCATCGGCGCTCGATCTTGCCGGCGTTGCCGCCGCCACGGGGCTGAGCGAAGACGAGCTTGGCCGTTTCTACAGCCTGTTCGCCGCGACCGCGAAAACCGTGACGGTCTACAGCCAGGGGGTGAACCAGTCGTCGTGGGGAACCGACAAGGTCAACGCCATCATCAACTGCCATCTCGCCACCGGCCGCATCGGTAGACCTGGCGCTGGGCCGTTTTCGGTGACCGGCCAGCCCAACGCCATGGGCGGCCGCGAGGTCGGCGGCATGGCCAACATGCTGGCCGCCCATATGGAGATCGAGAATCCCGAACATCGTGACCGCGTGCAGCGCTTCTGGACTGCGCCGGCCATTGCCGAAAGGCCCGGCTTGAAGGCTGTCGAGATGTTTCAGGCGGTGGCCGACGGGCGCATCAAGGCGCTGTGGATCATGGCCACCAATCCTGTCGATTCGATGCCGGATGCCGATGCCGTCGAAGCGGCGATCAAGGCTTGCCCGTTCGTCGTGGTTTCGGATGTGCTGGCCAGGACCGACACCGTCCGCCACGCCCATGTCCGGTTGCCCGCAGCCGCCTGGGGTGAGAAGGGCGGCACCGTCACCAATTCGGAACGCCGCATCTCACGCCAACGCGCGTTCCTGGACCTGCCCG
The DNA here is from genome assembly GCF_057784235.1 of Mesorhizobium sp. CNPSo 4670. Lineage (NCBI taxonomy): Bacteria > Pseudomonadati > Pseudomonadota > Alphaproteobacteria > Hyphomicrobiales > Phyllobacteriaceae > Mesorhizobium > Mesorhizobium sp. CNPSo 4670. Next base: position 383,473 of record NZ_JBWJFQ010000003.1, on the reverse strand, counting down.
GCGAGGCGAGGCCCGACTGGCAGATCGTCGCCGAAGTCGGCAAGCGGATGGGTTTTGGCAAGGCATTTTCCTATGCGTCGCCATCGGAGGTGTTTGCCGAACATGCGGCGCTTTCGGGGTTCGAGAACAACGGCGCGCGGGATTTCGATATTGGCGGTTATGCCGGGATTGATGCGGACGGGTATGAGGAATTGGCCCCGTTCCAGTGGCCAGCGCCGAGCCCAGCCACTCCTCTCTGGCCTGCCGGCCATCTCCCCCGAAAGGGGGGAGATCGGATGTCGCACCGGCTTTCGTCAATCGCCAACTTTGGAGAAAGAGCAGGGACGCCGAAACTGCCAATCTCCCCCCTTGCGGGGGAGATGGCCGGCAGGCCAGAGGGGGGTGCTCAAGCTGGACATCAGCCAGAGGAGCGCGCCCAGGCCGCAAGTGGCTCTTCCAGCACCCGCTTCTTCGCCGACGGCAATTTCTACACACCAGACCGGAAGGCGCGCTTCATCGCCATCCGTCCCGACGTCGAGACCCGCACCAGCCCGGACTATCCGCTGATTCTCAACACCGGCCGCATTCGCGATCACTGGCACACCATGACGCGGACCGGCAAAAGCCCGCGTCTGTCCCAGCACATTGCCGAGCCCTTCGTCGAAATCCATCCGGCAGATGCGCAGCGCTTCGGTATCGGCGACGCCGACATCGCGCGCGTTTCCAGCCCGCGCGGAGACGTGCTGGTACGCGCGCTGGTGACGGCACGCCAGCGCCAGGGCAGCCTGTTTGCACCGATGCACTGGACGGATCAATTCGCCGCAAAAGGCCGGCTCGACGCGCTGACCGCGCCGCTCACTGATCCGATCTCCAGCCAGCCGGCACTGAAACATGTCGCCGCCCGGATCGAGAAATTCGCGGCAAAAGCCTTCGGCTTCGCGGTGATGCGGCAGAGGCCGGCGCCGGATACCGCGACCTACTGGGCCGCGGCCAAATGCAAGGGCGGCTGGCGGGTCGAACTCGCCTTTGCCGATGACGGCATCGACTGGGTCGGCTTCGCGGGGTCCTTGTTCGGCACGCCGCCTGGCGCCGAAATCCTCGCCTATCATGACCGCGATGCCGGCCAGCATCGCATTGCGGCTTTCGACGGCGATCACTTGTCGGGCGCCTTGTTCGTGGCGCCCGGTCCGGTCGCGGTGTCGCGCGGCTGGGCGGCGGATCAATTGAACGCCGATCATGTCGATCGGCGCGCCAGGTTGGCGATCGTGGCCGGGCGGCCGGGCGGGGTTGACGTCGATCGCGGGGCCATCGTCTGCTCCTGCTTCGGCGTCGGCGCCAACCAGATCGCGCAAGCGGTGCGAGGCGGCTGCGCCAGCGTCGAGGCGATCGGGGCGGCGTTGCATGCCGGCACGAATTGCGGCTCTTGCCGTGCCGAGATCAGGATCATCGTCGACGCACAAATTCTTCAAGCCGCCGAGTGACCGGCGCCAGCGTGTGCCGCGAAAGTCGCTGGCCGGTTGGGGGTAAGGATCGAAGACAGGGTCCTGGCCAAATGGGCCTGCGCATTGGCGCCAGTTGGGCTAAGGTGGCGCAAACGTGTAGCCTCATCGGCGAGCATGAGTCGTCTTCCAGTCAGGGTCACCCAATGGCAAATCCCCCGCGCCGGCCGACAGATCCGATGACGGCGGCCGAAGCCGCCTTCAAGCCAGTCAAGAAGCCGGTTGCTCCGCCTCGCGAGCCCTCGGCCGCTCCAGGTGTCAGGGAGCTTGTTTCGATCAGGATCGATCGATCAGTGCTGGACCATTTTCAGGCCGATGGCCCCGGCTGGCAGGACAGGATCAACGACGCATTGCGGCAGGCGATCGAGGGCAAGCCGGTCGCCAGCGGTTCGGACGACGACTAGCTCACGCCGCCTCGAAGTGCAGGATGTAGAGCTTGCGCGTCGGTTCGTGGATCGTCCATTCGCCCTTCCAGCCTTTCGGCAGCACCAGCATTTCGCCGGCATGAACCTCCTTGCTGCGGCCATCGGGACCATGCAGCGAGACCCGGCCCGACACGATGTGGCAGGTTTCGGAATTGCTGTCGCGCGAGGCGGTGAACCGGCCGGGCGTGCATGCCCAGACACCGACTTCGAGCGTCCCGTCCGGCGAGGTCCACAGCGTCTTCGACGCTTCGAGTTGATTACCGTTGATCGAGGTCGGCTTGGGCTCGGGCTCGCCGAGATCGATCGCAGCGAGATGGGCGAAGGTCTGGAAGTCGGTCATGGCGGTCTCCGGGCAGGCACTGAAAGTGGCTTTTCGATCAGACGTGTGGCGCGATAGGGCTCAATGCCCGGTGATGCGGTCGGCGATGGCTGCCAGTTTCGACGTGTGCTGGAGGCCCGCTTCCTCACGCTCGTCGGCGACGCGGTAGAGCTGATACATCGAGTGGACGCCGAGCCAGCGCATCGGCTCGGGCTCCCATTTGCTGACCTGGCGGTTGACCCAGGGCAGGCGGGTCAGTTCGGTGTCGCGGCGCAGGATGAGGTCGCGCAGCGTCCGGCCCGAAAGGTTGGAGCTCGACACGCCGAGGCCGACATAGCCGCCGGCCCAGCCGATGCCGGTCTCAAGGTCGAGGCCGGCGGTCGTGCACCAGTCGCGCGGCACACCAAGCACGCCGCACCAGGCGTGGTCGATGCGAAGTTTGCTGGTCTGCGGCAGAAGGCGGGTGAGGATCGCGTGCAGGCTTTCTATGGTCGCCTGCTGTGTTTGTCCGCGCACATCCGTCTGCGACCCATAGCGGTAGGGCACGCCGCGCCCGCCCATGGTGATGCGGCCTTCGCGGGTGCGCTGGGCATAGCAATAGGCGTGTGCTGCGTCGCCCAGGAGCTCGTGGCCGTCCCAGCCGATCTCGTCCCACAGCGATTGCGGCAGCGGCTCGGTGATGATCTGCGCACTGTTGAGCGGCAGCCAGAGGCGCTCATTGCCTGATAAGCCGGCCGTGAACCCCTCCGTGGCGCGGATGATGATGGGCGCGCGCACCGTGCCGCGATCGGTGGTGACCTTGCCCTTCTCAATACTCGTCACGGTCGTCTGTTCGTAGATCGGCACGCCAAGGCGCTCGACGGCTTCGGACAGGCCGCGCACCAGCTTGGCCGGCTGGACGCGCGCGGTGCCGTGGTGGACATAACCGCCAAGCACATTCCTGATGTTGATGCGGGCCTTGGCCTCTGCCTGGCCGATCAGGCTGACGCGCTCCCGCGGGACGCTCCAGCCGATTGCATCCGCATAGGCGGCCTTGATCCGCTCCAGCTGCGGCGGGTTGGTGGCAACCGTCAGATTGTCGACGCGGCGAATGTCGGCATCGATGCCTTCGGCCTCGGTCACCGCGATCACTTCGTCGACCGTGCCGTGCATGGCGGTTTCCATGTCGATGACGGCGCCACGGGTCGATGTCTGCAGATATTTCTCGCGTGACCAACTGAAGCCGCCGGACAGCCAGCCGCCATTGCGGCCGGACGCGCCGAAGCCGGCGAATTCCCTTTCGACGATGGCGATGCGGATCGAAGGATCGGCCTTCTTCAGATAGTAGGCCGTCCACAGGCCGGTATAGCCCGCGCCGACAATGCAGACATCGGCTTCGAGGTCGCCCGGAAGCGGCGCGCGATAGGCTGGCAGGCCGCCAATGTCGGCATACCAGAACGAGACGTTGCCGTTGACTTTGGCGTCCATGTTTAAAAATCCTGCGAGGGAAATGAGCGATCAGGTCATCGTCATGTCGGCGCGGTCGTCGTCGGCAAGAAGTTTTGCATCGACGACCGACCAGCGCAGATCGACCGTGTCGCCAATCGAGAAAGGCGTGGCCTCCAGCGTCGCGCGCACGATGGCGACCGAGCCATCGCCGAGCGTCACCTGGTATTTCGAACCCGAGCCCAGATAGATTGCTTCGCTGACCTGGCCGGTGAGGCTGTTCTGTCCGGCGGCTGGAGGCGTGTTCGTGCTGGCAAGCGAAAGCTTTTCCGGCCGCAGCAGCACCACCGGCTTCTGGCCGCTGGCGAGCTTGCCGCCGGCAACGACCTTCTGGCCGGCGATGGTCAGGCTGGTCTCGCCGCCCGACGTCTGGGCATCACCACGCAAACTGGTCGATTCGCCGATGAACTTCGCCACGAACAATGTCGCCGGTTCGTCGTAGAGTTGACGCCCGGTTCCCACCTGTTCGATGCGTCCCTGGTTGAACACGGCGATGCGGTCGGACAGAACCAGCGCCTCTTCCTGATCATGCGTCACATAGACGAAGGTGGTGCCAAGCTCGCGGTGGAAACGCTTGATTTCCAGCTGCAGCCATTCGCGCAATTTTTTGTCGAGCGCGCCGAGCGGCTCATCCATCAAAAGCAGCGGCGGATCGAAGACGATGGCGCGCGCCAGCGCCACGCGCTGCTGCTGGCCGCCGGAAAGCTCGGCTGGGTAACGATGCGCGAAGTCGGCCATCTTGACCATGTCCAGCGCGCGCGCGACGTGACGATCGCGCGCCTGCTTGTCCAAGCCGCGCAGGGCAAGCGGATAGGCGACGTTCTTGCCGACGGTCATGTGCGGAAACAGTGCGTAGTGCTGGAAGACGACGCCGATGTTGCGCTTGTGCGCCGGCAGCGCGACGATGCTTTTGCCGCCGACGGCGAGGTCGCCTGAGGTCAGGTCGGTAAAACCGGCCACGACGTTGAGCGTGGTGGTCTTGCCCGAGCCGCTGGGGCCGAGCAGCGTCATGAATTCGCCCGGCTCGATGTGAAGGCTGACGTCGTCGAGCGCGGTGAAATTGCCGTAACGCTTGGTTGCGGCCTTGATGTCGATGGCCGCGCCACGTTCTTTGCTGTCGGACGCAGCCATCTCAACTCCTGGTCGATTTCGAGCTGATGATCAGCCCGGCGCTGATCACCAGCGTCGTGGCAATGAAGATGATCGTTCCGACGGCCGTCACCGTCGGGTCGGCGTCGCGGGTGATGCTGGTGAAGATCTGCACGGGCAAGGTCTTCAAATAGGGGCTGGTGATGAACAGCGCGACGATGATTTCATCGAATGAGGTGACGAAGGCAAACAGCAGCCCCGAAAGGATGCCGGGCGCGATCAACGGCAAGGTCACGGTGCGGAATGCGGTGAAGCGGTCGGCGCCAAGGCTTGCCGCCGCCGTCTCCAGCCGTACGTCGAAGACTTCGAGGCTTGCCGACACGGCGATGATGACGAAGGGGATCGCCAGCATCGTGTGCGCGATGACGAAGCCGGTGGTGGTGCCGACGAGCTGGTAGTCGAGATAGACGGCATAGATGCCGATCGCCAACACCACGCCGGGCACGATCATCGGTGTGATCAGGACGGCGCGCAGCAGGCCGGCGCCGGAATGTTTCATGCGGCTGAGGCCGAGTGCCGCCAGCGTGCCGATCAACGTGGCGGCGATGGCAACGAGGCCCGCGACCCTGAGCGAGTTGAAGAAGCTGGTCAGCCAGTCGGGGTTGGTGAAGAAATTCTCGTACCACTGCCAGGAGAAGCCGGATGGCGGGAAGGCAAGCGACTTCTTCTCGTTGAACGACATCGGGATGATGACCAGCGTCGGCATCACCAGCCACACGGCAACCAGCAGGCAGAACAGGCCGAGCAGAATGCGGAACGGCGCCAGTCTCATGATCTGGACGCCTGCTTGTGGCGCTGGCGCATCAGCGGTGCGGCGAGCGCCAGAAGCACGAAGGTCGCGACCAGGAGCACGACACCCATGGCGCCGCCACGGCCCCAGTTGAGCAGGCTGAGCACCTGGCTCTGCACCAGTGTCGACAGCATGGTGCTGCGGGGTCCGCCGAGCAGGGCCGGGGTGATGTAGAATCCGAGCGACAGGATGAAGACGATGATGGCGCCGGCGAACACACCAGGCAGCGACAGCGGCAGATAGATCTGCAGGAAGGCAAGCGAGGGCCGCGCCCCGAGGCTGCGCGCCGCCTGCACGAGCCGCAAATCGATGCCGCGCATGACCGAATAGAGCGGCAGGATCATGAAGGGCAGCAGCACCTGCGCCATACCGATCACCACACCGGTCTGTGTGCGGATCAACTTCACGGTGTCGAAGCCGAGCAGCCTGACGACGGAATTGATGATGCCGGAATCCTGCAGCAGGATGACCCAGGCCAATGTGCGCACCACGCCGCTGACCCAGAACGGCACCAGCACGCACAGGATGAGGACAAGCCGCATGCGCGGCCCGACCGCTGTCATCAGGTAGGCATAGGGGTAGGCGGCGATGACGCAGACGATGGTGACCCAGGCGGCAATGGAAAAGGTGCGCCACAGAACCGTGACGTTCACCGGCGTGGAAAAGAACCAGACATAGTTCTGCATTCCCCAGGCGGGGTCCGAGAAACTGCGCAGCGTGACGGTCAGCAGCGGATAGCCCATCGCCGCGATGAGCAGGAGCAAGGCAGGCATCGCGAGCAGCGAAGGATAGGCGGCGAGGCGCAGGCGCCGTTGCGGCCCCTGCACGCCACCTTCCGGCCGGGGATTGTCGCCCCCGGCCGCCAGAGTATGTGATGTCTGGCTCACACTTTCACCTTGGCGTTCGGCCGGCTCAGTTGCCGGCCATCAGCGCCGTCCACTTGTCGGACGCGGTGGCGAAATTGGCGACCCAGAACTTGATGTTCTGCTGGTAGCCCTGCTTGGCGTGTTCCGGCGTGTTGGTCAGGAAGGCGGCGACCGAAGCATCCACCTTGGGCTGCGCCTCGGTGTTGATCGGTGAGTATGATGTCTGCTCGGTCAGGACCTCCTGCGACTTCTTGCCGAGATAGGCGTTGATCAGCGCATAGGAGGCGTCGGTGTCCTTAGCCCCGACCGGGATGGTCAGCTGATCCATGACGACCAGCCAGTCCTTCCACACCGGCGTATAGGCAGCGCCGTTCTTGACCGCCGTCATGGCGCGGCCCGTCCACATGATGATCATGTCGGCTTCGCCGGATTCTGCCAGCTGCTGGGACTCGGCGCCGGTTTTCCAGAAGATCGTGTCCGGACCGATGGCCTTGATCTTGGCGATGCCCTTGTCGATGTCGGCGGGCGTCATGTTGTCGACCGAGCCACCGTCGGCCAGGATGCCCTGTTCGATCAGACCGCCGATCGGGCTGCCGCTGCCGTCGATGGCGCGGGTGCCCGGGAATTTCTTGGTGTCGAAGAAATCTTTCCAATCCTTCGGCGGGTTGTCCTTGTAGGTCGCGTTCTTGTACATCAGCACGGTGCCGTAGTTCATCGCCGGCACGCTGCACTCGCCGACCTGTCCGGCCGGGATGTGCGAAACGTCGAGCTTGGTCAGGTCGAGCTTCTGGAACAGCTTGCCGCAATGCACGAATGGCGGAAAATCGTCGGTATCGACGACATCCCAGGTCACATTGCCAGACTCGACCTGTGCCTGAAGCTTGGCGATTTCGGTCGGGCCATCGTTCAGCAGCTTGACGCCGCTCTTGTCGACGAATTCCTTGAGGGCGGCGACCTGGCCGTCCTGGTAGATGCCGCCATAGGAGACGAAGGTCAGCGTCTTGCCTTTCAGCGAACCGTCCACCACGGTGCCGGCCGGCGGCGCGCTCTGCGCATGAGCCGCGGCGGCTGCAATCAAGGCCAGTGCGGCGGCGCCGACAAGCCCGGACACTATTGATCTGTTTCCCATTTTCTTAACCCTCCGATGACTCGCTGTTTGATTTTGGCAGTCCGGGTGCGAGTGATTTCCGGGCCACATATTGGTCGAGATCGACGGCGCCGCTTGTCGACGGCGCGATGATCCACAGCACTTCGGCCACAGTGTCGCCGACATTGATGGTCCTGTGCGGCGTCGAGGTCGAATATTCGATGCTGTCGCCCTCTTCGAGGATGAAGCTCTCGTCGCCCAGCGTCAGCTGCAGCCGGCCACGCAGCACGAGGAACATTTCGTGCGCGTTGCCATGCGTGTAGGGCAGGTCGCCGGTCGAGCCGCCGACGGCGAATTCGCCGCAATAGACTTCCATCTCGCGGATTGGCCGGCGCGACAGCAGCGTCTTGCGGTAGCCTTCGCTGGTCGGCAGCGCGGGTCGTTCGGCGCGTGTCAGCACCGCGTGCGCCGAGACTTCGCTTTCGTCGAAAAGATCGGCGAGGCCGATGCCGAGTGCATTGGCGATCAGCATCAGCGTGCTGGTGTTGGCTCCCGAAAGACCGCGCTCGAGTTGGCTCAGGAAACTGGCGGTGGTGCCGATCAAGTCGCCGAGCTGACGCAGCGTCAGGCGTCGCGCGGTGCGATAGGCCTTGATGCGATCACCCAACACCGTGGAGCGGCGGGCTTCCGCGCCGGTTGCGGCGTTGTCGTTGAGTGCGTGATCCGCAGCGGTTTTCATGGTGATCTCAGGGTTCACTTAACATGCTATTAAGTGAGGCTTCGTGGCAAGCGGATTCGCTTGGCCACCTGAAAATCACAGATGGGCCAGCCTAACTATCTGCTTGCCGGTGGAGGAATGTCGTCGAAAGGCGCTTTGGTTTGGCGATCGAAAACGACGGCCAGCCCGTTCTTGACGGCAAGCGAGGCGACCATGTCGTCCAGTTCGCGATCGGAAATGGCGGGCTTGAGGATCTGCCGGATGGCCAGATAGGCCTGCTCGGTCGACACATAGTCGTAGCGCTTCTTGCGCGCTTCCACATATTGCTCGATGAGAATGCCCAATCGGCGGGCGGCGATGTCTTCTGGTTGCTGCACGGGAGCCTCCTCAAGCTCGATCGTCTCCAGCCCCCTAAGATGTAAAAACCACACCGCGAAAGTTAAGGCCCGAAGCCAAAAAAATCGGCTGTCGTCATTCGACCAACCTGGTCATGTCGCCTTGCCGACCGCCGCGTCCAATTCCAGCTCGCCTTCCGAAATGTCGTCGAAGGAGGCATAGTTCATGTTGTAGAGGCGGGCGTAGAGCCCTTTTCGTGCCATCAACTGTTCGTGGTTGCCGCTTTCGACGATCTCGCCGTTCTGCAGGACGATGATGCGGTCGGCGCCGCGAATGGTGGCCAGCCGGTGTGCGATGACCAGCCCGGTGCGGCCTTCCAGCAGCTTTATCAGCGCTTTCTGGATCAGCATCTCGGTGTAGGAATCGATGCTGGCCGTGGCCTCGTCGAGGACCAGGATCTTGGCGTCGGCCACCAGCGCCCGCGCGAAGCTGATCAACTGGCGCTGGCCGAGCGAGAGATTGCCGCCGCGCTGTTCGAGCTCGGTGTCGTAGCCATCGGGCAAGTTCTCGATGAAGTCGTGCGCGCCGACGGCCTGTGCGGCGCGGACCACCTCTTCGCGGGTGGCGCCGGTCTTGTGATAGCGGATGTTCTCCAAAACCGAGCCGGAGAACAGGAACGGTTCCTGCAGCACCATGGCCACCTGATCGCCGAGCGAATCCTGGGTCAGGTCGCGCACGTCATGGCCGCCAACCAGGACCTGACCTGACCAGACATCGTAGAAGCGGTGCACCAGCGCCATGGAGCTCGACTTGCCCGACCCGGTCGGGCCGACCAGCGCAACGGTCTCGCCCGGATTGACGCGGAAGGAGATGTCCTTCAGCACCGGCAGGTTAGGCCGGTAACCGAAGGTGACGTTCCTGAACTCGACCGAGCCATCCATGTCGCGCGACAGCGCCACGGCACCATTCTTGTCGCTGACGTCCACCGGCACGTCGAGCACTTCGGAGATGCGCTGGCCCGAAGCCATGGCACGCTGCATGACGCTGTACTGCATGGTGAGCGAGCGGATCGGGTCGAAGAAGCGCTGGATGTAAAACAGGAACGCCACCATGACGCCGACGTCGAGGCTGTGCGACAGCACCATCGAACCGCCGACGACGATGACCGTCGCCATGGCGATGCCGGTCAGCGTGTCAACGATCGGCACCATCACCTGCGCATATTTCGCCGACGTCAGATGGGCATTGAGATTGGCCAGAACCTTCTCGTCATAGAGGTCGAAATTGACGTGCTGGCGTTCGAGGCTCTGCACTGTGCGCACGCCATGGATGCCTTCGGCCAGCGCGCCGTTCGCGATCGAGTTGGTCTCGTGCGCGGCCATGAAGGCGACCTTGGCGCGCGGCAGCCAGAACAGGCGCACGATGAACAGCACCGGCATGGTGGACAGCGTCAGCAGCCCGAGCCGGAAATCCAGCCACAACAGGACGCTGACGATGCCGAACAAAAGCACGATGTCGCCCACCGACATCACCGACGTCTCGAGGAATTCCTGCATCGAATTGACGTCGCCCTGCAGGCGCGACATCAGGCGGCCGACCTCGGTCTTGTCCATGAAGCTCAGCGAGACCCGCTGCAGGTGGCTGAACATGGCGCGGCGCAGGTCCGACAGCACGTTCTCTGCGACCTTTCCGACGACGCTTTCCTGCACATGGCTGGCGGCATAGTTGATGAGGATGATCAGCGTGAAAATACTGATCGCGGAGATCATCACCGACTGGTCGAGCCTGCCTGCCGCCATGCCGTGGTCGATGGCGTAGCGGATGACCAGCGGGATCGCCAATTGCGTCAGCGTGAACACCAGCACTGCGGCGACCGAGATGAAAATCCGGCTCTGATACGGCTTCACGAAGCTCCAGATACGCCGCACGATGCGCGGATCATAGGCCTTACCGAAAACCTCTTCCTCGTCGCGGTGCGAGCCGACGACAGCCTTTGTCGGCCGCCCGCTGGTGTCTTCCTTCTCGTCGTCGCCCAGTTTCGACATCAAGCGGCACCCATGGCCGCGGGCCGATCGTCGTCAGGCCGCAGCTGCAGGTCGTAGAGCGCGCGATAGCGACCGCCGAGCGCCAGCAACTCCTCATGCGTGCCACGCTCGACGATCCGGCCGTTCTCCACGAACAGGATCTGGTCGGCATGCATCAGCGAGCTCAGCCGGTGCGAGATGATCAGCGTCACGCGGTCCTTGGCGAACCGCTTCATCGCCGCCCGGATCCGCTGCTCGGTGCCGGCGTCGATGGCCGCGGTGGAATCGTCGAAGACCAGTACCGACGGCCGCAGCATCAAGCTACGCGCGATGGTCAGGCGCTGCCGCTGGCCGCCGGACAGCGAGGCGCCGCGTTCGCCGACGACCGTGGTATAGCCGGCGGGAAGGCCGATGATGTAGTTGTGCAACTGGGCGAACTCGGCCGCCTGCCCGATGCGGGTCTCGCGTGCCCAGGGATTGCCATAGGCGATGTTGTTCTCGATCGAGGTGGTGAACAGGAACGCGTCCTGCTGCACGACGCCGACGGCCTTGCGCAGCGATTGCAGCGTGACCTTGCTGATGTCCTGGCCATCGATGGTGATGCTGCCCGAGGTGACGTCGTAGAAGCGCGGGATCAGATGCGCGATGGTCGACTTGCCGCTGCCGGGCGGGCCGACGATGCCGATGGTCTCGCCGGATCTTGCCTCGAAGGAAATGCCGGACAGCGTCGGCCGGTCGCCCGCGCCCGCATAGCGGAAACCGACATTGTCGAAGCACATCACGCCCTCGGTGACGACGAGGTCCCTGGCGCCGGGCGCGTCCTTGATGTCGAGTTCGGCGTCGAGCAGTTCGAACAGCCGGGTGCCGCAGGTCGAGGCGCGCGCGAAGGAATTGACCATCAGGCCGAGCTGGCGCACCGGCATCTGCAGGATGGTCATGAAGGTGAGGAACTGGGCCAGCGTGCCGACGCTGATTTGACCCGCGATCACCTTCTGGCCGCCGAACCAGAGCACCAGGCCCATGGCGGCCAGGAACGAGAAGTTCATGGCGCCGGTGTTGCCGACCCGGATGTCGACGCGCTTGTTGGCGAGGTCCAGCGCATCCTGCTTGGCGCGGTCGAATTTTTCGAGCTCATGCCGCTGCGCCGCAAAAGCTCGCACGACACGGATGCCGCCGAGATTCTCATCCATCACCCGGCTCAGCACCGACAGGCGCTGCTGCAAAGTCAGCCAGGTGGTGCGCAGCGCCAACTGGGTGACCGAGGATCGCCAGGCGACGAACGGCACGAAGCTCAGGCTCAACAGCCCGAGCACCAGATCGGTGCTGATCAATAGATAGGCGCCGACGCCGATCAGCACCCCGAGCAGGACGACGCGAAGGATACCCGTGGAAAAGAACATGCGCACGCCGTCGAGATCGAGCAGGCCGAGCGTGATCAGATCGCCGGTGTGGACCCGGTCGTGGTAGGAGAAGCTCAGGCGCTGGATCTTCTCGTAAAAAGCCAGGCGCAGCTCGTAGCCGGTCCGATGGCCGACGGCCTCGCCGTAATAGTTCTGCGCCATGGTGAAGAGACCGCGCAGGATGCTGACGACGAGCAGCGTCAAAGCGGTGTTCCACAGCGCGTGCTCGGCCGCGGTACCGGCTCCGGCGGTCATGACGCCCTGCGCCTGGTCGATGGCGCGTCCCAGCAAGCGTGGAATGAAGAGCTGCAGCGTCGCGGCGATGAAGGTCGAGACGAGTGTGATCGCGACTTGCCAGGGATGGCGCAGCGTCATGCGCACGATACGAAGCAACGTGCTGAGGCCCTTGCCCCAGGAGGCTTCGGCCACATGGGCAAACGATTTGCCGCGCTCCGGCGCGCTGCCGATTGCTAGCGTATTCAAAGGAAAATATCCAACCCAATCCGGGCATTAGCCCGGACGAATAGAGCAGACTCAGTTCAGATGGCGTGATGTTACGCGGGTCCGGCTTGGCCGTTCAAGAGCCAATGCCGGCATCACACTGTGCCTGAAGGCAACAGGCTGTTGCGCGTGTTTGGAATGCCGGTAATCCATTCACGAACCCTCGCCAGCAGGCGATCAGGTGGCCGGGTGCGACCTGCCTGGCGGGCGGTTCGGCCTTTCTGCAGTCTGGCAGGGCCAGGGGGCAGCGGTCGGCGAAGGAACATCCCTTGGTCTGCGTACCGCCTGCCTCGATCTTCACCGGAGCGGATGGTTTCGGTGCGGCCTCATCGGAGGACGCGGCCAGGAGCAGTTGCGTGTAGGGGTGATTGGGGCCCTGGAAGATTTGGTCGGATGAACCGGTTTCGACCAGACGGCCGCGATAGAGCACGCCGATCCTGTCGGCCATGTAGCGCACGACCCTGAGGTCGTGGCTGATGAACAGATAGGTCGTGTCCTTGTCGCGCTGCAGGTCGTTGAGCAGGTTGAGAACGGTCGCCTGGACGGAAACGTCGAGCGCCGAGGTGGGTTCGTCGAGCACGACGACCTTCGGCGCGCCGGCGAAGGCCCGCGCGATGGCCGCCCGTTGCCGCTGGCCGCCGGACAGCGATCGCGACTTCTGCTCGGCCGTTGCGCCGGCGAGGCGAACCGACTGCAAAAGGTCGCCGACGCGGGCTCTCACCTCGCTGCGGCGCAGGCCGGCGATCCGGCGCAGCGGACGGCCGAGGATCCTGCCGATCCGGTGGCGCGGGTTGAGCGTGCGATCCGGCGATTGGAAGACCATCTGCACGTCGCGTCGTTCGGCAAGGTTTCTCTTCTCGACGCGCGGCGCGACCGTCCTGCCGAACAGTTCGACCGATCCGGCGTCTGGTGTCTGCAGGCCGGTGACGATCCTTGCCAAGGTCGACTTGCCGGAACCGGACTCGCCGATCAGCCCGAAGGTCTCGCCCTGGCCTATGTCGAGATCGATATCGCTGAGCACTGGCTGGCTGCCGAAGGCATGGCTGATGCCTTTGCAGGCGATCGCGATCTGGCGTTCTTTTCGCGCGCCGGCGTTTTCAGCGTTGGCTGCCGGGTGCGCAGCCAGAGCTGGTCCGTCGGTCTCCGCCAGCCTGCCGTCCCGCTTGGTGTAGTTGAGGGCCGGGATCGAGGCGATGAGCGCCTTTGTGTAGGCGTGGCGAGGGTTGTCGAAGACATCGGTGGCGACCCCGCTTTCGACCACCGTTCCCGACTGCATCACCGCCACACGGTCGCAGGAGCGGCGGATCATGTTGATGTCGTGGCTGATCAGAAGCACGCTGGTTTTGTGATCCTTGCGCAGGTCGTGCAGGATGGCGATGATCTCGGACTGCACGCTGGCGTCGAGCGCCGTCGTCGGCTCGTCCAGCACCAGCAGCGACGGGTCGAGCGCAATCGCAATCGCGATGTTGGCGCGCTGCTGCATGCCGCCGGAAAGCTCGTGCGGATAGAGATCCAGGACCCGGTCCGGACGGCTCACGCGAACGCGCCCGAGCAGTTCGGCGGCGCGCGCGCGGGCCTCTTCGTGGCGAACCGGGCGATGCCGCATGATGGTCTCGGTGATCTGCCGGCCGATCGTCATGCTCGGGTTGAGCGCCGCACCCGGATGCTGGTAGACGGCCGCGATATGGTTGCCCCGCAGCTGGCGCAGCTGCTCGGCGGAGAGGTCGCGGATTTCGCGGCCCTGGAATTCCAACGCCGACGCCGCGATGCGGGCGTTCTTCGGCAGATAGCGCAAAATGGCGAGCGCCACCGAGCTTTTTCCCGATCCGGACTCGCCCACCAGGCCAAGCGATTCGCCTTCGCCTATGTGCAGCGACACGCCGCTGACGGCGGGATGCGATCCGTTGCGCCCTTCATAGGCGATGGAAAGCTGATCAACGTTGAGAACCGAGGAGGACATTGGGAGCTTGAAACCACTTTCTTCCAGCGCGGCCATCGAGGGCAATCGCTTCCACTTTGGCAATACATAATCTCTATAAAATTACTCGAATTAAGCCGGAGCGCAATCTACCTTTCATCGCTCAGGAGAGATTGTCGCAGCCTGTAGAGAACGGCGCGACGGTCTCCGGAGCAGATTTGGAAGGAGGCCGGCATGGCTCGAGATTACATGATCCTCAGCGCATTTTTCTTCAACCCGCAGGGCGATCATCGGATGTCGTGGCGCCATCCGCGGGCGCCGGGCGGGGAGGTGCTGGACTTCGAGTTCTACCGCGATCTCGTGCAGGCGGCCGAACGTGCAAAGATCGACACCATCTTCGTCGCCGATCACGTGTCGATCTGGGATTCGGTCAAGAGCGGTGTCGCCCACTATGCCAATGCCCGGCTTGAGCCGCTGACGCTGCTGTCGGCGCTGGCCGGCGTGACCAGGCATATAGGCCTGATCACCACGGCGTCGAGCTCCTACAGCGAGCCCTACAATGCGGCGCGCATGTTCGCCTCGCTCGACCATATCAGCAAGGGCAGGGCGTCGTGGAACGTCGTCACCTCGGCCATGGACGAGGAGGCGCGCAATTTCGGCCGCGACGGCAATATCGAACATGCGTTCCGCTATGAGCGCGCGGCCGAATTCCTCGATATCGTCAAGGCGCTGTGGGACAGCTGGGAAGATGAGGCGCTGCTGATCGACAAGGCGTCGGGCTACTTCGCCGACCCCGACAAGGTCCACCCGATCGATCACAAGGGAAAGCACTTCAAGGTGCGCGGACCGCTCAACGTCTCGCGGCCGCCACAGGGCCATCCGCTGATCGTCCAGGCCGGATCGTCCGAGGACGGCAAGAACTTCGCCACCGCCCAGGCCGATGTGCATTTCGCCATCTTCAGCACCAGGGAAGACGGCATCAAGTATCGCCAGGACATCAACGAGCGCCTTGCCCGACATGGGAGGCGGCCGGAGAGCTTCAAGATCCTGCCTGGCATCCTGCCGATCGTCGCTGCCTCCGAGGCGGAAGGCCGGGAAAAGCAGGAGTATCTGCAGACCTTGCTTCCCGACCAGGTCGGCATCGACCTTCTGTCCAGCTGGAGCGGCATCGATCTCTCCGTCTATCCGCCGGACGGGCCGCTGCCGCAGCTGCCGGACGAGAGCACCTTCAATGGCGGACGCACATCGCTCAACCGGGTCAAGCAGTGGTCGAAGCAGAATCTCAGCCTGCGCGAGATTGCCCGCAAGCTCGCCAACAGCGGTTCGGTGCCGACCGTCGCCGGCACGCCCAAGCAGATCGCCGACCAGTTACAGGACTGGTTCGTCGCGGGTGCCGCCGACGGCTTCAACCTGATGTTCCCGTTGCTGCCCGAGGACTGGGTGAATTTCGCCGAGCAGGTGGTGCCGGAGCTGCAACGCCGCGGCGTGTTCCCGACCGAATACGCACCGGGAACGCTGCGCGACCGCTTCGGCCTGGCGCGGCCAGCCAACCGCTTCGCCGAGCAGCGCGACAATGCGCGCGCCGTGTCCTGACCCTGGAGAACGACCATGACCGCCGCCCCAGGACTGCAGCCGCGCGAAGCAACCGCACCGCATCTCGTCAATGTCCTGCACAGCCCCAAGCGCGTGCGCGTCAAATTCGGCGGTCGTACCATCGCCGACAGCCGCAACGTGCTGGTGCTGCGCTCCAACCACTTCCTGCCAATCTATTTCTCCCGGTGGCGTCGGTCGACGCGTCGGTGCTCAAGCCCTCGCTGCATCGCGAGCCGCACGCGGTCGGTGGCGAGACGGCCTACTGGGATATCGACACCCGCGACAGGCGAAGCGCCAACGCGGCCTGGTCGTTCGTGTCGCCGCCGGGTGAAAACCTGTCGCCGCTCGCCGGTCGCATCGCCTTCACCTGGAAGCTCGTCGACCAGTGGTTCGAGGAGGACGAGGAGGTCTTCGTCCATGCCCGCGATCCCTATGCGCGCATCGATGTGCTGCAAAGCTCCAGCCATGTGCAGGTCTGGTTCGACGGCGAGCCGATCGCCGACAGCCACCGCCCGGTGCTGCTGTTCGAGACGCATCTGCCGACTCGCTTCTACCTGCATCCCGATGACATCAATCTGGAGCGGCTGACGGCGTCCGCCACAACGACGCGATGTCCCTACAAGGGCAACGCTTCCCACTGGTCCGGGCTCTTGAGCGACGGTTCGGTGCGCCCGGACATCGCCTGGATCTACCGCGACCCGATCGCCGAGATGCCTAAGATCAAGGGCCTCGTTGCCTTCTACCCGCAGGCCGTGGATCGCATCCATCTCGACGGCGAACCCGTCGCATAGAGCATCTTTTCAACTGTGATTTCAAACTTGGGTTTCAACATGACCAAACACAGAGATATCGACCTACTTCGCAATCTGTCGGGGGACATCTGGAATGTCGCCGTCGACGAATATCAGGGCGGCTTTCTCAAGCGCCGCGATCTGCTGAAATACGCCGCACTGCTCGGCCTCACCGGTTTTGCCGCCTCGCAGGGACTTGGAGGCGCGCGCGCATCAGCCGCTGCCGGCGGCATTGTCCGCGTCGGGCTCGGCCAGCCGACCAAGGCGATAGATCCCGTATCGGTCACCGATCCGGCCAGCATCGGAGTGATCAGCCAGGTCGGTGAATATTTGATCCTCGACGATCCCAAGGACGGGCTGCAGCCAAAGCTCGCTCTGTCCTGGGAGGCCGACGAGACCGCCAGCCGCTGGACCTTCAAATTGCGGCCGGGGGTGAAATTCCACGATGGCCGTGCGGTCACCGCCAAGGACGTGGTGGCGAGCTTCGAGCGGCTTGTCGATCCGGCCAGCGGCTCGTCGGCACTGTCGGCATACAAGGGCATCCTGTCCAAGGGCGGCGCCAAGCTGGTCGACGACGAAACCGTCGCCTTCGACCTCGACGGTCCGAACAGCAACTTCCCCTTCTATGTCTCCTCCGACGTCTACAACGCCGTCATCCTGCCGGCCGATTATGCCGGCGATTTCGAGAAGAACTTCAACGGCACCGGCCCGTTCAAGCTCGAATCCTTCCGTCCCAAGCAGGGCGCGAGCTTCGTGCGCAATCCGGATTACTGGGGAGACAAGGCTCTGCCCGACCGGGTCGAGATCAAGTTCTTCGACGATGAGCAGGCCCAGGTGCTGGCGCTGCAGGCCGGCCAACTCGACGTCATCCCGAGCACGACGCGGCTGGAACTGGCGATCGAGGGCAATCCCAACTTCAAGCTGCTGAGCGTGCAGGCAAGCTCGCATGACCAGGTGCACCTGCGGGCCGACCAGGCGCCGTTCACCGACAAGCGCATCCGTCGCGCGCTGGCGCTTACGCTCGACCGCGAGGCAATCGTGAGGGGGCTGCTGAAAGGCCGCGCCATCGTCGGCAACGACACCCCGTTCGCGCCGATCTTCCCCTCCGCCGACTCGTCCGTGCCGCAGCGCAAACAGGACATCGCCGAGGCCAAGCGGTTGCTGGGCGAGGCGGGTGTCCCGAACGGCTTCGAGGTGACGCTGACCACCGAGCGCGCCTATGACATTCCCGACTATGCGGTGATCATCCAGAACTTCGCCAAGAAGGCCGGCATCGACGTCAAGCTCAATGTCCTGCCGCAGGACGCCTACTACGGCTCGGCGACCTTCGGCAGCTCGCCCTGGCTGGATTCGGTCCTCGGCATCACCGATTACGGCCATCGCGGCACGCCCGACATCTTCCTCAACGCGACCCTGAAGAGTTCGGGGGCCTGGAACGCGGCGCATTTCAACAACCCGGCCTATGATGCTCTGCTGCTCGACTACTCAAAGGCACGCAACCTCAACGCCCAGCGCCTTGCCGCCGGCAAGATCCAGACCCTCCTGCTTGACGAGACGCCGGCGATCATCAGCTATTTCTCGCAGTACAGCAGGATCACCAGCACCAAGGTCGAGGGCGTCCGCTTCACGGCGATCTCGCACCTGCTGCTCGACCGCGTTACCTTCGTCCAGGCATGATGCTCGAGCGGGGAGATAGCGTCCCATTCCGATTGCATCGGGATGGGGCTGGTTCAAGGCGAGGCTGCAGGACGCGATGGTGAGTGGCCGCACTGTGTCGGCGCGCGTGGGCACACTTTTACTCACGCTATGGCTGGTCAGCATACTGGTTTTCTTTGCCGGGCAGGTTCTGCCCGGCGATGTCGGCCGCGTCATGCTCGGGCCCTTTGCCGATGCGCAAGCGGTGGCGGAACTGAACAAGCGGCTCGGTGCCGACCAGCCCGTGCTCGTCCAGTACTGGCGTTGGTTCAGCAACGCGCTCAACGGCGATTTCGGCAGCTCGCTGTCGATGGGCGGACCTGTGGCGCCGTTCGTGCTGGAGAGCCTCAAGCGCTCCGCGGCGCTTGCCGGCATCATCCTGGTTTTCCTGGTTCCGTTGGGGGTCGGCGCTGGCGTCGTTGCCGGTCTCAATGCGGGCCGCTTCATCGATCGGCTGATCGTGATGGTGGGCGTTTCCTTCGGCATTGTCCCGGACTTTGTGTCCGGCCTGATGCTGCTTATCGTTTTCGGCCTGTGGCTGAACTGGTTCCCGATCTCGGGTGTCGCGCCCGATGGCGCGGGCTTCTGGACGAATGGCTACTATTTGATCCTGCCGGCGCTGCCGTTGGTGCTGAACCTTGCCGGCTATATCGCCCGGATGACGCGGGCCGGCGTGATCGAGGCTATGGCCGCCGACTATACACGCACCGCCGTCCTGAAAGGGCTCGAGAGGCGCGAGATCATTTTTCGACATGTGCTGCGCAATGCGCTGACGCCGACCATCGCTGTGCTTGCGACCCAGACCGGCTACATGCTTGGCGGGTTGGTGGTGATCGAAGCGCTGTTCGGTATCCAGGGCCTTGGCAATCTGGTTCTGAACGCGGCCAAGTCGCGCGACTTCCCGATGTTTGAAGCCGGCGTGCTGGTGATGGCGGCAATATTCGTGCTGTCGGCGGCGGCAGGCGACCTCGTGCTGGCCCTGCTCGATCCGCGACAACGCCGCCGAGTATCATCATGACAGACCTGGCGGAGTTTCCCGCACCGCGGCGCGCGGTGGTCGGCTTGGGGGCGACGCGCAGGATCGGCAGCGCTTTTGCCGGACTGCCTCCGTCCGTTGTGGCCGGTTCGCTGGTGCTGCTGTTCTGGATCGCGTGCGCGCTGTTCGGCAATCTTTTCGTTCACTGCGATCCCTATGCCGAGGATTTTCTGGCGATGCTGACGCCGCCCGATGCCGTGCACTGGTTCGGCACCGACCAGCTCGGCCGTGACGTGCTGTCCCGCATCGTCGTCGGATCGCGCGATATCCTGCTGGTTGCGCCGCTGGCCACGCTTGCCGGCGTCACCGCCGGCAGCATCATCGGGCTGGTGCTCGGCTATTTCGACGGTCTTGTCGATGCCATCGGGGCCCGGCTGCTCGACACGCTGATGGCGTTTCCGTTCATCGTTCTCGTCACCATGACGCTTGTCGCGATCGGCCCATCGAACCTGACCGTTGTTCTGGTGATTGCCATCGCCTACGCGCCGCTGGTGGCGCGGACCGTTCGGGCGGCCGTGCGCGAGCAGAAGCAGCGCGATTATGTCAGCGCCGCCCGGCTCGGCGGGGAGGGTGCGCTCGCCATCATGTTCCTGGAGATATTGCCCAATGTCCGGGAAACGATCCTCATCGAACTCGTCACCCGGCTGGGATACGCATTCTTCTCGATTGCCACGCTGAGCTTTCTCGGCCTCGGCATCCAACCGCCTTCCTCCGATTGGGGACTGGCCGTCGCCGACGGCTACGGCTTCCTGACCGGCGGCAAATGGTGGGTCGTCGTCTTCAATTCCGCGGCAATCGTCTCGCTGGTCATGGCGACCAACCTCATCGCACAAGGCATAGGCGCCTTTGAAAATAGCGATGTGTGAGCTTTGATGCTTCTCCGCGGGCGGCGGAGAGGGAAACCATCCTGTCACAGTGATCGCCCCGCGACACCGGTGCATTGAACACCTGGAATAGGGCTCGACGCGATCCCTCCGCATCGCGATCCAGGTCCTTCCGCCGACAAAACGCATCCATCGTAGCCACACGTTTCGACAGGCATCATGGGGACGGCCGAACAGAGCCGTTGACGCTGGCCCCCTTTACCTCCTAGGATTAAATCAAATTGATTTACGTTACTCGCCCGAAGAGACGGAAATGCCGATCAACAATGGGAGATGAAGTATGACTGACAGGCTGCCAGACCCGCATATGCGTTCCCTGCAAGACCCGTCGACGGCTGTTTCACGCCGGCGGTTGTTGATTGGCACAGCTTTCGTCGCCGCGACCATCGCAACGACTTTCTCCTTCGGCGCGCGACCGGCGTCCGCCGAATCGGTGCTCGCCATGCACATCGAGGAGCAGACGAGCTGGGTGCAGAACTTCAACCCCTTCGACCTCGGCGGGCGCCGCCAGAGCACGATGGATTTCGTCTACGAGCCGCTGGTCATCTTCAACGACTATGACAGCGGCAAGCCGATCTTCCGGCTGGCGACGGGCTACAAATTCTCCGACGATCTGAAATCGATCACCTACACGCTGCGCGACGGCGTCAAATGGTCCGATGGCCAGCCGCTGACCTCAGCCGACATGAAATTCACGCTCGAACTGATGCTGAAGAACCCGGCGGTAGACATTGTCGGCGTCGGCGGCAGCGTCGCCTCGGTCGAAGCGCCTTCGCCGACCGAAGTGAAGATCACGCTGAAGGACGTCGACACCCACTTCCCGGAATCGATGGCCGATTTCCCTGTCGTGCCCGAGCACATCTGGAAGGATGTCGCCGATCCGCTCGCCTTCAAGAACGAGAAGCCGATCGGCTCAGGCCCGATGACCGAGATCCGCCGCTTCACGCCGCAGGTCTATGAGCAATGCCGCAACCCGAATTACTGGGATGCCGCCTCGCTGCATGTCGACTGCCTGAAGCTGCCGCAGATCTCCGGCAACGACCAGATGCTGGCATTGCTGCCGGAAGGCTCGATGGACTGGATCGGCTCGTTCCTGCCCGAGATCGACAAGACCTATGTCGCGCTCGACAAGGACCACAATGGCTACTGGCAGCCGCCGGCGGAAACCATCGCCTTCCAGGTGAACTTCAAGACCGCCAACCCGGCGCTGGCCGAGGCCTTCAACGACATCAATTTCCGCCACGCTTTCAGCCTGGTCATGGACCGCACGGCGATGGTGGACATTGCCGGCTTTGGCTATCCGGTGGTCAATCTCCACGCCAGCGGCCTGCCGCCGCGCTTCGACGCCTGGCGCAACAAGGCGGCCGAAGGCGACAAGGATGTGTGGATGACCTACGACGTCGACAAGGCCAACAAGGTGCTTGACGACGCCGGCTACAAGAAGGGCGCCGACGGCATGCGCACCACGCCGAAGGGCCAGCCGATCGCCTTCTCGATCATCGTTCCCAATGGCTGGACCGACTGGATCGACGCCGTGCAGATCGCCACCGAAGGCCTGCGCAAGGCCGGCATCAACGCCTCGGTCGCGACACCGGAATACGAACAGTGGCAAAAGCAGATTCTCGACGGTTCGTTCGATGCGGTCATGAATTCCCGCGCCGACGGACCGACCCCGTTCCGCGGCTACTACCAGTCGCTGTCGACGGCCTTTGCCGGGCGCATCACCAGCGCGCCGTCGCGCTACTCCAATCCGGAGCTGGACAAGGTGTTCGACGCCTACCGCAAGGCGACCACCGACGAAGACCGCAAGAAGCTGTTCGACCAGGTGCAGGTGATCATCGCCGACAATTTCCCGGTCGTGCCGGTGTTCAACGGGCCGACCTGGTACCAGTATTCGAGCAAGCGCTTCACCGGCTGGGTGACCAAGGACGAACCGGTGATGAACCCTGAGAACCATGACAACAACCGCATGCGGTTGATGCATTTGCTGCGCCTGAAGCCGGTACAATAAGTCTGACGTAACGCCCTTCTTCCCGTGAGGGGAGAAGGGTCCGTGTCTCTGGCTCGGCGGCGGTCGCCGCGAGGCCGGATGCCGGACATGGCAAGACGCCCGCAGCCGCTTCTTCGTCCGTCGCCTTTGGCGACAGCTTCTCCGCCGAACGGAGAAGGCAACCGAGCACAAGGAATAGCCGATGCGGATTCCTCTTCGACGGCTTGGGGTCTATTTCGTCGCCTTCCTGTTTGCCATCGTGATGAATTTCACCGTTCCCCGGCTGATGCCGGGAAGTCCGGTCGACGGCATGATCGCGCAGCTTGGGCCGCGCGCGACACCGGCGGCGATCGAGGCGATCAAGGCCCGTTTCGGCGCCGTCGAACAGCCGATCCTGGGGCAGTTCGTCGACTACATCACCGGCCTCGCCCGGTTCGATCTCGGCGTGTCGGTCAAATACTACCCGCAGACCGTCACCCAGGTTCTCGCCCGTTCGGCCGGCTGGACTGCCTTCCTGGTCACCACGGCGATCATCTTTTCCCTCTGCGTTGGAGTCTCCCTCGGCGCAGTGGCAGCCTGGCGGCGAGGCGGACGCTTCGATGCGTTCGTCTCGCCGTTTTCTGTCGTGCTGATCGCAATCCCGCCGGTCATCATCGGACTGGCGACCTTGTTCACCTTTGGCGTGACGCTGCGCTGGTTCCCGGTCGGCTATGCCTACAATCCCGACCTCGATCCGGGCCTGAACTTCACCTTTTTCGGCAGCGTATTCTGGCACGCGGTGATGCCGGTGCTGACGCTGTCGCCCTATCTGATCGGTGAATTCCAGACGACGATGCGCTCCTCGATGATCTCGGTGCTCGGCGAGGATTATGTCACCATGGGCCGCGCCAAGGGGCTCGGCGAGACCGCGGTGATGTTCTCCTATGCTGCGCGGAACGCCATGCTGCCGGTGCTGACCAATCTGGCTCTGATGCTGGGCGCCGTGTTCGGCGGCTCGATCGTCACCGAGATCGTCTTCAACTACCCGGGCCTGGGGCTGACGCTGTTCACCGCCAGTGTCGCGCGCGACTATCCGGTGATCCAGGGCCAGCTGCTGCTGATGACGATGGCGACGCTCGGCGCCAACCTGCTGGTCGACATCCTCTACGGTGTCGTCGATCCGCGCATCCGGGAGGAACGGACATGAATTTCGGTTGGCAACTCCTGTGGCGGCAGAAGAAGGCCGTCGCCGGCCTGATCATCGTCGCCGCGCTCTGTCTGATGGCGCTCTTCGCACCCATCCTGGCGCCGACCGATCCGGGCGAGCGGGTCGGCCGCTCGCACCAGCCGCCGACCGTCGAGCATTATTTCGGCACCACCAAGATGGGCCGCGACGTCTATGCGCAATTCGTCTGGGGTGCGCGCCCGTCGCTGGCGGTCGGTTTTGCCACCGGGCTGTTCATCACCGCACTTGGCACCATCATCGGGCTGGTCGCCGGTTATTTCGGCGGCCGCACCGATGCGACGCTGGACCTGATCACCAATGCGGTGCTGGTCATTCCCAACATCCCGCTCTTGATCCTGCTTGCCTCCTTCGCCGGCACGGTCGGTCCGGTCGCCATCATGATGATCATCGCTCTGACCTCGTGGCCGTGGGGGGCGCGCATGACGCGGTCGCAGGCGATGGCGCTCAGGAACCGCGAGTTCGTGACCGCGGCGCGCATGGTCGGCGAGCCATCCTGGCGCATCATCTTCGTCGAGATCCTGCCCAATCTGGTGCCGCTGATCGGCATCAACATCGTCGGCTCGATCATCTACGCCATCGTCGCGCAGACGACGCTCGAATATCTCGGCTTCGGCGATCCGCTCAACGTCACCTGGGGGACGATGCTCTACAATGCGCAGAATTCCTCCGCCATCATCGTGGGTGCCTGGTGGGACATCGGCGCGCCTGCCGTCGGCATCGCGCTGGTCGGGTTGGGCCTGGCGCTGTTGAACTTCACCTTCGACGAGATTGCCAATCCACAGCTGCGCTCCGGTCCGGCGCTCAGCCGCTGGCTGCGCCTCAGCCGGCTGCGCAAGCGCGAACTGGAGGCGGCACGGTGAACGAAGCGCTGCTGCAAATCCGCGATCTCAGCGTCGACTATCTCCTAGACAAGGGCGCCTTCCGCGCGGTCAAGAACGTGTCCTTCGACATCGGCCGTGGCGAACTGTTCGGGCTCGCCGGTGAATCCGGCTGCGGCAAGAGCACGATCGCCTACGCCATCACCCGGCTGGCCAAGGCGCCGGCCTGGGTGGCGGGCGGCGAGATCCTGCTCGACGGCCAAGATCTTTTGAAGCTGCCGGAAAGTCGGCTGCAGGAGGTGCGCTGGCGGCGGATCGGCATGGTGTTCCAGAGCGCGATGAATTCGCTCAATCCGCTGATGCGGGTCGAGGCGCAGTTCCACGACGTGCTGCGCCGGCATACCGGCTCGTCTCGCGAAAGATCGCGGGCGCGCGCCGAAGAGATGTTCAAGCTGGTCGGCATTCCGGCCAGCCGGCTGACCGACTATCCGCACCAGTTCTCAGGTGGCATGCGCCAGCGCATCGTCATCGCCATCTGCCTGGCGCTGAAGCCGGAGCTGATCATCATGGACGAACCGACGACCGCGCTCGACGTGGTCGTGCAGCGCGAAATCCTCGAGCAGGTCATCGACCTGCAGCGCGGCTATGGTTTCTCGGTGCTGTTCATCACCCATGACCTGCATTTGATGGCGCAGCTCTGCCACCGCATCGGGGTGATGCTGAAGGGCGAACTGGTCGAGGTCGGCGATGTCAGGCAGGTCAGCCGAGCGCCGGCGCACGACTACACGCGAAAGCTCTGGGGCGCGATCCCGCAACTGCCCGGCCATCCCCCGGTGAAGGACGCGATCACATGAATGCCGTGATGACTGTTCCCCCAGCAGCCATCGCGGCCGAGCCGATCGTCAGGCTGGACGGCATCGAGCGCAGCTTCGGCCTGGTGCAGGCGTTGCGCGGTGTCTCGCTGTCGCTGAAGGGCGGCCGTGCGCTGGCGCTGGTTGGAGAATCCGGCTGTGGCAAGACCACCTGCGCCCGCATCATCGCGCGCATGGACACGCCGACCGGCGGCGAGATGCTCTACCGCGGCCGCAACATCACGCGGACCGGCACGGCCGCCGAGGAAAAGGCCTACCGCCGCGCCGTGCAGATGGTGTTCCAGGATCCGTTCGCCTCGCTCAACCCGGTGTTTTCGGTACAGCATCATCTGGCGCGACCGCTGGCGCTGCACGGCCACGCCAGGAGCAAAGCGGAGCAGGTGCAGGGAGTCGCCGATCTCCTCAGTTGGGTCGGCCTCGAGCCGGCGCTGACCGCGCACAAGTTTCCGCATGAACTGTCGGGAGGCCAGCGCCAGCGCGTCAACATCGCGCGAGCGCTCGCCGTGCAGCCCGACGTGCTGGTCGCCGACGAGCCGACCTCGATGCTCGATGTCTCGATCCGCCTCGGCATCCTCGAACTCCTGGCGCGGATCAAACAGGAACGGCAACTGGCGCTACTCTACATCACACATGACATCGCCACCGCCGCCCATGTCGCCGAAGAGGTGATCGTGATGTTCGCCGGCCAGATGGTCGAGTGGGGTGATACACTCTCGGTGATCGGCGATGCCCGCCATCCCTACACGCAGCTGCTGCTTTCGGCGGTGCCGGATCCCGATCGGCCGTTCGTGGCTGGTGACAGCGCCCGCTTTCTCGGTCACGCCGAGGAGGTGCGACGCCTGAGCCGGCCATCCGCGACTGTGGTCAACAAGGTCGGTCCCAACCATTTCGTGCGCGCGCTTGGCGCGGTGTCCTGAAATCAACGCCATAGGGTCTCCATGGATTATCTGGTCAATCTTTCGCTGCTTTCGCCCGATCCCGAACTCGATGCGCGTGTCCGCCGTGCCGCCGTCACCATTCGCCGGGCGTTGGCGCCGGAACTCGAACTGGTGACTGGCTGGGTGCGGCAAACCTTCAACGCCGGCTGGTCGAGCGAGACGACGGTGGCATTTTCGCGCCAGCCGACCTCGTGCTTCATGGCGACGCGCGACGGCGGGCTGGTCGGCTTTGCCGTCTATGATTCTATCGCGCGTGGCTTCTTCGGTCCCACCGGCGTCGACGAGGCCGCGCGCGGCGCCGGCATCGGCCACGCGCTGCTGCTGGCAACGCTGCTCGACATGCGCGTCATGGGCTACGGCTACGCCATCATCGGCGATGTCGGTCCGTCCGAATTCTACGAGCGCACCGTCGGCGCGACGCGGATCCCGGACTCCGAACCCGGGGTCTATGCTGGCCTGCTCAACACCCATCCCTGATCTCTCGTTCGAAAGCTTGTCATGACGCTTCAATCCAAATCCGCATTCCGTCTGGAAACGACCTGGGCACCGGCCACCGCCACCGACAAGCTCGCCTATTCGCTGACGCTCACCAATTTGTCGTCGAAGGCCATCGAAGGTTTTCGGCTGTGCGTCAGCGGCCCGGCCCGCATCGATCCGGCCGTCACCGTCGAAGGCGGCAGGCTTTCGGAACGGCTGTCCAACCATTCCGAATTCGCGCCGCCAGACGGTTTCGTGCTGCAGCCGCGTGAGTCATGGACCGTCACCGCGCATGGGCTGAGCTATCCGCTGCGGCACTGGACCGACGGCGCCACCGCTGCCTACCTCGTGCTTGCCGATGGCACCGTAGCTCCTGTTGCGTTGGGTCCGACCAAGGCGATCGGCGACAATGCGGTGCTGAAGCGCGGTGCCGAAATCTATCCGGTGCCCGCGCAGGCGCCTGTGCCGGTTTCGGTCATACCGTGGCCGCGCACCGTTGCGGTCTCCGGCCGACGCGCTGTTCCGCAAGGTCTGGCACTTCGCCCGAAGGGGACGGCAGCAACCGATGCCGCCGGCGCGTTCGGTGACCTCGTCGACAGCCTGTTCGCCGTCGAAGGCATTGTGCGCAACGAGGCCGAAGGCGGGTTACCGGTCGATCTCGGCATCGCGGACGGATTTGGCCCGGAGGCCTATGGGATCCGCTTTTCAGCCGATGGCGTCGCGGTTTCGGCGAGCACGAAAACCGGATTGTTCTACGGGTTGGTCACGCTCGGCCAGATCCTGCGCGGGGCGCGATCGCACCCCGAGACGTTTCTGTTCCCGGCCGAAGGCGAAATCCGCGATGAGCCGGCGCTGGGCTGGCGCGGCACGCATCTCGACGTCGCCCGGCAGTTCTACGCAACGGCCGAGGTCAAGACTTTCCTGCGCATCCTTGCCTGGAACAAGCTCAACCGGTTCCACTGGCATCTGTCCGACGACGAGGCGTGGCGGGTCGAGATATCAGCCTATCCGGAGTTGACGAAGGTCGGCGCGTGGCGCGGCCATGGGTTGCCGGTGCCGCCTTTGCTGGGTTCGGGTCCCGAGCCGAGCGGCGGCTACTACACCAAGGCTGCCGTGCGCGAGGTCGTTCAACTGGCCGGCCAACTCGGTATCGAGGTGGTGCCGGAGATCGACGTACCGGGGCATTGTTATGCGATGCTGCAGGCGATGCGGGAGCTGCGCGATCCCGGCGAGAGCGGCGAGTATTTCTCGGTGCAGGGGTTTCCCAACAATTGCATCAATCCGGCACGACCGGAGACCTACATTGTGCTGGAAAAAATCCTCGACGAACTGATCGAGCTGTTTCCGTTCAAGACCATCCATGTCGGCGCCGACGAGGTGCCGCTGGGCGCCTGGTCCGGTTCGCCGCAGGCGCTGGCGCGGCTCACCGAGGTTGGCGGCGAGGGGCTGGCGGCCGCGCATGCCAAGCGCCTCAACGTGGTCACCAACACGCACGGCGCCGATGAGATCGACGGGTCGGGCGCGGCGGTGCTGCAGGCCGAGTTTCTCAAGCGCATACAATCGTTCCTTGCGTCGCGCGGCTGCGTCACCGGCGGCTGGCAAGAGGCGGCGCACGGCAACGTCATCGACAAGCAGAAAAGCTACCTCTGCGGCTGGCGAACGGTCGAAGCCTCGGCCGCACTTGCCGGCGAGGGCTACGCGATGGTGGTGTGCCCCGGCCAGGTCTATTACCTCGACATGGCCAACAGTCCGGCCTGGTCGGAACCGGGTGCGGCCTGGGCCGGCTGGTCCGATCCGGAAAAGCTGTATGGCTTCGATCCTGTCGAGGGCTGGACGGACGCACAGAAGACGAAACTGCTCGGCGTGCAGGCCTGCATCTGGTCGGAGCCGATGACCGACCGAGCCGTCTTCGACCGGCTGGTGTTTCCCCGCATCTCGGCGCTGGCGGAAACCGGCTGGACGCAGCCGGAGCAAAAATCCTGGGAGCGGTTCAAGGCGCTGGCCGGGCTGATGCCGGTGCTCTACGGAGCGAAGTAAGAGCCTCGTATGCCTAGGCGGAATGCGGCTTCTGCAGAACGTCGAACTGCGGGTTGGTTTCGGAGAAGATCGGCAGTGCGGCGGCACCGAGAACCGAAGTGTCCTTGCCGGCGGCGCCGACGAGAACCCGCGGCACGGTGCGGGCACTGGTCGAACTGACCGAGAGGTACAAGGGGTCGAGCCGGCTGGCCAGGAGCTCGATGACGCCGACCGGCATGAAACCGCCTAGGACGACGGTTTCGGGATCGAGCGCGAGTTCGAGCATGTTGATCGCCTGGCGCAGCGGATCGATTGCCTGGGCTACCCATGCTTCCAGACTGTCGCCTTTGGCCAGCAGTGCCTGGAGCAATTCCGGCGAGGCATGATCGGGGTCGGGGATTTCCAGGCACTCATAGGCGGCGCGCAACGAGACATAGCGTTCGAGACAGCCGCGCTTGCCACAGCCGCATTCGAGGCCGCCGGGCTTGACGATCATGTGGCCGATCTCGCCGGCATTGTGGCGGCTGCCCTTGTAGAGATGGCCGTCAAGGAACAGGCCGGCGCCAAGGCCGGTGCCGATGAACAAATAAACGAAGCTGCCGAGGTTGCGGGCAACGCCATAGAGCCGTTCGCCGATGGCGGCAGCGGTGGCATCGTTCTCAACTGTGACCGGAATGCCGGTCAGCCGCTGCAATTCTTCAGCGACGGGAAAATCCTGCCAGCCGGGCAGCGCTGTTGGCCCGACCGAGGTCATGCCCTCGACGTCGAACGGGCCCGGCATCGCCATGCCGATGCCAAGCAGGCGGCCGCGGTCGAAACGAAACTTGCGCATCAGGTCGCCGGCTATCGCGGCCAGCAAGGGCATAGCCTGCGCCGGCGTCGGCCGGTCGACCGGGCGCTCGATGCGGGCGCGAACCGTGCCGGACAGATCGGTGATGACGCCGACCGCCAACTGGTGGTCGAGCTGCAGACCGATCGAATAGCCGCCGTCGGGATTGATAGAGTAGGGGACCGCCGGCTGGCCGCGTGCGCCCTTCAGCGTGGCTTGCGCCCGAAGCAGCTGTTCCCGCTCGAGTTCCTCGACGATGTTGGAGATGGTCTGCGTGCTCAGCGCCGTCAGGCGCGCGATCGCTGCCCGCGACAATGCCCCGTTGGTCCTGATCGCTTCGATCACGACGCGGCGATTGTGTGACTTGGCCTGTTCGAGATTGGTACCAGCGATGGCTTTTCTAGGGGGCATGTGCGCTTACCAACGAACCTTCCGCAGAAAACAAATCAAGTTGATTTAATTATACGCAATGGTAGCTACCACTTCTAGCGGGTTTCGCAATGGCAGCGCCATCGTGCCACGCGCGGATCAGCATTATTTGATGCCATCAGCGCAGCCTGAAGACGCCAAGATCGGCGAGCAACGGCTTTGCATTCCATCCGCCACTTCCATATATCGCAAGGCATGAAAAAAATCGGTTTCCTGTCATTCGGGCACTGGACGCCCTCATCGCAATCACAGACGCGGTCAGCATCGGACGCACTGCTGCAGTCCATCGACCTCGCCGTCGCCGCAGAGCAACTTGGCGCGGACGGCGCCTATTTCCGCGTTCATCATTTCGCTCGTCAGCTCGCTTCGCCGTTCCCGCTGCTGGCGGCCGTTGGCGCGAAGACCAGCCGGATCGAAATCGGCACCGCGGTCATCGACATGCGCTACGAAAATCCGCTCTACATGGCCGAGGACGCCGGTGCTGCCGACATCATCGCCGGCGGCCGCCTGCAGCTTGGCATCAGCCGCGGCTCGCCGGAGCAGGTGATCGACGGCTGGCGCTACTTCGGCTACGCCCCGGCGGAAGGACAGAGCGACGCCGACATGGCGCGGCATCACGCCGAAGTCTTCCTCGATACGCTGCGGGGCGAGGGGTTCGCACAGCCCAATCCACGGCCGATGTTCCTCAACCCGCCCGGCCTGCTGCGACTCGAGCCGCATTCGGAGGGCTTGCGCGAGCGGATCTGGTGGGGTGCGGCCACCAACGCCACCTCGGAATGGGCGGCGAAACTGGGCATGAACCTGCAGAGTTCGACGCTCAAATTCGACGAGAGCGGCAAGCCGTTCCACATCCAGCAGGCCGAGCAGATCCGGGTCTACCGCGAGGCCTGGAAGGCGGCCGGCCATCAACGCGAGCCGCGCGTCTCGGTCAGCCGCAGCATCTTCGCGCTGGTCGACGATCGCGACCGCGCATATTTCGGGCACGGCAACCAGAGCAGCGACCAGATAGGCTTCATCGAGGCGAACACCAAGGCGATCTTCGGGCGCAGCTACGCCGCCGAACCGGATGTGCTCATCAAGGAATTGGCACAGGACGAGGCGATCGCCGAGGCCGACACGCTGCTGCTCACCGTGCCCAACCAGCTCGGCGTCGACTACAATGCCCATGTCATCGAGGCGATCCTGACCCATGTCGCTCCGGCGCTGGGCTGGCGCTGAGCCCGGATCGATCGAGGCGAAATAGCTGCAGGGAGGACAACATGCCGAAGAAAGCCTTGATCGCCTGGGGCGGCTGGCCGGGCCATACGCCGGAGCAGAGTGCGAAGGTCGTGCGCGGTCTGCTCGAACGGAACGGCTTCGACGTCACGCTCGGCGAGGGCACGGCGATGTTCGCCGATCCGAAGCTCAGCGCATTCGATCTCATCGTGCCCGTGATCACGATGTCGACGATCGAAAAGGCCGAACTTCAGAACCTGGTTCTCGCGGTTCGCCAGGGCAGTGGCCTTGGCGGATTTCACGGCACGATGTGCGACAGTTTCCGCAGCGAAACCGATTATCAGTTCATGACGGGCGGCCAGTGGGTCGCGCATCCCGGCGACATCATCGACTACACGGTCGCCGTCACCATGCCAGACGATCCGATCACAAGCGGCGTCAGTGATTTCGCCTACCGATCGGAGCAGTACTATATGCATGTCGATCCGGGCAACGAGGTGCTGGCCACGACCACCTTCACCGACGCGCATTTCCCGGGGATCGGCGGCGTTGTCATGCCGGTGGTATGGAAGCGTCGCTATGGGGCTGGAAAGGTTTTTTACAGCGCGCTGGGACACAATGCCGAGGAGTTCGCGGTCCCAGAAATGGCCTTGATTGTCGAGCGCGGCCTTGTCTGGGCAGCCCGCTAGGCTGGTGCTAACTAGGGACAGGACCATGACGGTGTCGGTGAAAGACCTGCCGCTGCACACGCCCATCGATGGCCGGCACCGCAAGATGCTGATCGATGGCGCCTGGTGCGATGCGCTGAGTGGCCGCACTTTCGAGACGCGCAATCCCGCCACCGGCGCCGTGATCGGCACTGTGCCGCTCTCCGACTCAAGCGATATCGACCTTGCGGTGGCGGCGGCGCGGCGCGCCTTCGATGGACCGTGGAGCCGGTTCAAGCCCTATGAGCGCCAGCTGCCGATCTGATGGAGCGGCATTGGGAGGAGATCGCGCTTTCCGACACGACGGACATGGGCATGCCCATCGTGCGCACGCTCGCCAACAAGAACCGCGTGCTCGGCATGCTGCGCTTCTACGCCGGCATGGCGACGTCGATCCATGGCCACACGATCGGCAATTCGCTGCCGGGCGAGATCGTCTCCTACACCCGCAAGGAGCCTGTCGGCGTGGTCGGCGCGATCATTCCCTGGAACGCGCCGACAGCCGCGTCGATCTGGAAGATCGGCCCGGCGCTGGCGGCCGGCTGCACCATCGTGCTGAAGCCTTCCGAGGAAGCGCCGCTGACGCCGCTGTTGATCGGCGCGCTGATGATGGAGGCCGGCGTGCCCGGGGGCGTCGTCAACGTCGTCACTGGCACCGGCGCGGAAGCCGGCGCGTCGCTCGCCGCCCATATGGACGTCGACAAGATCGTCTTCACTGGCTCCACAGTGACCGGCCAGAGCATCCTGCGCGCCTCGGCCGGCAACATGAAGCGTGTCTCGCTGGAGCTTGGCGGCAAGTCGCCGGTCATCGTCTGCGCCGACGCGGATCTCGAGCGCGCCGTGCCGGTAGCGGCAATGTCGGTGTTCGCCAATTCCGGCCAGATCTGCATCGCCGGGTCGCGGCTGTTCATCGAACGGCCGATCTATGAGGAATTCGTCGAGCGGGTCTCGGCCTATGCGGCAAAACTCAGGATCGGCGACGGCGCCGACCCTGAAACCGAGATCGGGCCGCTGATTTCGCCCAAGCAGCTCGAACGCGTCACCGGCTACATCGAGGACGGCACCAGGCAAGGTGCCAGGCTGGTCACCGGCGGCAACCGCATCACCGAAGGTGGGCTCGGTGCGGGCAACTTCATGGCGCCCAGTGTGTTCTCAGGCGTTACCGATGACATGCGCATTGCCCGCGAAGAGATCTTCGGCCCAGTGATTTCGGCGCTGCCCTTCGACACGCTGGACGAGGTGGTGCGGCGCGGCAACGACACGCACTATGGGCTGGGTGCCGGCGTGTTTACCCGCGACGTCGGCAAGGCGCATCAGCTGGCAAACCGCCTGCGCGCCGGCTCCGTCTGGGTCAACACCTATCACGCCATCGACCCCGCGGTCCCCTTTGGCGGCTACAAGATGAGCGGCTACGGACGCGAAGGTGGCGCCGAGCATCTCGACGAATATCTCAATACCAAGGGAGTCTGGATCAGGACGGACTGAGAGACCGGAAGCGCAGAAAGCGCCGCCAGATAGCCCCAGGAGTAGAGTTTCCAAACGGTGCTCACGTATTATTCAAATGTAGGCTCCGCTCCGGTTCTCGAAAACACCACCATATGACTCGCAGGAATGAGTTTCGAAACAACCTCTGGACGCCGCGCGATCCGCAAGGCCATATTCACTCGATACCACCCGTGACCGCATAAGCGCCGGCGGTGCGGCCATCCTCCAGCCGCACGACCGCTGTCACGATCGAGCCATACGAGCCGCGCCAGACGCTGTGGAAGCGGTGATGCTCGGCAGTCGGGACAAGCGCACTCCCGCTGAAGCGCGCGCCGCTTCGCTGCAGCGTGACGGCCTCTCCGTTGACGTGCAGCTTGACGCTCGCCGCTTCGGTTACCTCGCCTGGCAGGTCGAGCGCGATGATAATCTCGTCCTGATTACCCGAAGCCCGCGTCTCGGCGGCAAGCGTGATGGCGAGCGGTGGCGCCTTGCTTTTCGAGGCTTGGCCGGGACGGCTTGGAAAGACATCGTCGGCCAATTCGGGCGTGCGCGGAGGACGGGTGCGGCGCTGAGTGGAGCGCTCGAAATCGCCGGCCATGCGCAGCAGCCTTTCGTCGTCATAGGCCTTGCCAGCGAAGGTGAGGCCGACCGGCATGCCGATGTCGGCCATGGTTCCCATCGGCACTGTGACGGTCGGAATGCCGAAATGGCGCCAGACCAGATTGCCGTTGGCGACCCAGGTACCGTTGCGCCAGGCAAGCGCGGCCGAGGCCTCGTTGACGTCGGCATCGGCAGGCCCGACATCGGCGGCGGCGGGCAGCACCACGGCATTGATGCCCTGTGCGTCGAGCCAGTCCTCGAAATCGATCCGCCGTGTCGCCTCCAGTCCCTTCAGGCCGTCCGCGAGCGTTGGAATATCTGCGACGGGCGTGATACCCGATCTAGCCCGCTCGACATATTCCGAAAGGTCGAAGCCGCCTTCATAGCGGTCAGGCAGCGTGCCCGGCGGTTGCGGAAAGATCTTTGGGCCGTCGACCGAGACGAGATCGGGCAGCGCCGGGTCGGCATTGGCCCGCAGGAAATCGTCCCAACCCCAGATGCAGAGATCCCAGATTTCACGGTTGGCGAAGTCCTGGGGCACCAGCCCGCGCTCGACCATGGTGCGCGCGCCGGGACGGTCGCGCTCGTAGTTGGAGACAACGGGAAAATCGACCTCGACCACCTCGGCGCCTAGCCGCGTGAGATCGGCCGCCGCCTGTTCCCACAGGACAAGCACCGAGGCGCGGATTTCGATCGGCTGATCGGCCCCGTTGTCGCGGCCGATATACATTTTGGGGACGCCCAGGCGCGCGCCCTTGAGCGAGCCGGCAAGCTTGAGATCGGTGTAGCGCGGCGGTCGCACGTCGGAGCTTTTCGGCAGCTCGACCCAGGGCTGCGCGCGCCAGAAATCGCCTCGTGTCTCAGGGTCGTCGGCAACGATCACTTCGAGCAGTTCAAGTAGGTCGGGCACGCTGCGGGTATGCGGCACCACGACATCCATGGTCGGCACCAGCGGCCAGTTGCCGCGCACCGAAATAATGCCGCGCGACGGCGTGTAGGCGACCAGCGCGTTGTTGGTGGCCGGCGCCCGGCCTGACGACCAGGTTTCCTCGCCCAGCCCGAATGCGCAGAAGCTGGCTGAGGTCGCCGTGCCGGAGCCGTTGGACGAGCCCGACGCGAAGGCGGCGGTCAGGAAGTCGGCATTGTAGGGGCTTTCGGCGCGGCCATAGACGCCGCGCTGCATGCCGCCATTGGCCATCGGCGGCATGTTGGTGAGGCCGATCAGCACCGCGCCGCCGGCGCGCAGCCGGGCGATGGTGAAGGCGTCCTCGTTGGCGACGAGATGCTCGAAGGCCGGCGAGCCGGCGGCCACCGTCAGGCCGGCGACCTTGTAGCTGTCCTTGGCGGTGTAGGGGATGCCGTCGAGCGGTCCGAGCGTGGCACCGTTGCGGCGGCGCCGGTCGGAAGCGGCGGCCTCCTCGAACATCGCTGGGTTGAGTACCGGGACCGCGTTGAGGGTAATGCCGTGGCGGTCG
The DNA here is from genome assembly GCF_057784235.1 of Mesorhizobium sp. CNPSo 4670. NCBI lineage: Bacteria > Pseudomonadati > Pseudomonadota > Alphaproteobacteria > Hyphomicrobiales > Phyllobacteriaceae > Mesorhizobium > Mesorhizobium sp. CNPSo 4670. The sequence continues at coordinate 347,902 of NZ_JBWJFQ010000003.1, read as the reverse complement.
AAATGCGCGATGCGCCTGAGATATGCCCCGACCAGTTCGACGCTGGTGACAGCGCCGCCATCGAGCGCGCGGCGCAATTGCTCGATCGTCGCTTCGACTAGATAAAGGCTGGCATCGGTCATCACGGCTTCCAAGCTGTCGTTGCAATCCCATGGATGAGCGAGGCCGCCGGCTTCGGCAAGAGCCAATCGCGATGGTCTTCGATGGCATTTGGTATTCCTGCGGCAGCGTGTCCCGCTGAGCTTACGGAACCGCGCCGTATGGGAACTTTTGTCCGGCTGGCGGTTTTGGATGTATGGTGTGATTCAGAATAGCCAGGAGGGTGTTGCCGATGACCACGAAATGCTTTGCGATCTTGGCTCTCGCTTTTGCGATAGGCTCAAATCTTTGCGGTTCGGCGTTCGCCGGCGACCGGCATTCCCACCACCAGGCCCAATTCGAACGCTACGTCCCCGCCGATGACGACCTCATCAACTTCCTTTTCGGCGGCCCGCGTTATTATGACCAGCAGTTGGTCACCACGGCGGCCGGACCGTGCTCCTACAATCGCGTTGGGCCCGACGCGAATGCGCTCAACAAGATCAACGATCATCATTGCGGCAAATAAGCCCGCTCAGCGCCTGTTTGGAAACTCTATTCTGGCGGCCATCTGAAGCGTTTCTGCGCTTCCCAACAGCGCATTCCTGGGCTTGCGGCATACAAACCCACCCGGTGCGCTACGGCCATCGAAGCCATCCAGCCCGGTAACGAGCCGTCGCTGCCGTCCGCTTGAGCACCGCCGCGGATGTGGCGTCAAAAAATCATACCGTAAGGGAAACCACGCCCTGTCGTCGAAAGCCTGGGTGAGGCATGGGGAGCATGAAGGAGGCTGCATTGGGAGATGACACGATGTCTGATCGGGACGACCTGATCCGCACGGCCATCGGGCGGCTGCTTTCCGAGAAAACCGGCGCCGCCGTCATATCGATGAGGGAGTGCATTGCCGAGCTTTTGGCGCTGACCGGTGCCACGCTGGACGAAAACCTGCAGGACCTGCTCCTGGAAATGGCCGAAGTCCGCGGCACGATCGTCACTCTCGATGTTTAGAGCAATCCAAGGCGCAGGGCTTCGGCTTTAGAGAGATCGTCAAGGTGATGTTCACGGCGACGATTTCACCGGCGGTGCCTTCGGCGTCGTCGGGCCTGCCAGCACGTTCGCTACATTGCTGCCGCACTATCTTGTCGGGCTCAGCTAATGGTCGGCACCGCACTCGCCATCCGCTGACGTGCGAGCCGCACGACAGGCTGACTCTTTTCCCGAACCTCAAACGTCTTAGCTACAGTCAAGCAATGGAGCAGGATCAATGAGCCTCAGGGATAAAACTGTCGTGGTCACCGGTGGCAGCCGCGGACTTGGCCTCGGATTTGTCGAGGCCCTGATCGAACATGGCGCCAGGGTGACGGTCGTCGCCCGCGGTGCCGAGGCGCTGGAAGCGGTCAGTGCGCGGCTCGGGGTCGCCACCATCGCCGCCGACGTCACGGACGAAGACTCTGCTTACCGCATCCTTGGTGAGGTCCGCCCGGATATACTGGTGCTGAACGCTGGTGCGACACCGCGGATGGGCCGGCTGGATCAGTTGAAGTGGGAGGATTTCTCCATAGCTTGGGAAACCGACGTCAAAGCCGGGCTTTATTGGTTGCAGGCAGCGCCCAACCTGCCGCTCAAACCGGGCAGCCGCGTGCTGGTGGGGTCGAGTGGCGCGGCTGTTGCCGGATCGCAGATGTCTGGCGGTTATGGTGGCTCCAAACGCATGCTTTGGTTCATGGCCAAATACGCCAATGGCGTCTCGCAGGAGAAGAACCTCGGAATCCGCTTCCAGGCGATCGTGCCGCGGCAGATAATCCCCGGCACTGGAATCGGGGATGCAGCGGCCAACGCCTATGCGGGTTCCATGGGCATCACATCGGAACAGTTCGTCGCCCGCTTCGGTGCGGCGATGCCCCCCCGGGCGTTCGGCGATAGGGTGGTTTCCGTGCTGGAAGATCCGCAATATGCCGAGGGCGTCGTCTTCGGCCTCAACGGCGATGCCGGAGTGACCGTCATGGAGGGCGCGACGCCTTGAGCTATAGAGGGCCTGCCGTGGACCGCGACCGCCAGGAGGGGCTCCTTGCCCTTGCTGTCGCGTTGCGGCCGGAGCTGCACCGCTATTGCTCGCGCCTGATGGGATCGGTCATCGACGGCGAGGATGTCGTGCAGGACACCTTTGCCCGAGCCTTCATTGCCCTGGACGAGCTGTGCGACGTGCCGCAACTGCGACCCTGGCTGTTCCGGATCGCCCACAATCGAGCGCTGGACCTGCTGCGCAGTCGCGCGATCCGTATCGCGGAGCCCATCGAGGCGGCCCTCGAAATTGTCGACGACGCCAAAGCCGACCCGGTGGAGATGCTGATGCGCAGGCAGGCCGTCCAAACCGCGGTGTCGCGCTTTGCGGAACTGCCGGTCCTCCAGCGCAGCGTCATCATCCTGAAGGATGTGCTCGACGAGCCGCTGGTCGAGATCGCCAGCCTGCTGGATATCACGGTCGATGCCGTGAAGGGGCATCTGGCGCGTGGTCGCGCCCGGCTTCGGGAGATCAACGCAAACGCCAACCCGTTGCCCGATGCGCGCATCGCGTCCGCGGCAGTGGTTCGCTATGCCGCCCTGTTTAACCAACGCGACTGGGACAGTTTGCGCGCGCTGCTTGCCGACGACGTGAAGCTCCATCAGTCCCTGCACCCGCCGCGCTCGGGTGCCGCCGATGTCGGCATGTTCTTCACGATCTATGCCAAGGGCGATGACGTTTGGGTCACGCCCGCCTGGCTCGAAGGCCGCGAGGTGATTGCGGTGTTCGAACACCGGACCGCCCCGAAGCCCGACTATTTTATGTGGCTGGAGTGGCGGGAAGGGCGGATACGTTTCATCCGCGACTATCGCTATGTCCGCTATGTCGCCGACAATGCGGAACTGGTTCTGGCCGGGGACGCTGGCTCTTCCGGTCGCAGCACCGGCACTGATAAGGGATGACTTGGCGCGCATCGCTGTGCCCGCCCCGCCGTCCTAGCGCTGCTGGATCAGCGTCCGCGCCACATCTTTGCCCGCCGCAAGAATACGATCCGACAATTCGGTTCCTTCCACCGCGCGGGCCAGTTGCAGCGCACCGATGAGCGTTGCGAAGACACCCAGTGCGGTGCCTTCCGGGTCCTTGTCCCGCGGAATTGCTGCAGCCAACTGGCGCACCAAGGTCAGCAAGTGGTCGGTATAGACTTCGCGCGTTTCAGGTGGCTGACGCGCGAGCTCCGGCAGCAGCGCGGCGGAGGCGCAGCCCTTTCCCGGATTGTCCCGGTGCTCGGCGGACAGATATGCCTCTATGCCCATCTCCGGGCCACCGGAGGCCAGCGCTTCCGCCAGTTGCTGCGACTGAATCTCCATAGCTGCCGCGACGCTTTCGCGGACAAGCTCCGCCTTTGATTGAAAGTGCGGATAGAAGGCGCCGTTCGTCAGTCCGGCGTCGCTCATGATGGTTGCCAGTCCGGACGCGGCTATGCCGTCACCGCGAAAACGATCGGCGGCAACCTCCATGATCCGGCCCCGTGACGCGTCCTTTCGGCCCTTTTCGTAGCGCATGGCCGCGATTCCTTTCTGCTATTGCATTATGATCATAATTTGATATTATGAGTGTAATTTAACTCACGCGATAAAGCTAGCCCTCATGGTTTGGAGCACGAAATGAAAATGAATTCCGGAAAAGCCGCTGTCGTGACGGGAGCCTCCTCGGGCATTGGCCGCGCCACCGCCGAGGCCTTGGCGCGGGCAGGGTTTACCGTCTTCGGCACGAGCCGCCGCAAAGCCAGCAACGGCCCGGACGGGGTGACCATGCTGGTTTGCGACGTGACCGACGGTGAGGCCGTCGCCGCGCTTGTTTCGACTGTGCTCTCACAGACCGGCCGGATCGATCTCCTGGTCAACAATGCCGGTGTCGGCCTGCTTGGCGGCGCGGAGGAATCCTCGGTCGCACAGGTGCAGTCGATGTTCGACGTCAATCTGTTCGGCGTCATGCGCGCGACCAATGCCGTGTTGCCGTCGATGCGGGGACGCGGCGAAGGGCGCATCATCAACATCGGCTCGGTGCTGGGCCTCGTACCGGCACCGTATGCCGCGCACTATTCGGCAGCCAAGCACGCGCTCGAAGGCTATTCGGAATCGCTCGATCACGAAGTTCGTGCCTTCAATATTCGCGTCTCGGTCATCGAGCCGGCATTCGTGCGCACCGTCTTCGACCAGAACGGGATTGAGCCGGATTCCTTGTTGAAAGAATACGACCTGGCCCGGGCCGGGGTCGACGCTCTGCTTCGCGATGTGATGCCCAAGGCCGATCGGCCGGAAGTGGTGGCGGAGGTCGTCGTCAGGGCCGCGACCGATGCTTGCCCGCGACGCCGCTACACCGCCGGCAGGGCCGCACGGCAGGTCAGCATCCTGCGCCGTTTTGCGCCCGCGGCGATATTCGACAAGAGCTTACGCAAGCAGTTCCGCCTCCCGGTCTGAACATCAGCGGGGCAAGAGATTTCACGCCCATGAGACACACCAAAATCCCTTTCAGAAAGTCACTGCCATGAAGGCATTCGTCGTCGACAAATATAACAAGAAGGGCATTCTGCGGCTGGCCGAGATGCCCGAGCCGGAGCTCGGGGACAACGATGTCCTGGTCGAAATCCATGCCGCAGGGGTGAACCTCCTGGATGCCAAGATCAAAACCGGGGAGTTCAAGCCCATCCTGCCGTATCGCCCTCCGTTCATCCTGGGCCACGACGTGGCCGGGAAGGTGATCCGCGTGGGATCAAAGGTCCGCAAGTTCAGATCCGGCGACGAGATCTATGCGCGGCCGCGCGATGGCCGGATCGGGACATTCGCCGAGTTCATCGCCATCAACGAAGCCGACGTGGCCTTGAAGCCCGAGAATCTCAGCATGGAAGAGGCTGCCTCGATCCCCCTGGTTGGTCTGACCGCCTGGCAGGTGCTTGTCGAAAGGGCAGGTTTGAAAAAGGGGCAAAAGGTCTTCATTCAGGCTGGCTCCGGCGGCGTGGGGACATTCGCCATACAGCTGGCGAAGCATCTCGGCGCGACGATTGCCACAACCGCTGGTGCGGCGAGTGCCGATCTGGTCAGGGGTCTCGGCGCCGATGTCGTCGTCGATTACAGGAAAGACGATTTTGAGAAAGCCCTGTCGGGCTACGACGTCGTCTTGAACAGCCAGGACCCCAAAACGCTTGAAAAATCCCTGAATGTGCTGAAACCGGGTGGGAAGCTCATCTCCATTTCCGGCCCACCGGATCCCGAATTTGCCAGGGAAAAGGGCCTGAACCTGATGCTGAGATTGATACTGCGCCTGTTGAGTCGCGGTATTCGGACCAGGGCCAGGCGCCGTGGGGTGATGTTTTCGTTCCTTTTCATGTGGGCGCAGGGCGATCAGCTGGGCAAGATCACCTCTCTCATCGAATCCGGAGCCATTCGCCCGGTTGTCGATCGGGTCTTTCCATTCGAAGCGATCAATGAGGCTCTGGCTTACGTCGAAAGCGGGCGTGCGAAGGGCAAGGTCGTCATCAAGGTGAGATAGCGCTACATCGTTCCCGCGATGCCGGTGCTCGGCCAACGCCTGGGACACGGCGTGCGCAACATTCGAGCGGATTTGCGCGGAGGACAAGAACGAGCGGAGAGCTGGCGTTGACGTTGATCGACGGCCGGTTTCCGGCCGCCGCATCCACCGCCGCAGCTATTTGTTTTTACGCAATTGCGCTGTGCAGTTTTCCTGGAATTGCTATCATTGATTGATCTCGGGTTCGACGAGCCTTGCCAGGTTCCTGAGCGACTCCTGCCAGCCGAGATAGCAGGCCTCGACCGGAATGACGTCCGGAATGCCTGCCTGGGTGATGTCAATTTCGGTGCCGACCGACACTTTTTTCAAGATTACGGTCACCTGGATCTCGCCGGGCAGGTTGGGATCGTCGAACCTGTCAGTGTAGCGCAGGCGTTCGGCCGGAACGAGTTCGAGATACTCGCCGCAGAAGGAATGGCTGTTGCCGGTCGTGAAGTTGCGGAAGGACATCTTGAACGTGCCGCCGACCTTTGCCTCGAGGTGATGGACCGTGCAGGTAAAGCCGTTCGGCGGAAGCCACTTCGCCAGCGCGTCCGCTTCAACGAAGGCGCGATAGATCTTCTCCGGGCTGGTCGTCATAACGCGATGCAAATGTACGGTGCCGGGCATATCCTTTATCCTTTCACGATGTCTATTCGATGCCCCTAGGACGAACGAGGCTTGGCCAGTCCGACACACGCTCTCGGATTTTTGAAGGCCTGGCCGCAAGCCTGTCCGGCTGCGCACGGCTTGGCGTACGCCGGTTGAGGTTGATGTGGGACTCGATTTTGCGGCGCCTGGCCTAATCGACGCAAATGCGGAACCGGATAGCCATTGTGAGGAGACTGTTTATAACGGTCGCTGAGATCGCAAGGACCAAGGGGAGACGATGCGCTACATACGTCCGCTTTCAATCGAAGATGCCGTTGGCCAGCTGGCCGCGGCGACAGGTACGGCCGCCATTCTTGCCGGGGGCAGCGACCTGCTGGTGAGGATGAAGGGCGGCTTTGTCGAACCCGACCTGATCGTCGACATCAAGGCGATCGAGGCTTTGAGTGAAATCAGGGAAACGGCCGACGGCTTCAGCATCGGTGCCGCTGTCCCCTGCGCCGTCCTCGGCGAGAGCTCTGCCCTGAAGAAGGCATGGCCCGGCGTCGTCGAAGCGGCCAAGCTGATCGGCTCGAAGCAGGTGCAGGGGCGCTGCACGATCGTTGGCAATCTCTGCAACGCCTCGCCGGCTGCCGACAGCGTGCCGGCGCTGGTGGCGGCCGGCGCCAGGGCATCGGTCGTCGGCCCGGGGGGCAGGCATACGATTCCCGTAGGAAGCGTGCCGACCGGGCCGGGGAAGACGTCGTTGGCCAAAGGCGAAATCATCGAGGCGATCCTGCTCGACAAGCGCGCGCCGCGCTCGGGCGATGCCTACCTGCGCTTCATTCCCCGTACGGAAATGGATATCGCGGTGGTCAGCGCCGGCGTGAACCTGACGCTCGACGAACACGGCGTCGTCACAGCGGCCCGCGTGGCGCTGGGAGCCGCGGCACCCACGGTGCTGCTGGTGGAAGAGGCAGCCGAGGCCCTTATCGGCAGGAAGCTGGACGAAGCCGCGCTTGAAAGGCTCGCCAAGGTCTGCTTTGGCGCCTGCCGCCCCATCGACGACAAGCGGGGCACCATCGAATTCAGAAGGAAAGTTGCGGGTGTGCTGGCCAAGCGGGCCGCCACGACCGCCTATGCACGTGCAGGAGGCAAGTGATGGCTGGTGTAGCAGTCTCAACCACAATCAACGGCGACAGCGTCGAGTACCTTTGCCAGCCGGACGAGACGCTGCTCGACGTCTTGCGCGATCGCCTGGGGCTGACGGGCGTCAAGGAAGGCTGCGGCACCGGCGACTGCGGCGCCTGCAGCATCATCCTCGACGACCGGCTGGTGTGCTCCTGCCTGGTGCTCGGCGCGGAAGCCGAGGGCCGCCGTGTCGAGACCGTCGAGGGCATGGCGCATGGCGACAGGCTGCATCCGCTGCAGCAAAAATTCCTCGAGCACGCAGCACTGCAATGCGGCATCTGCACGCCTGGCTTCCTGATCGCGGCCAAGGACCTGCTGGCCAAGAACCCCGATCCGACCGAGGAGGAAATCCGCTTCGGCCTCGCCGGGAACCTCTGCCGCTGTACCGGCTACGACAAGATCGTGCGTGCCGTTCAGGACGCGGCAAACGTGATGAAGGGAGCATGACGATGAATTTCGATCCGCGTTACTCCACTCGCAACTTCGCCTCCGTCGGCACACGTCCTATCCGCCCCGACGGCGTCGACAAGGTGACGGGCCGCGCGCGCTACGGCGCGGATTTCAACATGGCCGGCCAGTTGGTCGGGCGCGTCCTCAGAAGCCCCCACGCCCACGCCACGATCAGGAAGATCGACACCTCGAAGGCGGAGAAGCTCCCCGGCGTGAAGGCGGTGATCACCGCGGCCGACCTGCCAGACCTCACCGATGGTGATGCCGCCATGTACGACATCCTCGACAATTGCATGGCGCGCACCAAGGCGCTCTATGACGGCCATGCGGTGGCCGCGGTGGCAGCCGTCGACGCCCGCACGGCGAGGCAGGCGCTGAAGCTGATCGAGGTCGACTACGAGCTTTTGCCGCATGTCACCGATGTCGACGAGGCGATGAAGCACTCAGCGCCCCTGATCAACGATGCCATCTTCACCGAGGGCCTCGAGGAAAAGCCGGTAAAACCGTCCAACGTCACCAAGCGCAGCCAGTTTGGCCATGGCGATGTCCACCAGGGTTTCGGGCATGCCGATTTCATCGTCGAGCGGTCGTTCAAGACCGAGCAGACGCACCAGGGCTATATCGAGCCGCATGCCTGCGTGGCGAGCGTCAGCTCCGACGGCACCGCCGACCTCTGGGTCTGCACGCAGGGGCATTTCGTCTATCGCCAGCACTGCGCCCAACTGCTTGGCATGGAAGCCTCGAAGCTGCGCGTCACCTCCTCGGAGATCGGCGGCGGCTTCGGCGGCAAGACCCATGTCTGGGCCGAGCCGGTGGCGCTGGCGCTGTCGCGCAAGGCGGGGCGCCCGGTCAAGCTGGTGATGACCCGCGACGAGGTGTTCCGCGCCTCGGGCCCGACCAGCGCCACCTCGATCGACGTGAAGATCGGCGCCCGCAAGGATGGCACCATCACCGCCGCCGAAGCGACGCTGCGCTATTCCTGTGGCCCGTATCCGGGCTCCTGGGCCGAGATCGGCGCCATGACGGCGTTCGCCTGCTACAGGCTCGAGAACGTCAAGACGGTCGGCTACGAAGTGCTGGTCAACCGGCCGAAGACGGCGGCCTATCGCGCACCCTCCGCACCCATGGCGGCGTTCGCGGTGGAAAGCGCAGTCGACGAACTGGCCAAGGAGATCGGCATGGACCCGGTCGACTTCCGCATCAGGAACGCCGCGCAGGAAGGCACCAGGTCGTCCTACGGCCCGGTCTATGGCCCGATCGGCATCGGCCCGACGCTGGAGGCGGTGAAGAACCACCCCCACATGAAGGCGCCGCTCGGAAAGAACCAGGGCAGGGGCATGGCCTGCGGCTTCTGGTTCAACTTCGGCGGCCAGACCTGCACCGACCTCAACATCGGAATGGACGGTTCGGTCTCGCTTGCCGTCGGCACCGTGGACGTGGGCGGTTCCCGCGCCTCGCTGTCGCTGGTGGCGGCCGAGGAACTCGGCATCGCCTACGAGCAGGTCAAGGCGATCGTCGCCGACACCTCCAGCCTCGGCTACAACGACATGACTGACGGCAGCCGGGGCACCTTCTCGTCCTCCATGGCGACCATCTCGGCCGCCCGCAACGCGATCAAGATCCTGCGCGAACGCGCCGCGCAGATGTGGGATATTTCCGTCGACGACGTGGTCTGGGAACAGGGCCACGCCGTTGCCAAGGGCGAGAAGCACGGCAATCTCGGCAAGCTGTCGCTGAAGGAGATTGCCGCCGCATCGGGCACGACCGGCGGACCGATCGCCGGCCACAGCGAACTCGTCGCCGACGGCGCCGGCGTCTCTTTCGCCACCCATATCTGCGATATCGAGGTCGACCCCGAGACCGGCGCCACGAGGGTGTTGCGCTACACGGTGGTGCAAGATGCCGGCAAGGCGGTGCACCCGACCTACGTCGAGGGCCAGTACCAGGGCGGTGCCGCGCAAGGCATCGGGTGGGCGCTCAATGAGGAGTATATCTACGGCAAGGACGGGCGGCTGCAGAATCCCGGCTTCCTCGACTATCGCATCCCGGTCTGCTCGGACCTGCCGATGATTGACACGCAGATCCTCGAGATCCCCAACCCCAACCACCCCTACGGGGTGCGCGGCGTCGGCGAGACGTCGATCGTGCCGCCGCTGGCGGCGATCGCCAATGCGGTGTCGAACGCCGCCGGCGTGCGGATGGCACATATTCCGATGTCGCCGCCGCGCATCCTGGCGGCGATCGAGGCGGAACGGGCAGGCCGATGGTCGAAGTGACGCTCTGGGGATCGCTTAGCGCGGCCGCCGGAGGCAAGAGCAAGGTCGAGATCGAGGCCAAGGACATAAGGGAACTGTTCAGGAAACTGGCTGAACAGTATCCCGGCATCGAGCCCTTGATCGACCGCGGCATCGCCGTCGCCATCGACGGCACGATCTATCGCGACACCTGGTCGAAGGAATTGCCAAAGGGCTCGGAGATTTTCCTGCTGCCGAGGCTGGCAGGGGGATAGTTGGACAAGCGTCTCGCTGCTGTCGCTTAGCGACGAGCCCGACACCATGCCGCAGGCGATCGACGCGACGGGCGCCGAGGGCCGTACCCGACTCTATGTTGCCTTCACGATTCTCGGTTTAGTCGGTCGGCGGGATTGAGCCGCGCTCTCGAGGGCCAAGGCCAACCGCTTCTCGTCTTCGATGGCGCGGTCGACTGCCTCAATTTCCTCTTGGAGCGCCTTCAACTCGGCTCCGTAGCTGGAGCCGTCGCTGTCCCCGATCTGAAAGCCACTTGCCCGCATTGCGTCGCGGGTATGGTGCACGTTACGGACTCCTTCGCGTCGAGTCGCGACCAGGATTTCCCTGAACTCTCCAAGACGTTCAACGTGATTGCGAGTCATTGCGTTCTCCTTACGGCGTGGAAGGTTTGAATGACTACAGGAGATACTCTCGACAAAGCATGAGTGCGAAAGCTCAAATTTGAACGTCTTGCAATAACGTGGAGCGCAGCAGGCGGAAATTGGCTTGGGACCCAGGTGTTAGACTCTTCCGCCGAGCGCGTCTGCTGCTCGGCTCGGCTGCTCGTCGGCGCGCTTGCTGGTCCATCCAGCTGCGGTTCTGGATCGCGAGGTCCGTTTCTGAGCGCACGGCGACGCGGGTCTCAATGTCCGAAAGAGGAGTAAGGCGGACCTGCCCGATGTTTCATGCGCGAACGCCTGAGATGCGAGCGCCGCCATTAACCATCGATTAACTATCCGGTCGCCTTTAATTCAATTTTGCAGCATACTGATTTGGGTAGCGAGGCTACTCAAGGAGACTGGAACAAGAGCTAATTCTCCTTTTCGCGCACACCTGCCACTCGCGACAGTCGAAATTGAAAAGGAACGACGGAACACCGTCGTCTCATAGGGAGGCGCCAGCATCATGTTTGATGAGGAGCGCCAGAATGAAGATCGAAGATGCAGTTACGGCAGTGACGTCGGAAGCGAGCGCGCTCACGTCTTGCCTCGGCCAGCCCGTTGTCGCCTACCACGTCACGGAAATCATGAGAGAGGCAGACCTTGCACACGCCCGCGAGATGCAACGCGCGCTGCTGCGACGAAGCATCGAAGCTCTTGTCGATGACGGCCTGGAAGACATCGCCGCTGAACATTTTGCATCCCAGTTCGACGGCCGCATCGGCTTGGCCTGGAGACTCCTGCACGCATCCGACGGCGTGGCGCATTGATCAAGACCAGAGCGGTAGGTCGCGCCGCGGCGCGCCGGAGCGCAGAACCCAGTAAGTTCCATTCAGCACGCGCCGATCATCAACGCGTGGCGGCGAAATCGCTTTCGTCCAACCCGCGGGCCGATAGCCGACATTCCACAATCCACCAATCTCTCGACCATTTCCCGGTTTATGGGTTCACGGCCTAGATCAGTTGCTTGTGGTATTCCTCACATCGGAAGCTCCGGGCTATTCTCAGCAAAGTATTCGTGATTGTCAGCGTTTGATGTGGCTCTAGGCGGGTTTTCGGCCGCGAGTACCTTGGCGGCATCCTGACCATAGACATAGTCGTTTGTTGATGCGACGATGAAAAAGTGACTTATTTCATGTATAATCGTTCCAGACCTTGAATCAGTTCCTTTCAGAGCGGCTAGCCAGAATTTGGGACAAACAAAGATACTGTAAGGTTGATTACGGTACACATATGCATAGTCTCCCGATTCGCAGTCGCTGCCGTGGCATCCAAACGATATTGCTTTGTTTGCAAGAGCATCCGCAATCTTCGAGAAATTTCCAGTGGCCTTTGCGTACAGTCCTACGGTATGCGCCCCAAACCATGTCAGATATCGTTGGGAATTCGGTTGCTGGGCCGAGGGCGTGGCCTGCAAAACCTGCAGGGCAGCCGAGGCTATGTTATTTGCTTCCGCCAGCGCAGCGCCAATATCATCCTGTTGAGGGCTGTCACACTGGTCGAATTTGGGCGCCGAGAGCGGTATCCGTTCCGGAGGAATCCGACCTGACAGAAGCCTGAACGTGGCGGCGTTGCTCAAAACTGCTGCCCGTCTCAGGGCACCTGGACGGCCAATCAGCAGACCCACTCCCTCTGTATCATAGGTAACCGCATAGTTCCCTGCTTCATAGATGGCGTAGTACAATGACAGATCGACGGGCACCGAAATCGATTGTCCGGGTTCAATATTGATAAAATCAGCCTCAGTCGGTTCTCCTCGCTTCACCAAACGGCCGATATACTGAATTGGCTGGGACCCTCTCGTCACTGAAAATATTTCGCCGGAGACGCCGTTGATTGGCGTGGTCCACCTGAGCACCCTGATCGGGCTGCCTGATCGGTTCGTGAGAGTAAAGTCAATAATTAGAGGGGTATCGTTTCCATAAGAAGGTAGGCGCGATTGCAGAACTATCTCAATTTCCTGATTCTGCTGCGCAAACGCCAAAGGCACAACGCTAAAAAAAAATGAAAGTACCAATACAATACTTCGAACAATATTCGGCATTTTAATGCTCCTATATAACCACGATTAGACTCTATTGCTTCGTCTAAGTGAGTTTTTAGTTTGCGATAACATACCAGAAACGCCCACGGCCTACCTTGCAAGTTAGGAATGAAATTGCTGCAGGCCGGCATTGCAACTTACCGCAAATTCAAAAAAACAGGAACACGAAATCATGTCCGTGGCCTCGTATGCCATCGATTTCGGCTGACACCTTCTTTGGGGTGGTATAAGATGAATGGGTACTTTTCCATCAAGCTCCATAAGAGGGGGCCATCATGAGCGAGCGTCGGAAAGGCATAATAACCAGCTGCGCGATTTTGAGGTTTTTTGCCCTGGTTTTCGGGTTCTGTTTTGCTTTCAGCGGCACTGCTTCAGCTGATTCCTGCGGAACAGAGGCTACTCCCGGTTGGAATCTCGAGAATCCTCCGGCCGAAGATCGTCAAGCAATTCAAGATCTTTTGTCCCGCTATGCTTGGACGATCGACGAAAGAAATGCAGCCGCGTTCACCGCCCTCTTTGCGAAACCGCAATCGTCTTACTATGAGATTTGCAGTACAAGCAGCAGTATCCTCAAGTTGACGCTCGACCTTGGTCCGGAGTCGCCAGACGATCTTCTTGAACAGATGAAGATAATAGTTAAGAAACTGGAAACCGATAAGCTCCAGACCCGCCATCTCGTGACCAACACCTTGTTCGATGTGGTTGATGGTAAGACAGTGAATACCAAATCGATAGTCCTGGTCACTCTGCAGGACTCCCACTCTCCGGCACCGGTTCTTGACTATTCGGCGGATGCCCGGGCCTCTTTTGTAAAGGGCGACGACGACATCTGGCGATTTCAATCGCTTACTGTCCACGCCGACTATGCTGCTGGCTCTGTCGCAGCCAAGAAGCGATGACGCCCAAAGATCGGCTATGGGTTCACTGGCACGCTCCAGTGGGCTGAAATGCGTGCCGTTGCGCTGATCGCTGCTGTCCTCGGCATTGCGCTTCTCCTGCTGTCCGGGACGATCGGGCTTCGACATGCAGCTTTTGTATCGGCGCCGCGAGATGGCGAGAGGCAAGGCTCCGATCAGGCCGACGTGGTTTGCAGCAAGGCGAGCGGCTGCGCGGTGTCACAATTGCCGCGCGGTTCCGCTGTCAAGCTGCTGCGACCTCGCGGCGTCGATTTCGCTCCGGCTGAACTCGATGGGAAGTCGTTTGCCGAAGCCGTTACGCGATGGAACCCTGACATCTTTTGGGCGCCAGCCTCAAAGAGCACCGACGTCATAACCAGATCTGGCGATGAAGCGCGGGCGGTGTTCGGTCCTATTCCCGACGGCGATTGCGACAGCCCACAAATGAAAGTCATCCCACTGGAAGTTGATGGCAATGTCGTCGACCTCAAGCCCAATCCGACAAAACCAGGTTCTCCGCTGGAGTTCGAGCATAGGAACGAAAACGGAGAGGTGGTGAAATGGACGGCGACATTGCCCAAATGCGACAAGCCTTCGCTGACTGGCAGCACGACCTACTGTGGGCTGAACTCACGTGTCGTAAGGGTCGTGCGCGGCAACGTTGAATGGCTGTTCCTCTGCAGAAAATCCAATATCAGCCAGGAGGTCAGCACCGATCCCTACTGGACGCGGTCGGATCCGAGGTTTTCTGTCTTCGGCACCATCGGGTTCAATCGGAAATCCGGAGAAATTATCTTCTTCGACGGCCGCAAGGACCAGAGCGTGTTCGACTGGTCAAAGCCCTTCGTTCCGCCGGGCGGGCGCAACTATTCCGATAAAGTCGGAAGGGCTGCGGCGGAGAAAATCTATGATTCGACGTTCAAGATCTCGTGCCATGCATGCCATGACAACAAAAGCCCCTATGTGATCGATCCGCACATTGCACAGAGCAGGGTAGGGTTCCGTTCAGCCGACGATCCCAAATCGACCGCCTTCAGCCTGGGAGATTTTCTACCGCATCGGCCGCGGTTGCCGGGCGCGCCGTTCCGCGTGGTCGGCTCCGGCTACACCAGCACCTACCCCAATGAACTTCGCCATGCCAGGACGGTCGACGATCCAACGGGCAACTGCACAAGCTGCCACACGCTTACCACACAAATCACGGGCCGCCGTTTTGCCGCGGACGCAGTGGGGCATGAGCCGACGGTCACGTCGCCAACCTGGGTCCAATTGCTCGAGCTGCGCGAGGAAGAGATCATCTACGCCAGGATCGCCGCACACCGGACGGACTGGGCGGCCGGCAGCGGTGGCATCCATCCCTGGATGTTGCCGGGGTCCGGCAATGACCTGTCCTCCCGCGCGTCGAGCCTGAGCTCAGAGGACTGGCGGAAGCTGAGCGACTGTCTATGGGGAGCCGGTGGCTCCGAATGTGGCTACCGCCCACTCTACACTAGCTGCCCGGCGCCAGAGGCGGAGGATGAAGGCTCTTCGCTCGCCGATGCCACGCTTCAGGTGTTGCCTCGGCCGCCCGGAGATGAGGCGAAGACGCGTGTCCTTCGTGCAAGCTGGACCTTTCGCAACAGCTACGGTGGTGTTCCGGAGCGCGACGATATCAGGATCAATGTGGCAGTCAGGACGGACGCGATTCCGGCAAATGGGGAACCGCCACAAAGTGGCGACTATCCGAGCATCGAACAGGCAAAGGGTACCAACGCCGAGGCCATCTCCGGTTCGGTCAGCGCAGCCGGTTCCAGCTTGTTGGTTGAGAACGTTTCGTTTGCCGGTCACACGAAATGGAGCGATCCGACGCCGTCGATGTCGCCCCGCACTTTCCAAGTCGATCTGCCTGGTGAGTGCAACCGACGCACCTTGATACGTTTGGTGCCCAAACGGTTCTGCTTCGACCAGAGCGAAGCGGCATTTAGCGCGGCAGACCATTTGATCTACGCCGACGTTCAGTGTGACGAGCTGCGATGATCCACTTGACGTGATCGAAAGCGGCTGATGAGCGCCGGGATTTGCGATAACATGACTGGTGCTACATGGTCGCCGCACCAAGGAGGGTCCGAGAGCCGTGACCACACCGGTTCCATTGGCTAGCCCGATTTTGCCCGGCAGCCCCGGGAAGTCTGTTGCAGAGCGGCGTTATCTCACCATTCTGTTTTGCGACATGGTGGGGTCAACCGAATATGCCGACCGCCTGGATCCCGAGGACTTCCAACGCCTGATCGAGAGCTTTCTGCAGACCTGCAGCAGCGTCATCCGCCGCCGCAAGGGTGTGACGGCCAGCTATATCGGCGACGCCGTCCAGGCCTATTTCGGTTATCCAATAGCTGGCGAGGACGACAGCGAGTTCGCCGTGCTGGCGGCACTCGAGATCGTCGATGCGGTTGGCACCATCTCGGCAAGTCTGGGATATCCGTTGCAAGTGAGGGTGGGTATCGCGAGCGGCCAGGTCGTGGTGGGTGAGTTCGTCGGTGCGCCGAGCGGCGTGTCCACCGTCGCCTTCGGCCACGTCGCGCATCTAGCGGCACGGCTGCAGGTCCTGACCAAGCCGAACACGATCCTTGTCGACGCGGCGACCTTCGAGGCCGCGAGCGGCGCGATTGATTTCACCACGTTCGGCAAACATGAGCTGAAGGGATTCGCCGAGCCAGTCCAGGTTTGGCAGGTGCAGCGGGCGCGCATGGTGCCGACCCGCTTTGCAAAGCGTGCGCGCATGACCAAGCTGTGCGGCCGCAATGCCGAATTGCGACTTCTGATGGAGCGCTGGGAGACCGTCGTGCGCGACAGGCGCGGCAATGCGGTGTTGGTCTCGGGGGAGTCGGGAATCGGTAAATCCCGGTTGCTCAACGAGATCCAGCAGCGCCTGCGCAGCTTTCCGCAGCTGACCATGCAATGTTCTCCGACCTTTGAGAACAGCACCCTTTATCCATTCCTCGCGGAGTTGCAGAGGATCGCAACGATCGAGGATGGTGACTCGACGGAAGAAAAGCTGCGAAAGCTCAGCAACGGATTGTCGATAGGTTCGGTGTCCAGCGACGTCGCGCTGGCGATCTTCTCAAGCCTGCTCGGCATACCGACGACTATGCCGGACAGGCTCGAAGGGATAAGCGCCGAACGACAGCGCCACATCGCCGAGCAAGCGTTCATCGATTTGGTCTGTTATCTGGCGCGTGCTACCCCGATCCTGATCTTGTTCGAAGATGAACAATGGGCCGACGCGACCTCGCGCGACCTTCTCGACAAGATCGTTGCCAGCCTGGCATCGACTCCTGCCCTGTTGCTTGTGTCGAGCAGGAACAACGCAAGCGTTCCATGGGTCGACGGGCCGGACGTGCATCACATCAGGCTTGAAGCGCTCGGCCGCGAGGATGCCGAAGCGATTGTCCATGACATCAGTCCGAATGCGCTCGCCGCAGATGTGTCAGTGGTGCTCGATCGCAGCGAGGGCGTCCCTCTCTATATCGAAGAGCTTACGCGGAGCGTGGTCGAAACAGGATTGCGGCTGGACGTATCGCAGCCGAAGCGTCTGTCACCTACGACCAACATTCCGAACTCCCTGCAGTTCTCGCTGCTTGCCCGCCTCGACAGGCTGGGGCCCGCCAAGGAAATTGCGCAGATCGCAGCGGCGATCGGCCGCGAATTCGATTTCGACATATTGCGCGATATCTGCGATTGGCCCGAAGCGGAGTTGCGCGCCGCAGTTGGCGACCTGGTGCGCACGGGGCTGATCGTCGCCGAGCGGGGGACCGCCGGCGCGGGCTTTTCGTTCACCCACGTGCTCCTGCAGCAGGCCGCCAGAGGCACGATGCTGCACGAGCGCGCGCAGCAGATTCACCGATTGATTGCCGAATGTATCGAACTGCGCGACCACAACGCGGCTTTTGCCTATCCCGAAGTGCTCGCTGAGCATTTCGCAGACGCAGGTCTGTTCGACCGCGCCGCTGACTACTGGCTGCTGGCAGGGCTGAAGGCGGCCAAGACTTGGGCAAAAGTCGACGCGGTGCGTACCTTCAGGAAGGGGCTTGAAGCCGCGAAACTCTTGCCCGAATCCGACGATCGTAGCCGCAGGCTGCTTCGCTTCGAACTGGAGCTGGGCGACGTGCTCTACGCTGCGCTAGGCTACGTGACGGGCGAGGGCAGTGCCGCATATCAGCGGGCCATAGAACTGAGCGGGAAGCTTGGCGAGCCGGAATCGACGATCAGGGCGCTCGACGGGCTTTTCGGCACCCATTTCAACTCAGGTCAGTTCGGTAAGGCCCTCGCGGCCAGTGATGAGTTAATTCGGGTCGGCGAGGAGGGCGGTTACCTAAACGCGCTCGTCATAGGTCTGCAGTTCAAGGGGATGAGTCTGTTCTCTCAGGGCGAGTTGGTGGCGGCCCGACAATATCTTGAGCGCGCTCTCAGCCACAAGGACAGCGCACACAAGGTCGGCAGCGACTTTCCGAGCATGGCCATGATCTACCTTTCCTGGACCTTGCATATTCTGGGATATCGCAGCCAAGCGCTGAAACTCTACCTCGAGGCGGAGGCGACCGTTCGGCAGCAGTCCGCCTATCGTCTGGCCGCCTGCCTGGGAAATGGGTGCGTGTTGTTCGCCTTCCGCGAGGAAAGCAGTTCGATCGCTCGACTGGCGGATGAACTCCTGCCGCTGGCGCAGGAAAACGGTTTCAATCTCTGGGCAAGGGTGGCGCGCTTTTTTGGCGGCCTGGCTGCATCGAGCCTCGATGACAGTCTGGTGGGTAGCCATATGATGGCATTGACCGAGAGTGATCTTGAAGATGAGGAGGTCGACAAATCGTGTTATTTAGGCTTGCTGGCCAAAGCTTTCATGAACTCCGGGCAAGTCAGTATAGCGGCAGTGACCGTTGAGAAAGGTCTGCGCGAAGCCGAAAAGATTGGCGAGCATTACTTTACAGCCGCCTTGCTTCGCATTCGCGGTGAGATCGAACTTGCAAATGGAGCAGGAGACAGAGCGGCGGAGGCTTCTTTCCGCGAGGCGATTGCCTTTGCCAGGCAGCAGAACGCCAGGAGTTGGGAGTTGCAGGCGACCAACAGTCTGGCGAAGCTGTTGCGGTCACAGGGTCGGTTCGAAGAGGCCCGTGCGGAATTGCGGGAGGTCAACGATTGGTTCACCGCAGAAGACGTGGCGTAATCAGCAGTGCATCACGTCTCTGCCGGCAATCTCGACGAGCGGCTTCGGCGACATCACGGTCTTGAACGTCTGGACAGGGGCGATAGCGGACCGGCAGGTCTCGGATATTGGCGAGGGAAGCAGACGTCAATCGACCCGACGCCGTCGTGTCGGAAGGCATCCGCCAGAATTGGTGGCGCCAGGGTATGATGGGCGCGGCCATCGCGCAGTGGGAGTGCGTCCGAGTGTTATCCGAAACCGAATTCTTCGACGACCTCGCGGCGATCGACGTGCCCGTGCTGGTTATGCATGGCGAAGACGACCAGATCTGCCCGTTTCCGACTACTGGCGCGCGCTCGGTCAAGTTGCTGAAGCAAGGAAGGCTGATTTCTTATCCCGGCCTTCCCCACGGAATGCCGACCACACATGCCGATATGATCAACCGGGATCTTCTCGAATTTATCCGAAGCTGATTTGAGCTCTGTTCGTCGAGAAAATGCGCGCTTGAACTAAATCCGCAGGCAAACGCACCGGTGACGCAACCGCCGTCTCGGCGGCGCCGATGTGTCCGCCGCCGGCAGGATCGGCGGCAGGAATGGTCGGCTATTTGATCTAATTTCTTTGCAAGCCGTTAATGCGGCCATGCTGTTAATCAGCATTTGCTAATGAATCATTCAAAGCTAAGGCAAGCAATGACCAAGAATCTCGGCAATGCACGCCACACGCCGGCGAAGGCCCAGCAGGTTTCCCTTCTTGGCAAGGTCGCGCCGACGCTGTTTCCGCTGGTCGCGGCGGCGCTGGGCTACATGATCGGCAGGCAGTTCTTCGGTATGTAGCGGGCTTGCCGCTACCCGACTTGGCGCAAACTGGGCCTCGATCTCGCCCGCCATCTCTGCCCAGACCTCGGGTGCGGCTGGCCAGAAGCACGACCTGCCGCGTCACGTCATTGCCAATCGACAGGCCATGGATTCCCTCAAACGCCTCAGCGGACTGACCACAACAACGCGCGGGCCGCCATGTGTTGCAGCTGTCTGTCGCCAGACGTCAGACGTGGACGTCGCCGAAGGAAAGTTCGCCGTCGTCGCGGGCCGCGAAAAAGACGATAGCCAGCAGCCAAGCATAGAATGCCGCCACGACGACCACGATCACCGCACCGGGAATGGGGCCAAGGGCGGCGCTTTCGACGGCCTCGCGAAGCGAGCCGACAAACCCGGTCCTGAGGCCCGCGGTCTGAAGGCTGGGGGTCGATATCTTGACCACCCAGGCCAGCAGCAGGATCAGGAACAGGTAGATGTAGTTTCGCCGCAGGCGGCGCGCCAGCGCAGCGCGCTGCGACAGCAGGAACTTCGGCGCACGCAGGCGTTCGCCGACGATGAGCAGCCAGTCAGAGGCAAAGTCGGGCTGCGGGGAAAAGATCTGCGCGAAATAGTGACGCTCGAACTGCCGCACGCGAGCCCGGTAGAAGTCGAAGAACCGATAGCGGCGCGCCTCGATCCACAGCAAAAGCAGGATCAGCAGCATGGCGAACAGGAGCACGCCGTGATGCGCACTGGCCGTGGACAGCGATACCGAAAGCAGCGCCGCCACCACCGTGATCGCCCAGTTCGTCGTCCGGTCTAGCCGGTCGCGCCATCCCGCCATGCGGGCGATCTCGGCTCGATGAAAATGCGACAGCGTATTCACGCGCTCTGTCGATGAAAGGACGAGGCCCGTGGGTTTTGCCGACGCATCGTTCATGACATCCTCCGGCAAGGACTAGAACACTTTGCCGGCAACATTGTTCCCAGGCGCTCATTTTGGCCCGCCGATCCAGTCGACCAGAAGGACCACGAGCCCGGCTGACCCATCGCGCGCTGTTTCGCGACGCGCTGATCGAAGGGCTTGAGGTAGTGCGGGTTGAACACAATTTTGGAAAACGACCCTGAAATGATTGAGATGCAAAGATTTCCTTCAGGCGTACGGCAATAAGCCGGCACAATTTTTAGGCAATCTTTAGGCAATGTCGTTGAGGCGGCCGCGTACTGCAGGTCAGGCGGTCGAATGGTTCCTTGTTGGATTCATCTGGGATGGAAACGATTCATGGCTTGACACTGGGCCAAGCTGAAGAGCTATGCTAGATTTCGCTTGAAAGTTTGCGCGGGGGAATCTGTACATGGATTTCATCGAGAGGTGGTTAGGTATTTCGCCTGACGGCGGCGACGGATCGACCGAAGCTCTGTACATACTTGCCGTTGTCGCAATATTGGCGCTTGTCTTCCACAAGCGCATCGTGCAGTTCGCGCGCGGTTTCTTCGTGCGGAAATAGCCAGCCTACCATTCAAGTTCCGCTTTATTCGTCTGACCAGAGTTACAAGCGGCACCAGTCGTCTAACCAGTCCAGAGCGCTGTTGCCGCGCGAATCCCGTCGTTAATCAGGCGTTGCCCTGCGTTAGCTTCAGAAAGGGAGTCGATGCGTGGAATAGCGGCAATCCTGCGAGCACTGTTCTCAGCCTGGATTCCGGCGCTGATCGAGATGGCTCACCGCTTCTGTCGCCGGTGGCGGCTTGGGGGTGACCGCCGGGTCGACCAGAAGGGGTCCAGGGCACATTGCGTGCCGATCGACCATCCTGCATTCTGCCGGCCCGATCCGCTGATCTACGATCAGTACTATCTGATCGGCCTTGGCCTTGCGGTGACCTGGGACAATCCCGATATCGAGGTGCGCCAGGGTGGGGTGCCCGTTCCTGCCGGCAAGTTGCAGGCTGACACCGACTACGAGGTGCGCGTCCGCGTCTGGAACGCCTCCAAGGATGCCGTCGTCGTCAAGATGCCGGTTCATCTGTCCTATCTGTCGTTCGGTATCGGAACCGTGTCGAACCCGATAGACACCCGGCCGGTCTCGGTGGGGGTGATCGGATCCGCCGGCCAGCCCGGGTTCGTCTCCTTCGACTGGCATACGCCCCGGGAAGCAGGTCACTATTGCCTGCAGGCCTTGCTCGACCCGGCCGACGATGCCAACTTCGCCAACAATCTCGGACAGAAAAACACCGACATCGGGCTGGCGCAGTCGCCGGCGACATTTCAATTCGAACTGCGCAACGCCACCCGTCGGCCGCACCGGTATCGCTTCACCGTCGACGCCTACACCATTCCGCCGCTCAACCCCTGTCGTGACGACCGGCAGCCGACAGAGGAGTCCGTCAAGGCCGAGCAAAAGCGCCGGCTGGCGGCACATTTGCCGGCGGTTCATCCGCTGCCGCCTGGCTGGAAGGTCGAGATTTCGCCTGACCAGCCGTCGCTGGCGCCGGGCGAACAGGTGACGATCACGGCGGTCGCCACCCCGCCGAACGGCTGGACCGGACGGCAAGCCCTCAATTTGAATGCATTCGACGAGGGTGAGCACGCCAGTGGCGGCGTCACCTTGACCGTCCTCAACAGCCTGGAGCCGTGATGGCCACCGACGACAAATCCTGGACCACGTGCACGACCGCGGACAAGGTGATCTCGGTCAACCAGTACATCAGCGCGGCGATCACCAGCGGCATATTCGCGGCCGTCATGGCTGTGGTGCTGATCGCGATGGGCGAACCGTGGTGCTTGCCGATTGCGCTTGTGGTGACCGGGATTGTCTGGATTCTCGCCTATTGCGACTGGTGGCTCAACAACCGGCTGGTTTGTCTCGGCGACAAGAGCCCGGTCAGCGTCGTCGGCATGGTCATCAGCATCGAGCCGCCGTCGGAGAAGACATGGCCCGGAAGCCTGGACTCCGACTACAGCCTTAACCTGCTGCTGCCGAACAACCCCGTCGGCGTCAGCCAGGCCGTTGCCGGCGCCAGCGTTCCGTTCGGCTATCTGATGGCTGAAACTGCCACCACCTCCTCGCACGGCTTGCTGTTCACCGGGAATCCGGCGGAGGACAAGGCGACCGGGGTAAAATCAGAGGCACTGCATGTGGAGTTCGAGGGCGCGTCGATCCACGACCTGCAGACCGTCAACATCATCGCGCTGATCGCAGCCCTGACGGCGCTGGCACTCTGCATGTCGGGCGTCGGCGTGGTCGTTGCCTACATCCTGGCGCTTCTTGCCTTGCTTGCCGCGCTGCTTGGCGCGGCTTTCAGCAGTTCGGACACGGCCAGCCCGAGCGATGCCGGACTGCCCAGCATCGAGGTCAACAAGGGCGATGGAACCGGAGCGACAATCCTGGGCGTGACCGGCCGATGGGTCTATGACGCCGGACATATCCACGACAGCTTTCATGAAGGCCACAACGAACTGCATCCGGTCCAGCAGGCCCAGATCCTGGGAGGGCCGTGGGATGGTGACTGGCCCCCCGATATCGACGGGATCATTCGCGGCTACCAGGATGGCTACGCGCAATCCCAGGATCCGCTCACCAAAAGTGAGCAGGCGCGGCCCGGCTCCAAATGGTCGGTCCATCCCTATGTCGACGGCTGCAACGACCGGCCGGATCATCCTCCGCACTAGGTCGTTGCAGGCGACGACGCCGAGGGGCTTCTGGGTGCGGTCGCGAGCTTGTGCATGCACGCATACAGGCAGGGCCGTCGCATCCGGCGCGTTAGGGCAGTCGATACTGGCGAATCCTTTCAAGCGGTTGTGCGCGCCGGTTCAGATTTTGAGTCCGCGCCTTGAGAATCTCCTCGCCCTTGGGCAACATGGCGGCCATGCCTGAGACGCGAGAATGAACAAGCCGATTTCTGCCGCATCGCCGCGCAAGGCGACGATGACGCTGACCGAGGCGCTCGTTGCCCGCACGATGCGCGCGGTTGAGGATGCCGGGCCGACGCCGGGCATGGTCTACATGACCGATGCCGATTATGCGCGCATCCGCGACGAAGTGCTGGTCGGCGCGCCGGTCGGGCCCTTAAAACTGTTCGCCTACGGCTCGCTGCTGTGGAAGCCGGCCGGCGAGGTGAGGGGTGGCGAGCGGGCAGTGGCGACCGGCTGGCACCGTTCGTTCTGCTTCACCGTGAAGCGTTTTCGCGGCACGGTCGAACAGCCCGGCCTGATGATGGCGCTCGATCGCGGCGGCCAGTGCCAGGGCATGGTGTTCGAGATTGCAGAGCCGATTGCCGCCAATCTCGAAGCGCTGCTGCGCCGCGAGATGACCATCCTGCCTTCGGTCAACGTGCCGCGCTGGCTGCAGGTGAAGACTGCCGACGGCGTCTCGCGCGCGCTTGGCTTCGTCGTCGATCCCGCCAATCCGCGCTATGCCGGCAAGCTCGACAAGCGGGCGATCGCGGCGACGCTGGCCACGGCCGTCGGCCATTGGGGCTCGGGTGCGGAGTACCTCTTCGAGACGATCCGCCATCTCGAAGCTTGCGGCATTCGCGACCGCAATCTGTGGCAATTGCAGGAACTGGTGGCCGAGGAGATCAGCCGCGCCCACGCCGGCTGAAGCCGCAAATGCCACTCATTTTCAGTGCCGCAAAATAATATTCAACCAAACGGTTGACAATCAAAAGCTGCATATGCATATTCAACCACATGGTTGAATTACTCACATACGAGATGGATCAGGTCTTTCACGCCCTTGGCGATGCGACCCGCCGGCAGATGCTGCGCGAACTCGCCGGTGGCGGGCGCACGGTGAGCCAGCTGGCCGAACCGTTCGCGATGTCGCTGGCTGCTGCTTCCAAACACATCAAGGTGCTGGAAAATGCCGGGCTGATCCGTCGCGAAGTGCTCGGCCGCACGCATATCTGCCACCTCGAGGCTGGTCCGCTGGCCAGCGCGCATGAATGGCTTGGAGCCTATTCGCGCTTCTGGACGGGGCGGCTCGACATATTGGAACGATTGCTGCGCGAAGACGACGCGCGCAAATCGTCGACTGGGAAGAAGGGAGACCAGACATGACCGATCGACATGCCGAGAATGGCTATGGCGTGCTGACCGAGCCGGCCACCTTGACGATCGAACGGCTGCTGCCCGGCCCGGCTGAGCGCATCTGGGGCTACATCACCGACCCAGAACTGCGCCGCCAATGGCTGGCCGCCGGCCCCATGGGAAGCGAGGCCGGCTCGCACTTCGAACTCACCTGGCGCAACGACGAACTGACCGAGCCGGCCGGCGAGCGCCCGCCAGGATTTCCGGCCGTGCACACCATGCCGGGTGAGATCACCGAGATCGATCCGCCGCACCGGCTCGGCATCACCTGGGGCAGCACCGGCGGCGTTACGTTCGAACTCACTTCGCTAGGCAAGGATGTGCTGCTCACCATTGTCCATCGCCGCCTGGGTGACCGGTCGCTGATGCTCAACATCGCCCCCGGCTGGCACATGCATCTCGACATTTTGGCCGCGAGGCTGCGCGGAGAACAGCCGGAGCCGTTCTGGGACGGCTGGTCGAGACTGAGAAAGGACTACGACCGGCGCCTGCCGGCCTGAGCAGGAGAGACGCGAAACCCGTGGAAAGGAGACGATAGCGCCGGACACTTCGAGACTTGCATGACCGTTGACTGACAAGCGGGCGATCGCCCGCATGACGACCGCTGCCTTGCAGCGGCATTTCCGAACATTTCCCGACATTTTGAACCGCCGGCCCGCGGGCCGCACAACCGCGCCTTTGTGCGCAAAGGAGAATGCCATGCGTAAATTGATCGCCGCCATGAAGATTTCCGTCGACGGCAAGGCAGAGGGGCCGACCGGCATCGCAGACTGGGTGCATGCCTGGTCGGAGGACTATGGGCTGATGGAACAGGTGGATGCCTGCGTGCTCGGCGGCCGCATGTATCCCGGCTACGAGCAGTACTGGACCGCGATCCAGAACGCACCCGACGAGCCGCTGCCGATGACCGGCAAGCCTGCCGCGCGGGAAGAGCTGCCCTGGGCACGTTTTGCCGCCAAGACACCGCACTATGTGCTGTCGAACACGCTGAATTCAGCCAACTGGCCGATGACGCGTTTTCTCAGGTCCAACGACGATGTCGCGGCACTGAAGCGCCAGCCCGGCAAGGACATTTATTTGATGGGCGGCTCGACCATCGTCGACAGCCTTACCGAGGCGGGGCTGGTCGACGAGTTGCGCCTCGTCGTCTATCCGCTGATCGCCGGCGAGGGCAAGGTGCTGTTTTCGACGGCGGCTCAGCGGCGCGACCTGGAACTCACCAAGGTCGAACAATTGCCAGGCGGGCGGCTGAGCCTGATCTACAAGATCGGCTGAGCGCTCAGAGCCTGTTTGGAAACTCCACAGGCTGTCTCACCCGTCCCTGAGCCACACCAGCATTTCACCGGGCTCGCGGTTGTCCCAGGCGAAATAGGGAATGGCGGTCAGGCGCGTCTTGGTGGTGGCCGGCGGCGCGGGCCGGTAGAGCCCGCTTTGCCAGCCGTCGCCGTCATCGGCTTGCGCGGTAGTCGACAGCGTCACCACGCCGCCGAGAAGCTCCGGCCGCTGCTGCGCCTCAACGCTAGCCGTCCTCGGCAGCGTCAGGCGATGCAGCTGGCTGTCATTGTCGGTCGCCTCGACGCAGTAGATCAGCGGACCGCGCGACAGCGCGACTCGGCCGGCATCCTGCCGCACCTGCGGGTTGGCATAGAGCCGCTCGATCGGCATTTCGAGATCGAGCAGGACGCTATCGCCCTTTTTCCATGTCCGCTGGATCGCGGCGTAGCCGTCGCTGGTGACATCCACCAGGCCGATCGGCTCGCCGTTCACCGTCAGCTCGGCGCCGGTGCTCCAGGCCGGGATGCGCAGATGGAGGGTGAACTCTACCGGCGCCTGCGGCTCCAGCGTGATCTCGACGGCGCCGTCCCAGGGATAGCGGCTCGCCTGCGTCAGGCTCACCGGGATGCCTGATATGTCGAAGCGGGCGGTCGAGTCGCCATAGAGGTGCACGGCCAAAGCATCGTCGGCCAGGCTGTAGAAATAGCTGCCGATCGAGGCGACCATGCGCCCGATATTGGGCGGGCAGCATGGGCAGCGGTGCCATTTCCAGCGGTTGTGGGCGCCACGGCTTTCGAGCGGGTTCTCGTAGAAGAACAGCGAGCCGTCGAGCGACAGGCCCGAGATCGAGCCATTGTACAGGGCACGTTCCATCATGTCGGCGTAGCGGGCGTTCGGCCCCATGCCGAGCATGCGGCTGGCCCAGAACACCAGCCCGACGGCGGCGCAGGTCTCGGCATAGGCGCTCTCGTTGGGCAGATCGTAATCGCTGGTGAAGCCCTCATTGTCCGCCGATGGGCCGAGCCCGCCGGTAATGTAGAGGCTCTTGGTGGTGAGATCGTCCCACAGCCGGTCGAGTGCCGTCCGCAGCGTGTCGTCGCCATATTCGGTGGCGATGTCGGCCATGCCCGAATAGAGGTACATTGCCCTGACCGCATGGCCGACGACCTTGTCCTGCTCGCGCACCGGAATGTGCGACTGGTTGTACTCATAGGTCTTGAAGTGGAAATCCTTCGGATCCGCACCGCGGGCGCGGGCCTCCTCGTCGAAGTAGTGCGGCTGCTGGCCGCGCTGGTCGATGAAGTATTTCGCCAGCTCCATGTATCTCTGCTCGCCGGTCGCCCGCGCCAGCTTGACCAGCGCCAGCTCGATCTCCTCGTGGCCGCAATAGCCATGTTTCTGGCCGGGCTGCGGTCCCAGCACCGTGGCGATATGGTCGGCGAAGCGACACATCACATCGAGCAGTTTGCGTTTTCCGGTGGCCTGGTAGTAGGCGACCGCGCCTTCGATCAGGTGCCCGGCGCAATAGAGCTCGTGGCAGTCACGCAAATTGGTCCAGCGCAGGCCGGGCTGAATGCGCTGATACCAGCTCGAGAGGTAGCCGTCCGGCTGCTGCAGCTTCTCATACATGTCGATGACGGCATCGATCTTCTTCTCCAGTTCGGGGTTCTTGCGCCGGTAGAGCGAATAGGCTGCGGTCTCGATGGTCTTGCCCCAGTCGGAATCCCAAAACATCTGCGTCGTCACCGTGCTGGCGGTGAAGCCGTCGCTGACATGGAAGGGGATGACGACACCGGGCGAGGGCCGGTCCGGGTCGATCTGCTCCAGCATGCGGGCCTCGACGCAACGGTCGTAGAGGATGCGGGCGGTGGCGCCGGCGACCGCGTCGGCGCGATCGCCCCAGAAGCCGCGCACGTCGACCTGCGGCACCGGCAGCGGGCGGAAGGCGAGTTTGGGCTTGCCCGTCTTGCCCGCTCCTGCGGTTTGGGTGGATGGCGATGCGGTCATGAACTTACTCCATTCGGTCGAATTACTTGACGGCTCCGGCCATCAGGCCGCGGATGTAGAAGCGCTGCAGAACCAGGAACAGGATGAGGCACGGCACCATCATCACGGTGACGCCCGCCTGCACCGCGCCCCAGTCGATGGCGCCGAAGCGGCCCGACTGAAGTGCTGTCATCATCACCGGCAGCGTGAATTTGGACTGGTCGGTCATCAGCACCAGCGCGGCGAGGAACTCGTTCCAGGCGCCGAGAAAGGCAAACAGCGCGATGGTGACAACGCCCGGCCAGACCAGCGGCAGCATCACCTTCACAAGCATGGTGAGATTGCCGGCGCCGTCCATGCGGGCGGCTTCCTCGATCTCGCGCGGCACCGCGTCGAAGGCGTTGCGCATCATGAAGATCGAGAACGGCAGTTGCAGGGTCACATAGACGCCGACCAGGCCGGTCAGCGTGTTGTGCAGGCCAAGCTTGGTCAGCACCAGGAAGATCGGCGTGAGGATCGACTGGAACGGGATCATGATCGTCGACAGGATAAGGACGAAGAACAGGTCCTTGAAAGGAAACCGGAACCGCGAAAAGCCGTAGCCGGCCAGCACGCTGACCGCGACCGACAACACGACGGTCATAGCCGAAACGTAGATGCTGTTCTGCGCCGAGACCCAGAGCCCGTCGCCGAAGCTGTTGAGCGTGACATAGTTTTCCAGCGAGAAGCCGGTGGTCGGCCAGGGCGGCAGCGGCGGCAGGCGTGCTTCCTGTGCCGGCTTGAAGGCCGACAGCACCGCCCACACAATCGGCGCCGCAAACAGCACCGAGGCGATGATGCCGGTCGAATGCTCGGCGATGCGGGCGGCGAGCCGGCGGTTGCGGGAGGTGGCCTGCGCCATCAGTCGAGACCCTCCGGCTTGCGCAGCAGCCATAGCTGGACGAGGCTGAGCGCCACCAGGATCACCAGCAGCACCATGGAGAGTGCCGCGCCATAGCCGAGCTTGAACGACACGAAGGACTGGTTGAAGATCCAGTAGACTGCGGTCAGCGTCTGGTTGCGCGGGCCGCCGCGCAGGATGATGTAGAACTGGTCGAAGGCGAGGATCGATCCGGCGACCGACAGGATCAGCGCCAGCGCCAGCGTGCGGCGCATCAGCGGCAGCGTGATTGCCCTGAACCGGGCGAACGGCCCGGCGCCGTCGATGACCGCCGCCTCCTGCAGGTCCTGCGGGATTGATTGTAGGCCGGCCATCAGGATGATCATGGTGAAGCCGGCGACCTTCCAGACGACCATGGCGATGATCGACCAGAAGGCCGGCTGGAAAGTGGCCAGCAGGTTGAACTTCCTGTCGATCAGGCCGAGATCGTAGGCGGCCGGGCTGAACAGTCCGGAATCGACGTTCAAGAGCCATGACCAGAGCAGGCTCGCCGAAGCAAAGCCGACCACCGCCGGCATGAAGAACATGGTGCGATAAAGATTGGTCAGCGGACGCGGCCGTTCGACGAACAGCGCCAGCGGAAACGCTACCACGAAGATCGCGATGGTGACAATCACGGTGTAGTAACCGGTGAATTTGAGCGCGTTCCAGAACCTGGTGTCGCGCAGGATGGCGGCATAGTTGCCTAAGCCGATAAAGCTATGCTCGCCCATCAGCGGCCAGTTGTGCAACGACATCCATGCCGTCATGCCGAGCGGGATGAGGAAGAAGACGACGACCAGCGCAACGGCCGGCGCGACATAGAGCAGACCAATCCACTGCCGGCGGCCGGCGCCGACCAGCTTTCGGGCGCGTGGCGGGGCAGGGGTTGCTGCTGCGATGGAGGTCATGGCTGTTCTTCCGTTGGCGCTGCGTTCCCGCTGGAGGGGTCCGGTCGACGGTCGGGTGACGTCCTCTCTGTAGTGCACCGACAAAAAACGTCGAGCACGTCAGAGGCGACCCAACCCGGACCTGCTGTCCGACCTCCCTTCAAGGGAGATAGGGCGGCCACCCGCCCAGGGAGACAAGCGGGCGGCCGGCAGGCGTCCGCTACTTCTGCGGCGCCTGGTCGATGATCGACTGCATCGTCTCCTGCGCATTGGCGATGGCGCCGTCGACATCGTCGCCGAAGAAGACCTCGTTGATCATCTGCGTCCACGGGCCGTTGGCGGAGTTGATCAAATCGTTGAACACCACGGAATAGGGTGTACGGCCCTTGGCCATGGCCTCGGCGGCGATCTGATAACGAGGATCGAGATCCTTCAGCGCGTCCTTGGCGATGTCGCCGCGCACCGGCAGGCTGCCGTACTTGGCCAGGATGGTCTGGCCCTCGAGCGAATAGGCGAAATCGAGGAACTCCTTCACCACGGCGAGTTTCGTGGTGCCCTTGGTGACGACGAAATTGTCGCCGCCGGCAAAGGACGACCAGCCGCTGTCCTTGCCCGGCAAGAAGGTGACGCCGTAATCGACATCCGGATACTGGGTGTTGAGCGCGCCGATGGCGAAGGCGCCGGACGGTGAGATGCCGATATTGCCGGCAGCGAAGGCGGCAAAGAAGTTGGCGCCGGTGTCGGTCTGCGCTCCCGCCGGCACCAGGTCCTTCTTGACCATCGAGCGGTAGAGATCGATGGCGCCGCGCAGTTGCGGGCTGTCCAGCGTCGCCTTCGAGCCATCCTCGCTGAGGATGTCACCGCCCGACGCCCAGATCAGCGGCGTGAAGGTGAAGATGTTGCAGCCGCCGCAATTGCCGGAGAAGTAGAAGCCCTTGATGTTGCCGCCGAGCCCGTTGACCTTCTCGGCATCGGCGGCGATCTCGGCCCAGTTGGTGGGGCCTTTCTCGGGGTCGAGGCCGGCCTGCTTGAACAGCTTCTTGTTCCAGATCAGCACCGAGGCGTCGGCCGAGAACGGCAGGCCGTAGATGTGGTCCTTGTAGGTGCCGGTCTTCACATGCGCCGGCGACAGGCTGGAGAAATAGGGCAGCGATTTCGCCCAGTCGGTGATGTCCTCGAGCTGGCCGGCGGCGGCGAAGGACGGCGTGTAGATCAGGTCGAGCGACAGCGCGTCGGGCGCCGTGCCGCCGGCGGCCGCCGCACCATATTTCGGAATGATCTCGGCATTTGGGATGATGTCCAGCTTGATCTGGTTGGTGTGCGCCTTGTTGTAGGCATCGACGATCCTTGGCATGAAATTCGAGCCGTCGGCGCGCACCCAGATGTTGGCCGTCTCGGCGGCCGCGGCACTGATGCCGCCAACCAGAACGGCAGCGGCCAGGGCCAGTTTGGCAATCAGGTTCCTCATCTTCGTCCTCCTCCAGGGTTCGCCGCGGTCCGCGGCTTGGCGCCGATCGCGCGGCGCGTGGTTTTCAGCCATCCATCGGATGGCCGCATGACTGCCGCACCACCAGCCGGCACGGCAGTTTTCGAATGCCCGGCGCGGCGGGCTGGCCGCCGACCAGCGACAGCAGGGTCAGCCCTGCCTCGCGCCCGAGGGCGACCAGGTTCATGTCGACCGAGGTCAGCGGCGGGCGCGTCGCCTCGGCCACAATCTCCCAATTGTCGAAGCCGATGACGCCGACATCGTTGGGAACGCTTAGGCCGCGCTCGCGCAAGGCATCGATGACGCCGCGCGCGATCTGATCGTTGCCGCAAAAGACGGCGTCCGGCCTTTCATTCCTGCTGTCGAACAGCTGCGCCACCGCCTCGTGACCCCAGGCTTCCGACCAGGAGCCGAGCAGCGGCTCGGTGACCGGCAAGCCGTTTTCGGCCAGCACGTCGCGATAGGCCTGCGCCCGTGCATGCACCACGGCAAAGCTCGCCGGCCCGGTGACATGGGCGATGCGTTCGCGGCCGAGCCGGCACAGATGCTCGACCGCCAGCCGCGCGCCGCCGGCATCGTCCGAGACGAAGGCGATGGCGTCGGGATCGGGCTGCGTGAAAGCATAGATCACCGGAACGCGCAGATTGCTGAGGTCGACCGGCAGATGGCGGTCGATGCGCTTGCCGGTTGCGATGATGCCGTCGACGCGCTTGTCGAGCATGGCGTCGACATGCATCTGGCCGAGGCGCGGATCCTCCTCGACATTGCACAGGAACACCGAGACGCCATTGTCGACCAGCGCGTCCGAAATGCCCGACATCAACGGCAGCGAGAAGCGGCCATAGGTATCGTTGGTGAGCAGGCCGACAGTGAAGCTGCGCCGCCTGAGCAGGCTCTGCGCCAGGCTGTTGGGGCGGAAGCCGAGACGCCGGGCCGTCTCGCGAATGCGCTCGCGCGTCTCTGCGGTCATGCGCCCCTGGTCGTTGAGTGCCTTGGAGGCGGTTGCGACGCTGACGCCGGCTTGCGCCGCCACGTCACGCAGGGTGACTGGCTTGGAAAAGACCGGGACAGGCTCCGATGCCATCGCGCCAAAAATCCTTAGTTGGGAAAAGGTTTTCCCTTATAGTCCGGAGAATGGGCCAGCCTTGCGGCTAACCCAGTCAAAACTGTTGGAAAAACCTTTTCTCAAGTCGAAACTAGGCGAGATCCGGAGCTTGTTCAAGGGAAAAATTGCAGGCGCCCTCGGGTGGAATTTTCGCGGCAAATTCCGGCAAAGCCGGGCTTCCCGTCAGCGAAGTGTTAATCGCTTGCGCGCCATGGTGGTCGCCCGCCAGGACAGCAGAGCCCCGCCATGCCCGATACGCCCTACACCCCGAAAGGCCCGGCGCGGACCGATGTCTCGCAGCCCGGCAGGGGGGCAGGGCGCGACAGCCGCTCCGACGAGCGACGCCGCAAAGCCGCGGCCATTGCCCGGCTCAAGGCGGAACTCGCGGCGCAGGCCGAACTGATTGCCAGGCAAGAGCGTTCGCTGGCTCACAGCCGCAAGATCTTCGACCGCGCCTCGGCAGCAGCGCGCCTTGGCGTCTGGGAATGCAGCCTGCCTGACGAGCGGCTTACCTGGACCGATGTGGTTTATGACCTGTTTGACCTGCCACGCGGCTCAGTGCTCGATCGCTCGGAGATCATCAAGTGCTATCCGGCGGAGTCGCGAAAGGCGCTGGACAGCCTGCGCGGCCGGGCGATTGCCGAGCGCAACGGCTTCACCCTCGATGCCGAGATCACCACCTTTGCCGGCCGCAGCCGCTGGATCCGCATCACTGCGACGGTCGAGTGCGAGGACGGCGCTGCGGTGCGCATCTTCGGCATGAAGCAGGACATCACCGAGGAGAAGATCCTGTCGGACCGGATGCGCTATCTGGCCGAATATGACGTCATGACGGGGCTGGCCAATCGCGGCCGGTTCCAGGCGCGGCTTGCGCATACGGACGAGGGCCGCCCGCTCGGCGCGTTGCTGCTGATCGACCTCGACGGCTTCAAGGCCGTCAACGACACGTTCGGCCATGTCGTCGGCGACGAATGCCTGAAGGCGGCGGCTGAGCGCCTTGCCGGCAGCTGCGGCGAGGCGGATCTCGTGGCGCGCGTCGGCGGCGACGAGTTCGCGGTCCTGCTCGGCCCGCATCTCGACCGCGGCGCGGTCTCCGGCCTGGCGCGCGGCATCATCGAGGCGATGGGCAAGCCGGTCGCGGCCTGCGGCCAGTCGCTCAACCTTGGCGCCTCGGTCGGCATCGCCTTCGTCCAGGCGGGCGCGCCGTGCGACCTGTTCATGCAGGCCGACACCGCGCTCTATGCCGCCAAGGCGGCAGGGCGCAACACGTTCCGTATCTTCAAGCCCGACGCCGCCGCGAAAGACCGCAGCGCCGCGGCCTGAGGGCCAAGCTGCGGCTTGTTGTACGGCCTCGCCGACAGGGCCCGCGCATCTTTCACCAGTGCAATCCGTGGCGCCTATTTTGTATTTGGCATGCAGGGCGTTCGCGAAAAGAGTGCTATGAAAGGCAAGCGAGCATCCTTGCTCCGGCTCCTTCCTGACATCTGAGGTTGTTTTCGTGCGTGAACCGTCGCTGCTGCCTGTGTTTGGAAAACTTGGCGCCAAGTCGCCTGTCGCCACTGTCACGGCGCCGGCCCGGTCGGCAGGTGTCGCGTTGCGGCTGCGGGAGCTTCTGGCCGCGCATGGCGGTATGGTGCTGAAGCTGTCGGTCATCGCCTGGACGGTGCTGATCCTGGCCGCGGTGTTTTTCATGATACAGGGCTGACCGGTATGGCCAATCGCTACACGCTGCGCATGGAGCTGCCCCAGAGCTGGACCATCATCGATGTCTTCACCGGCCAGCCTGCCGTGATCCGGCAAAAGGTGATGGTCGGGATGGGCCCGCGCGAGGCCGAGGACATGGTCGTCCAGATGAACGTCCGTGACGTCAAGCGCCGGGAGAGGGCAGAGCGCAAGTCCTGACCACGGTCACCGCCGATCAGCCGAAATCGGCCGCCGTCAGCACGTACATGCTCTTTCGGGTGCGGTCATAGGCCTTCGACGCCACGTCGCGTATGGCGCTGCTCTGCGTGTCGAACGTGGCGAGGTAGCCGGCTTCATTGGCCGCGGTCGCCGGCTGCATCCTGGTCATCGCATCGGCGGCGACGGAGAAGGAGATCTGGAACATTCCGTCATGGCCGACGAAACGGATGCGCTTGCCGGCTTCGTCATAGCTGCGGCTGCGGTTGGGGAAGGTCAGGCTCATGTTTTTACCTCCGTGGCGGCGGCCTTCTTGACCACCCGCTTCTTCTTCGGCGTCGGGTTCAGGGCTTCCGCGACGCGGTCTGCCTCTTCCTTGGCCAGCCGCAGTTCCCTCAGCCTTGCCGTCTTGATCTCCCTGGCCCGCGCCTCGGAGATGTATTCGGCGGTCGCTTTGTTGCGCTCCGCCGTTTTCTTCTGCTTGTCGACAAAGCGGGCTTCAGCTTTTTCCATGATCGTCTGATTGCCTTCGGCCATCGAAGAAATCTCCCTTGTGCCTGAAATCGTGAAAACGAACTTGTCCGATAAATAGGCACTCAATCGGCAAAATTCAATTTTTTGAATTATTTGACCAACCCGCGATATCACGAAACCGGGTACCGAAATAATACTTTTGAATATTTAATTCCGGCGGCGAATAATTTTTGGCACTCCTATCTATCGAGTGCCAACGCGTCTATATAGGACGGGCGTGGCCGCCTGTGCCGGCCCCAGAAAGAAGTTCCCATGAAATTTCGGCCACTCCACGACCGCGTCGTCATTCGTCGCGCTGAAGGCGATACCAAATCCAAGGGCGGCATCATCATCCCCGACAATGCCAAGGAAAAGCCGCAGGAAGGCGAAGTCATCGCTGTCGGCCCGGGTGCACGCGACGAAAACGGCGCGCTTGTTCCACTCGACGTCAAGGCCGGCGACTTCATCCTGTTCGGCAAATGGTCGGGCACGGAGGTCAAGATCGACGGCGAGGACCTGTTGATCATGAAGGAAGCCGACATCATGGGCGTTATCGAAAAGGCCGCCGAAGCCAAGAAGGCCGCCTGATTGGAGCGATGCGTGTCCACGGGATGCGCAAAGATTGCTCCGAGCTTTGATCATGGAGGGCAGGGCTCTGCCTTCCTCAACCGAACTGGATAAAAATCATGTCTGCCAAGGAAATCAAATTCTCCACCGATGCGCGTGACCGCATGCTGCGCGGCGTCGAGATCCTCACCAATGCGGTGAAGGTCACGCTCGGCCCCAAGGGCCGCAACGTCATCATCGACAAGGCCTATGGCGCGCCGCGCATCACCAAGGATGGTGTCACGGTCGCCAAGGAAATCGAGCTCGCCGACAAGTTCGAGAACATGGGCGCGCAGATGGTGCGCGAAGTGGCCTCGAAGACCAACGACCTCGCCGGTGACGGCACCACCACCGCCACGGTGCTGGCCGCCTCGATCCTGCGCGAAGGCGCCAAGCTGGTCGCCGCCGGTATGAACCCGATGGACCTGAAGCGCGGCATCGACCAGGCGGTCACCGCCGTCGTTGGGGAAATCAAGGCGCGCGCCAAGAAGGTCAAATCGTCGGCTGAGATCGCGCAGGTCGGCACCATCGCCGCCAATGGCGATGCCAGCGTCGGCGAGATGATCGCCAAGGCGATGGACAAGGTCGGCAATGACGGCGTCATCACCGTCGAGGAAGCCAAGACCGCCGACACCGAGCTCGATGTCGTCGAGGGCATGCAGTTCGATCGCGGCTATCTCTCACCTTATTTCGTCACCAACGCCGACAAGATGCGCGTCGAGCTGGAAGAGCCCTACGTGCTCATCCACGAGAAGAAGCTCGGCAATCTGCAGGCGATGCTGCCGATCCTCGAAGCGGTGGTGCAAAGCGGCAGGCCGCTGCTGATCATCTCCGAGGACGTCGAGGGCGAGGCGCTCGCCACGCTGGTCGTCAACAAGCTGCGCGGCGGCCTCAAGGTCGCGGCCGTCAAGGCGCCGGGCTTCGGCGATCGCCGCAAGGCGATGCTGGAAGACATCGCGGTGCTCACATCGGGCCAGATGATCTCCGAGGATCTCGGCATCAAGCTCGAGAACGTCACCATCGAGATGCTCGGCCGCGCCAAGCGCGTGCTGATCGAGAAGGACACCACCACGATCATCGACGGCGCCGGCACCAAGGCCACCATCCAGGCGCGCATCGCCCAGATCAAGGGCCAGATCGAGGAGACGACCTCCGACTACGACAAGGAAAAGCTGCAGGAGCGGCTGGCCAAGCTCTCCGGCGGTGTTGCCGTCATCCGCGTCGGCGGCGCCACCGAGTCGGAAGTCAAGGAAAAGAAGGACCGCATCGACGACGCGCTCAATGCGACGCGCGCGGCGGTTGAAGAAGGCATCGTACCCGGCGGCGGCGTGGCTCTGCTGCGCGCAAGGTCGGCACTTGCCGGCCTGACCGGCGCCAATGACGATGTCACGGCAGGCATCTCGATCGTGCTGCGGGCACTCGAAGCGCCAATCCGCCAGATCGCCGAGAATTCCGGCGTCGAAGGCTCGATCGTGGTCGGCAAGCTCACCGACAGCAAGGACCACAATCAGGGCTTCGACGCCCAGAACGAGGTCTATGTCGACATGATCAAGGCAGGCATCGTCGACCCGGCGAAAGTGGTGCGCACCGCATTGCAGGACGCCGGCTCGATCGCGGCCCTTCTGATCACGGCTGAAGCGATGATCACCGATATCCCGGCCAAGGATGCCGCACCCGCGGGTGGTGGCGGCGGCGGTGGCATGGGCGGCTACTGAAGATTCAGGCGATGCCGGCCTGCAAACGGCTGATACCTGCGCTTCCGGTGCTCGCGTACGAAAAGTACGCTCCGCTCCGGTTCTCGGAAACCACCGTTTTCGACTCGGCCTGACCTGAATCTACGCCGGCTCCAGGAGCCGGATATTACCGCCGGGGGCAGTCTCCCCCGGCGCGCAGGCCTCTAGCCCAGGGAGACGGATCCATGATCACGTTCGTGCAGAAGCCAGAGACGGTCGTTACGACCGAAATCACCGAGGAAAGCCGCTTCGACCGCATCCGCAGGATTGCCGCCGACAAGCACAAAAAATCCGATTCCGACACGGCAGCGCCTTCAAAAAGCGAGCCCAAACGCCCGATGTGAGCGCTGCGGCGCCGTCGCTGCTTCCGCGCAACGCCAGCATCACATGGCGCGTCAGCGGCGCGGCCCGTCGCCCCGGCTGAGCGCGCCCAGTTCCTGTAGGCGGTGCCGGCGTGTCCGGTATTGTCATTATATTAGCTTCAGCGCATATTTGGCGGGCAGTGGGCCCTTGGCCGTCAAGGCGTCCAAGGGCGCCTGCAATTGCTAGCGAAAAAATCACGCCGTGCCGGCTCGAATTGTTGAGCAGTCACGAGACAATGACATTGGGAGGAATAGTCATGAAAGTGACCATATTGGCAAGCTATGCGCCTCACGCCGCCAAAGGATTGATGCAGGGGTCAGACAGGCAAGCTGCGGTCAAGGCGCTTTTTGAAAGCGTTGGCGGCAAGATGACCAGCGTGATGTTCACGCGCGGCATTTATGACGTCGTCGTCAATGGAGAGGTGCCGGACCAGGTCGCAGGAATGGGCATATCCCTTGCGGTGCGAGCGAGCGGCTCGCTGACCGAGATGGTTGTACTGGAAGAACTCGACATGAAGGCAGTGCTCGCGGCTGCCAACAAGGCTGCGGGCGCGTACAAACCCGCCGGCTGATGGACTTGCCTTCTTGATCAAGGCAGCACGGTGCGATGGACGTGCCGTGCTGCCGAGTATCGGACCGGGCATCCTTCTCGCGGCTTTCGCGGCGACCGGAATTCACGCTAGTATCGTCCGGTGGTCGTTTGGTGCAGAGAGCTTGCGGAAACGAAACCGCGATCCTCGATACGGAGACAAGTGATGTTTGCGGCCAAGGCCATCGACACCTCGGACAAGGCCGCGTTCTACCGCGACCTCGCCACGCAACTGAAGGCGCTGCTCGAGGGCGAACGCGATTCGATTGCCAACGCCGCCAATACGGCGGCGCTGATTTTCCAGATGGTGCCCGACCTCAACTGGGCCGGCTTCTACTTCCTGCAATCCGACGAGGAGATGGTGCTCGGTCCGTTCCAGGGCAAACCAGCCTGTGTGCGCATCGCGGTCGGCAAGGGCGTCTGCGGAACGGCGGTCGAACTGGGCACCTCGATGCTGATCGAGGACGTGCATGATTTTCCCGGCCACATCGCCTGCGATGCCGACTCGCGCTCGGAACTGGTCGTGCTGCTCGAGGACGATGACGGCGTCTTCGGCGTGCTCGATCTCGACAGCCCGTTGCCCGGCCGCTTCGACAAGGCCGACCAGGCCGGCATCGAGACGCTGGCGGCGATCTATGCCAGCGCTAGCTCGTTCGAGGACTAGGGCATATTGAGATTCAGGTGAGGCCGGCCTGACCTGAATCTCAACATGCCCTGGGCTGGTCTAGGCGAGCTTCACCAGCATCAGGCTGAAGCAGCCGATGAATAGGAAGGCCGAGAAGGCCAGCGCCAGCGGGCGCAGGCCGCGCGAGCGCAGCTGCGAGATGTCGGCCTGCAGGCCCATGGCGGCCAGCCCCATGGTCAGCATGATGGTGGTGGCGAGCGCCATCGCTGACTTCACCTCGGGCGGTACGGTGACCAGGCTGTTCAGCGCCACGACGGCGACGAAGGCGGCGACAAACCATGGCATGGGCGGCCGAGCTGCCGACTGACTGCTGCTCTTGCGACGCGCCATCAGGCCGAGCGCGATGACCATCGGCGCCAGCATGGCGACGCGGGTCAGCTTGGCGACGGTGGCGATCTCGCCGGACTGGGTGCCGTTCTGGAAGCCGGCGCCGATGACTTGCGCGACCTCATGGATCGAGGCACCGGCCCACAGGCCGAAGGCGTGCTGGTCGAGGCCGAGGACGGGCGCCAGCAGCGGGAAACCGAGCATGGCGACGGTGCCGAACAAAGTGATCGAGGCGACGGCGTAGGTGACGTCCTCGTCGCGCGCATCGGTGACGATGTTGGTGGCGACGATGGCCGAGGCACCGCAGATCGAGGTGCCCGCGGCGATCAGCTGCGCCAGCTTGGCGTCGACGCCGATCAGCCGGCCGAGCGTGATGGTGAAGAGGAAGGTGGAGCCAAGCGTCAGCGCCACGATGCCGACACCGCCGGCGCCGATCGACACCACCTGGCCAAGCGTCAGCTGGAAGCCGAGCAGCACGATGGCGAAACGCAGCAGCCGGCGCTGCGAAAACGCAATGCCGGCCTTGGCGTGGGCAGGGGTGCCGAGCACGTTGGAATAGATCATGCCGGCGACGACGGCGAGGATCATCGGGCTGAACAGAGCGAAGCCGGACACATTGCGGGCCGAGAAGGCGACGCCTGTGATCATAGCGACCAGCACGATGCCGGGCACAACGCCGTTCCACACCGAATTGAGGGACTTTCCCCCTTGGGCGAGTTCGGCGGAAATCAGGCTTTTCGGAATATCGTTCGCGATGTGGGTAAGGGAAGACAATGCAATGCTCCAGGCGGGTATGTCGGAGCAATGCCATTCCTGAACCGATCTTTCCAACGAATTATTTGCGTTAGAATGATCGCTTATAGCGAACGATCTCTGGTCACATCGCGGAAGCCGCCGCCGGCTCTCATCCGCTATAGCTGGGCTTCGATTGCCGCCTTGTCGATGACCGACCAGACGTGCCTGATCCTGCCGTCGAGAAATTCATAAAAGACGTTCTCGCTGAAGGAGACCTTCCTGCCGTTGACGGGCAGGCCAAGGAAATTTCCCTTTGGCGTGCAGTTGAATTGAAGCCGGCTCGCTATGAAGGGCGCGTCGGAGATCAGCAGCTGGATGTCGAAATAGAGGTCAGGGATCTCCGAAAAATCCTGCTCCAGCATCTTGCGATAGCCGGACAGCCCGATCCGGTCGCCATTGTAGTGCACCTCGTCATGGACGAACCGGTGCAAGGTGCTCCAGTCCTGATTGTTGAGGCAAGCGATATAGCCGCGATAGGTGTCGGCAAGCTTGGTGTCGGTCACGGCGATTGCTCCGATGGATTTATGCCATGCCGACGTCTATCAACTCCGGTGCCTTGGCTAAAGCGCGTCGCGACTGAACGGAATCATGCGCCTT
This sequence comes from Mesorhizobium sp. CNPSo 4670, assembly GCF_057784235.1. Lineage (NCBI taxonomy): Bacteria > Pseudomonadati > Pseudomonadota > Alphaproteobacteria > Hyphomicrobiales > Phyllobacteriaceae > Mesorhizobium > Mesorhizobium sp. CNPSo 4670. Next base: position 307,313 of record NZ_JBWJFQ010000003.1, on the reverse strand, counting down.
GGGTTTCTGTCGATGCACCAACAGCGCAGCATGCTTTGAACGGCATGCACTAGTGCCTGTTTCTCGCGACCTTTTGCCGACGCGACCTGACCGCCTCAAGCAGTTCGCGCTCGCTGGTGTGCGCTTTTCGAAAAAGGGCAACAACCATCATCGCCAAGATTTCCGCTTTCGGATCCAAGGGATCGAGATCCTCATCCGCGCATACCTGGTTGAACACACGTTCGCAAATCGCCAGATCGTGATGGCTCAAGCAGGTGCGATTGGAGCGCCGGCGCAGCATCTGCGCGAACCTTTCAGAGCCCGCCGCCCGTGCTTGGGGCGGGTCTTTTGCTGATGAACCGCCGAGGCGATGGACTGTTCGAGTGATACTATCGTCGATAGTGTATTGGAATCAGTTTACTCGCCGCTGGATGATTGCCGTGTCAAGAGTCCCAAAATCAGCGCGCACTCGCGAGCTTTATACTGTCCAACAGTCATGAGTTGATGGTAGTCCTGCCGTTTGTCCTCAGGGATATGAAAGCCACGTCGAAAGTCGGCCGCCTCTTTCGGAGTTCGAGTGCAACCGATTTTGCTGGCGGTGACTTTCAAACTGGCCAGTGAACACCCTATTTTTGCCGCAATATCCTTCAACGGTTCGTTGTTACCGTATCCATCAAGAATGATCTTGCGACGAGCTTCGCTGTCGAGCTTTGTGTTCATTTCGATGGCCTCCTCAACTACGATTTCATGGTGCCCGAATCTATACGCACGGGGTTGAAGAGTGTCGTTAGCTTCGCATCCAGAAACTTATCTCGGCATGCATTTCTTACTGTAATCCAGCGTGATCGTGGTTTCTGTGGACTCGAGTTCCCGCCAGTCTTGCTAGATGCCTGCGGTACACCACATGATTGAGAGGGGCATGGGCATACCGGAATCGGATATGGCACCATACGATGGACACTAAAAGGCAAGACGAGGCCCCCGGGCAGACGCCGGAGCGCGATCGACGTCGTTGGCCGCGCGAGGCTCAACCCCACAGTGAGGCTGCTCCCTCACTCGCGCCAGCGCTCGAACCGCTGTCCTTTTCAACGCTCGAACTGGCGCCGCAGGATCAATTCGCCGCTTGGCAAGCGCATATGGCACCGCTTGTCGAGGTCAGGTTGCCGGATGACAAGTCGCTGGACGATGGCTTTCCCGCCAACCACACGGCTTGGAATCTCGGTGGCATGCTGATCGTTCAACAGCATGCACCGGCACATAGCTACATGCGTTCTGCCGCGAAGCTTCGGTCCAGCGCGATCGATCACTGGTATATCGCCTTGCCACATACCGGCCAGTCGTGGACGGAGGTCGATCGCCGCATTGCAGAAGGCCAGCCGGGTAAATTGGAGATCAGATCGCTTGGTTATCCGTTTCGCGGGAGGACAACAGACTCCGACAGTCTCGTTCTCTATCTGCCGCGTGATTTGTTCTCCGACGCCGCGGCAAACCTCGACGCAAGGAACAATTCAATTCTGTCGGGCAACTTTGCCAACCTTCTGGTCGACTACGTCAACAGCATCGAAGCAAGCCTGCGCAGTCTCACGGTTGATGACCTTCCCCGCATCGTGCACGCAACACGCAGCATGATCATTGCCTGCCTCGCGCCTCCGGCGGAACATGCCGCGGCCGCCGAACAATTGGCGAGTGTCGCGCTTATGGAGCGAGCGCGCCGATACGTCCAGAACAATCTGGATGCGGCTCATCTGACACCGGATTCAATGTGCCGCGCGCTCGCCGTCTCGCGCTCCCGTCTCTATCAGTTGTTCGAACCGAGCGGTGGTGTTCTCCATTACATACAAAGTCGCCGCCTTCTGGCAGCCCATGTTGCGCTTAGCGATGCGGCGGACAGGCGGCGCATTGTCGAAATTGCTGAAGCCTTCGGGTTTAGTTCAGCGGCTAATTTCAGCCGGGCATTCAGCAAGGAATTCGGCTACAGTCCCCGCGAAGGCCGCAGCACTATGGTGTTGCCGCGCCCCGCCCACTCTGTTTCGCTTGCTGGACACGAGAAGGCCCCTTCCTTCGAAGGTTGGCTCAAGGCGCTCGGAAACTGAATATTGGGATCGGCGATGCTGATGGGGCGGGATCAAAGAGGCTTGCCGGGACGGGCAAGGCTACGCTGCCTCATGGACCACGATATTGTCGACCACAATAACTTCGTGTCGCGTCCGCCGCGCCGTCAAATCGCATAGCTGATTCCCGTCAATTCACGATCTGTTAACGAACTGTGACTGTTGAACGTTATCGACAATTTGCCGCCAATCACAGCGGAGCAGGTATTGCGACTATGCCGAATGCGGCGCTTGTTAAGACTGCGAGTTGAAAGTTTGCCAAGCATGGCATTTATGCTATTTTTAAACTGGTTGGCGCGAATCTGCGCCGCCCATGGAGGTGGCTCTTGCGCCCAGAGGCATCAGGCGTCGGCACGGAGAGTGAGGGGCCTACCTCGATCGATCTTCCACGTGCCGGCGAAGGGGTTCTCTTCGACCTTTTGGCGAACACGGCCGAACTTTTGTCATTCTATGACCGCGACTTCCGTCTGACGCACTACGCAACCAGGCTCAAAGGCGTGTACGGAGCCGCGGTGGCGCTGGGCGCCGCCATCTGGGAGATCTACCCGAGCTTTCTCGATGCGAAGTATCGCGACGAATTTCTTCGTGTGTTCCAGGGTGGCTCTCCGGCAAGCCTCGACCTGCCGCGATCATCGGGCGGAGCGCCCCGGTCGGTTTTTGTCTTCAGCACTGCAGATGGTGCCGGAATCATCGAATCAAGGGACCGCGGCGGGCGGAGCGTAGCGGAGGAGCAAGAGCATGTAATTCTCCTCCATCAGGCAACGCACGACGCGCTGACCGGACTGCAGAATCGGCGGCGATTCGGCGAGCGGCTGCAGCAAGCAATGGCGGCCCTCGGCGGACCAAAGCCGAAAGCCGCCCTGCTGCAAATCGACCTTGACGATTTCAAAGCGGTCAACGACACGCTCGGTCATGCGGCAGGCGACACACTTCTTCAGCTCGCGGCGGGTCGTATCCGCGACGCGCTGCAGGACGGCGAATCCGCGTACCGATATGCCGGCGATGAGTTCGCTGTCATCCAATTGGGAAAGGAGCAGCCAGCAGAGGCTGAGCGCCTCGCCGGATCGCTGGTCGACGCGTTCAAGGAACCGTTCGTCATCAACGGCATTCCCGTCTTCGTCGGCTCGAGCATCGGAATTGCTTTCGGGCCGGAGCACGGGACCGATGGCGAGCAGCTGATGAAAGCCGCTGACATTGCTCTTTACGCTGCCAAGACAGATGGACGCGGCTGCGCTCGAACCTTCAACCGTTCGATGCTGCTCTTGCTCGAGCAACGCGAAAATCTGAGGCGCAGCCTTCGAACCGCGCTGGAGCGGGGCGAGCTCTATCTCGAGTATCAGCCGCTCATTCGGCCTCCCTCGTCGACCATCGGTTTCGAAGCGCTGCTGCGGTGGCGGCATCCCGACGTCGGAATCATTCCACCCAGCGTGTTCATACCGATCGCCGAAGCCGACGGTCTGATGGATGAGATTGGACGATGGGTGCTCGAGCAAGCCTGTCGCCAGGCATTGAAGTGGCCCTCTTCGCTGACAGTCGCGGTGAACCTCTCGCCGGCTCAGTTCCTTAGCGGTACGCTGACGGACACGGTCGCCCAGATCATCGACGCAGTGGGAATTCGGGCCGACAGACTTGAATTAGAGATAACCGAGACAGTCCTTCTTGAGAGGACGATCGACAATATCGACACGTTGAATACTCTGAACGTCTTGGGAATACGAATTTCGCTCGACGACTTTGGAACGTACTATTCTTCGTTGAGCTACCTCAAGAACTTTCCCTTCGACACCTTGAAGATAGATCAGTACTTCATTGCAGACCTGGAGACCGATCTCAAAAGCCAAACGATCGTGCGATCGATCATAAATCTGGCGCACGGCCTGGGAATAAGTGTCACCGCCGAGGGGGTCGAGACGTCGGCACAGGCACGGTGGCTGATCAAGGAAAATTGTGATTGCCTGCAAGGTAATCTCCTGGGGCGCCCGCTCGGAGCCGAGGCAACCAGCGATTTCATCAGGCGGTCCCCGCCGAAGATGGTACGAGAGATGGAGAAATCAAATCGGGCGCTCTAGCGCCTTGCACCCTTCGTAAGTGGGCAGTTGTGGAAACGATCGACGCAGATGCCACGCAATTCTTCTGGTCCAAGCGGGACTGACTGATTACGAGACGGTCAAACTTCCGCCTCGGGAGCCATCGCCCCACCAGGGCTCAAATACTGTAAGTGAGGATGCCGATGGGACCTGTTCAACATGACCTGGCTGGCGAGCCGACTTTTGAGCCCATGATCCAGATCGACATGGAGATCAAAGCCTTTGTCTCCGCTTGGAGACACTGCGATTATGTCTCGACATACATGGCCCGGATGATCAGTCAAAATAGATCAGACTCGGTCCGGCATTCAAATCTCTTTTCCTCAGCCTTCAACGAACTGCTGGAAATTGCCTTTCGGAAGCGCCATGCCGACGGCGAGTTGGCATGCAGGGTGTCTCGCCATGGCGCCACGGACAGGATCGAACTGACATTCCCATGCGTGCCAGGGGAGCGCCAGTTCTACGAAGAAGCCATGTCGCAAGTCGCGGGATTCGAGGCCAGGGAGCGATACCTCAACTCGGTGTCTGGGGATATTGCTGCAAGCCGGGAGGTCGTACTTCTGGAACTGGCTGTCGACTACAACGCCACACTCAGGGTCGAGGAAGCCGATGGTGATGCAATCAGGCTCGTCGTGGATCTTCCGCTCGAAGGCCTGCAAAATTGAGCCCTTACGACCTTCCCCCACGCTTCAAGGCGCAATACGACGCGAACAATCAGGAGTTCTCCATATCGGGGGTGGTCCGGCCTCAGGCGATCGATGAGCTTGGGCCCAGCATAGCGTTGCTTCGCGATGCGATCAGTCGTGTGCGCGGCGTTCTCTACGTCAATGTCAGACGCCTGACGCAGATGAACAACGCTGCGTTTCACGCCTTTTCGAGGATCCTCCTTGACGCCTGTCGGGCTCGACCGGATCTCAAATTCGTCGTCATCACATCAAGCGTCGTCGGATGGACCTCGCGAAAATTCGGTCGCCTGAGCGGGATCGAGCCCAACATCTCGGTCGAGGAGTATGACAGCAAATTCTATCCGGGGCAGGGCTTCCTCGAGGAAGGCGGGTTCGTTCCGATCCTGCGCACACAAACAAAGATGACCTGGCGCCACGAGCGTGCAATCTTGCCGCGACACGGCATGAGGCCCGGGATCGTCATGGCCGACATCTGTTGCGGGATCGGTGATTTCGCCTTGCTCGTGCAGAAGGAATTCCAGCCATCGCGGATCGTCGCCCTCGACCACTCCATGTCAAGCCTCAGCTATGCCCGACGCGTGATGCGGGAGTTCGATATCCGGGGCGTGGAATATACCTATGGCGATGCGTCGGAGATGCTGCTTGACGAAGCCCAGTTTGACTTGGTCACCTGCCGGCATTCCCTTCAAATCTTCAATCGACCTGAACTCATCCTCAAGGAGCTGTACCGCATATGCAAGCCAGGCGGTCGGGTCTATATCACCAACGAGAAGAATTCGCATTGCCTCGGCGAGCCGCGCGCCGAGAGCATTCGTTGGACCTACAACGAGGTGGCGAAGCTGTTCGGGCATTTCGAGATGGATGTCGAGCTTGGGCCCAAGAGTCGGCGATACCTGATCGAGGCCGGGTTCGAAGATATACGTGTCGAGACCTTCATGGTCACTAACCTGGACGGTGATCCGCAGGACTTCGCCGATGTCATTGTAGCCTGGGCGGATGTCTATGCGGGCGAGATGGCGACCAGACGCGGCGACGGACCGGAGTTCATTGCACGGTTCCGGCAGGGCTTCCAGGACCACATTTTCGCTGCGCTCCACCCCAAGGGTTATGCGGCGTGGCCGATTTGGGTCGCATCGGGGCGACGGCCGCAATGAACGCCCACGATGAGCCCACACCGCGCTTCGGCCTGCGCTCCTTTCGAGCGAAATTCGTATTGGTCGTTGGTGGCGCCGTGCTGTTCGACCTGCTGCTGAGCGGTGGTCTGGCGCTCTGGAACGTTCAAAAGCTGTCGCGCGATGCCACATCGGAAGTCGGTGAGGGCCTGACGACCGCAAACCAGGAATACATTCGTTCCTATGCCCAATCGACCGCATTGAGCGTCGACCTGCTGCTCGACCGAGTTCATGGCGACGTCAAGGCGCTGGCCGGCGTGCTGCAGGCCCAGATCGACGATCCAGGCAGGCAGCAACAGGTCGGCGCGACGCTTTCGCGTGAGGCGCCCGGCTCCGTGAAGGTCGTCTATGACGCGCAGGGCGATTGGGCGCAGAATCTGCCGGGAGCGCCTTCGGTGGTGAGCGTTTGGGGCTACCTGCTGGGTGCCGACCACACCCCGCTGCCGGGCGTTCAGAAGGAAATAGACGACAGTACCGTGATCGATCTCGTCGCGCCGACTCTCATGGCCAGCGGGTCGTCCAAATTGCAGATGTACTATATTGGCCCTAAAGAACGGCCGATTTTCAGGACGGTTCCGTATACGGACCAGGCACAGACCTTCGACAAGCTCTATCCGGGCCACAACAAGGCGGAGTTCTGGGAGTTCTTCTTTCCGGGTATCTATGGTTCATGGCAGCAATGGGCCGGGAATCCGGCCTCTCGTCCCGTCCCTGACGACATTACCCAGACAGCGCCGTACACCGATGCAATCACGGGAAAGCTGATCGTCAGCTTTTTCCACCCGCTGTGGACGCGCGATCGCAAAGGCATCGCCGGTACGGCGGGGGCAGACATCACTCTCGACCAGCTCGCGCAAGTCGTCGAACGTGTGAAGATCGCTGAAACAGGGTTCGGCTTCCTCACGATGTCGACTGGCAACGTGGTGGCGATCAATCCGTCGGGCCAGGCGATTATCGGCCTGACTTCATCGAGCGATGCGGGCACGCAAGGCGTCACCGGCCTGGAGAGGTCCCTGCGGGGAAGTCTGCAGCCGGCAATCGCGTCGCTGCCTCTCGACCAGAACAATGACGGCGTCATTCAGCACATCATGCTCGACAGCAAGGGCGAGCGCGTACCCTACATCGTCGTCCTCAAGAGGTTGAAGCCGACCAATCTGTGGAGTTCGGGGCCGATCAAGTCCGAAACGATGTCGGTCGGGATCGTCGTTCCCGAACGGGAGATCTATGCGTCCCTGTTCGCCGCGCAAGAGAGTATTTCGCGGGCAACCAATCGTATCCTGCTGTTTCAGGTCGGTGCGATCATCGTTTCGCTTCTGATTGTTTTCGCGGCCGTACTCGGAATTTCGAAGCGCATCACCGCGGGCCTCCGGGCGCTTGCCAGCGCCGCCCAGCGGCTCCAGTCCAAGGATTATTCAGTCCGTGTGAGCATTCCGACGCGCGACGAGGTTGGCGCGGCAGGAATCGCTTTCAACCGGATGGCCGAGCAGATCAGCTTTCACACGGAAAACCTCGAGCAACTCGTCGACGAACGAACCAGGGAGCTCGGGGACGCAAATCAGGAAATATCCGCACTCAACGAAAAGTTGCGGGACGAGAACGTCCGCCTCGGTGCCGAGCTCGCGGTCGCCAGGCATATCCAGATGATGGTGCTGCCGAAACCATTCGAACTCCGAGCGATTCCAGGGCTGGAGATCGCGGCCTACATGCGACCGGCCGACGAGGTCGGGGGTGACTACTACGACGTCCTGCAGAACGGATCACGGGTCAAGATCGGCATCGGCGACGTGACCGGTCATGGTCTCGAGAGCGGCGTGCTGATGCTGATGGTCCAATCCGTTGCACGCGCGCTGCAGGAGACCAACGAAGCCGATCCACACCAGTTTCTGGATCGGCTGAACAGAGCGATCTATAAGAACATCGAGCGGACGAACACCGACAAGCATCTCTCGCTGGCCTTTCTTGATTTCGAGGATGAGCGCGTAACGCTATCAGGCCAGCATGAGGATGTTCTCGTTGTCCGTGCGGGTGGCGAAGTCGAACGCATCGATACGCTTGATCTGGGTCTGCCGGTTGGTCTGGAGAAAGACATCTCGAAGTTCATTGCCACGCGTGACATTCTGTTCGGGAGTGGCGATGTGATCGTGCTGCACACCGACGGTGTGACCGAGGCGGAAGACCATGACAGAAAACTTTTCGGGTTCGAGCGCCTCTCCCAGAGCGCCCGAAAACGTCATGGCAGCAGCGCCGAGGAAATCAAAACCGGGATCATCGAGGATCTGATGGCCCATATCGGAATCCAGAAGATCCACGACGACATCACCCTCGTGATCATAAGGCACACATAGGATGACCACGCTGTTCGGTACCCCTGACCTTGCAATCGGAATGATGGAAAGCGTCAGCCGGGTGCGGCTGTTCGACGGACCTCTCGACTTGAGTTGGCGTCATTGCGCGACGACTTCGGACTTCATCGCCGATCTTTTCGCATTGCGCTTTCAGTCGTCCCGCAATGACTACAGGGAAGTGCGGCACAGCATCGGATACCTGGCCAACGAGCTCATCGAAAATGCTGTCAAGTTTCGCGCACCGGGTGAAATCGTGATCGAGGCGTCGATGGATTCGGAGTGCTTCAAGCTCAAGGTGTCGAATGACCTCGATGGTGAAGACGCGTCCGAGTTCCAAAGTCTCCTGGCGGACATCACTGTTGGGGACCCCAGAGACTTGCTGATACAGCGAATTGAAGCGAATGCTGCCAACCCCGACGTGACAGGCTCCGGACTCGGATTGCTGACGTTGATGAGCGACTATGGCGCACGCCTGGCCTGGATATTCAGCCCCGCCGACGAAACCGATCGGATTTGCCTGGAGACATATGCCTCCATTCCGATCTCGCAAACTCACAACTAGGTCACGAAGCAAGGCCATGGAAATCAAGACAGACGACTATCGTGTGTGGATCGAAGGAAGTGAAATTTTCTTCGACGGCGCCATGCGGCTTGCAAGTTCCGAAGCCGGTGCCCCTGTCACGGCCTTGGCGACCAGTGTTCTTGCCGCAAATCCCCCTTCCATTACGCTCAACTTGAAGGACCTCCACTTTCTCAACTCTTCCGGCATCAACCTGCTGGCGAAATTTACCATCGAGGTGCGCAAGCATCCCGAAGTTCGGCTCGTCGTGCGTGGAACGCCCGACATACCCTGGCAATCGAAATCATTGCCGAACCTGAAGAAGCTGCATCCCGCCCTGGTGCTTTTGATGGACTAACCAGGTCGCCCGAAATTTGACAGGGACTGCGTGGGCCGGCGGCATTCCTGGATAGGACAGGCCAGTCGGTGATGGTGCAAGAGCGCCGCACCGAGTGCGATATGTACGCCAGGATAAATTTTTGGATGCGAAGCTAACGACAATCCGGCCCCGTGCGCAGATGCTGGCAATGCTCGGCGGGGGCTCGGCACAGGCGGCAGGCGTCCAGGTTGGGAGGATGTCGGGCTGCCTGTGCCGATCAGCCGCCGCTGCTCGGTCAAAGGTGGCGTCATTGAGTAAGCGTGCCAAGGTCATCGGCGGCCGGCTGGAATTTATTCCGCCGCAGATCCCGACTCTGGTCGAGCGGCCGCCCGAAGGTGAGGGATGGGTTCACGAGGTCAAGCTTGACGGGTACCGAACGCAGATCATCATCGATAAAGGCGGCGTGCGTCTCTATAGCAAGAACGGCCGAGACTGGACCACGAAATATTGGCCCATCGCGCTGGCTGTCGAACTGCCATGCCGGTCGGCCATTATCGACGGCGAAGTCATTGTGCCGGGCGAGCAGGGCGCTCCCGATTGCCCTGCGCTGGAAGCCGCGATCTGGAACGAACCGAGCCGGCTGGTGTTCGTCGCGTTCGACATCCTCCATCTCGACGGTCGCAATCTAACCCCCTTGCCCCTGCTGCGGCGCAAGCAGGCGCTGTGGCAACTGGTTGAGCACGGCCTCGGCAAGATCCAGTACAGCGAGCATTTCGAGGGCCGTGCGCTGGCGATCTTCCGCACTATCGAGAAGCTCGAGATCATCATCTCAAAGCGCGCCGACAGCCGCTACAGAAGCGGACCGTCGAACACATGGCTGAAGGCCAAGTATTTCGGCCCTGATGGCCACGCATGAGGGCGAAAGACGGTATGCCGGCGGCACTGTCATCGCCTTGATCCAGTCAATTCCTGACGGGCCCTCTGCGGCAACCTGCTGATTGAGCTTTGACCCTAAAGTGCGTCGAGTCGAAACGGATCCATGCGACGCGCTTTAAGTTTTTGCTTCCACGCATGTCACCCAAAACCGCGGCGCACTTTTGGCCGACATGCATTAGAACATGCCGCGGTCGTTGCTCCGCCGGTCGTCTTCCACCAGATGCGGCTGATAAATTCCGGCTCGTGCCGTTCGCCGCCACGGCCTGGCCGGGTCTCCCGGATTGTTGTCGATATCGACGACGGCGATCGAGGGCGTTCCATCGGCTGGGCATTGCACCGCCCACCGGCCGCCTGGAGCAACGATGCCCGAAGGGGCGATCAGTCCGTGTTGCGCAGCGACCGAGAAGCTGGCCCAATAGTTGTTGCTTGCCGCGTGTCCCTGCATCTCGATGGCGAAAGCCGGGCCATCGGTGGGAGAGATTGTCGAGAACAGGACACAGTCGACATCGAGCCTCTCATACTCGACGAAAATCTCGGGAAAGTGCGATTCCATGCCGAGCGTGCAACCGAAGCGGAGCCCATCGAACTCGAACGTCACCGGGATCGAACCTGGCGTGTACATGAACGAGATCTTGGTGTTCGAAAGCATGCGCTCGTCGTAGCGCGTTACCAGCTCGCCACGATCGGAGACGACGTACAGGCTGTTGTGGGGCCGGTGCGGTTGGCTGAGTTGATGCACCGAACCGAAGACCGCCCACAACCCTAGCTCGCGCGCAAGTGCGCGCGTCGCCTCCAGTTCCTCGCGCAGGACGGTCCATTCGAAGCGGTCCCAATCGGCCGGCCCGATTGTTGCGGGACCATTGGCCGACATGATGCGCTTGTTGGGGGAGCAGGTCGCGCCTTCGGGAAAGTGCAGCAGCCTCGCTCCCGCCTGCCGCGCCTCTCGCATCAGGCGTCGCATCTCCATCCCGCTGTCGCGCAGCTTGGCGATGTTGAGAGGGTCATCATGGACAGTGGTTTGCGCCACGGCCAATCGCAGCGACCTGGCTTCGGGCGCGGGATCATCCGGCGCGTCGCGGTGAAAATGCCTGAGAGCGGCCGTGTAGGACTCGCCTGTCTTGGCAGCGCGAGCCCGCACGCGACGTTTGAAATTTGCGTTTTGGGTCATTGTCATGGCCTTTCACGTTCCGGACGGAGTTCCCCAGCAACCACATTCGAAACGATCGGACCAAAGACAGCGGCCTGAGACTCGAAGTCCCTTTGCCTCCGTTCAAGACCGTGCTGGGGACAGCCCTTGGAGGTTCGGCGCAGGCCACGCCGCGCAGATGATGCCGATGCGGTCCTGCTTCGTCAACTCCATCTAGCCGCGGGTAGTGGGTCAGTTTGAAATTTGAAAAACCGACTGGACCCTGACAGACGCAGGAATTATACCGTCGCTATGGCCTATTGGGTAAGGCGTATTGCACTGAAGGATGGCGAAGTAGTCACGGAACGTGAGCTTCGCGCAGACGAAAACGTATTTGCTGGAACGGCTCCGGTGGTCGGTGACTTGATTGAGGTCGAATGTCGCGGCCGCAGGTTTATGGCTGAAGTGGTATGGGGAAATTGGGTTGGTCGCGCTCATCCGCACGATACAGTTGTACCGCTTCGGGTTTCCGAGGTTGGGCTTGATCCGGCAACCCCACTTCGCTTTCCTACCCATGGGCCATCCACATCGCGGAAATGACCGCTCTAGCCAATGCGTTTCTTGTAGGGGCCGCGCACTACCGGCTTTTCGGCTTCCTTTGCCTCGATTAACGCAATGATGTCCGCGATTTCCCAAAGCTTGTCAGTCACGCCAGCCGCCATGGCAGGCGTGACGCGCAGCGTCTTATGAATGCGCACAAAATTATAGTACATGAAGTGCAGGGCTACGGCGTTGGCGTGGGCTTCCACCTTCTTTGAGAAGCCATTGCTCAGGCGGGTGAAGCGGCGCATGTGCATCCGCATGGTAAGGTTCTGGCGCTCTGCAAACGACGTTTCAAACTGACCCACTACCTAGCCGCGGTAGCGCAAGGCATCGACCAGCAGCGAGAAGGCCGGCGTCGCCTGTCGCCGGCTGGGGTAGTAGAGGTGGTAGCCGGGGAAGGGCGGGCACCAATCGGCCAGCACCCGCACCAGCCGGCCGTCGGCCAGATAGGTCGTCACCTGGTCCTCGGGTAGGTAGGCAAGACCCAAGCCGGCAAGCACGGCATTCAACCGCAGCGCGGCAGTGTTGAACACCAGCTGACCCTCGACCCGCACCTTTAGTTCGCGATCCGCCTTCTCGAATTCCCAGGCATAGAGCCCGCCATAGGTCGGTAGCCGCAGATTGATGCAATTGTGGGTGGTCAGGTCCTGCGGCACGCGCGGCTTTGGCCGGGTGGCGAAGTAGGCCGGAGCGCCGACGATCGCCATGCGCATGTCCGGGCCGATGCGCACCGCGATCATGTCGCGCGCTACCTGTTCGCCCAGCCGCACGCCGGCGTCGTAGCGCTCGGCGACGATGTCGGTCAGGCCGTAATCGACGATGACCTCGATCCTGATGTCGGGATAATCGGGCAGCAGCCCGGCGATCGCCGGCCACAGGATCGCATCGGCGGCGTGTTCGCCGGCGGTGATGCGGATGGTGCCGGAGGGTTTTTCGCGCAATGCGCTCAAGGCGGCGAGTTCCATCTCGATCTCGTCGAGCCTCGGCCCAATGCTGCGAGCCAGGCGCTCGCCCGCCTCGGTCGGCGAGACGCTGCGTGTGGTGCGGGTCAGAAGCCGCACGCCCAGCCGCTCCTCCAGCGCCCGCAATGTGTGGCTGAGCGCCGATTGCGAGACGCCCAGCCTGGCTGCCGCCCTGGTGAAGCTCTGCTCACGCGCGACGGCGAGGAAGGCGGTCAGTTCGTTCAGATTGTCTCGCGGCATTCATGAGCCCTTCTCATAAGTACATGCCGCATATAGCAGCTAATCGCGATCAATCGCAGGCCCTAAATAAGCATCATCGCAATCGGGCGGCCCAAAGGCGGCGGCTCCGAGGCCGGCGGCCGCGTCTGGCCCCCGCTTCGAGAAGGGATGAAACCATGGATATCAAGCGAAGCGGTTCGCAGCCTTCCGGCAAGGGTCCGGGCGACTGGTTCACCGGCACTGTGCGCATCGATCCGCTGTTCCAAGCCATAGCGCCGGCGCGCGCGGCCGGCAACGCGGTCACCTTCGAGCCCGGCGCGCGCACCGCCTGGCACACCCATCCGCTCGGCCAGACGCTGATCGTCACCGCCGGTTGTGGCCGCGTGCAGCGCGAGGGCGGCCCGGTCGAAGAAATCCGGCCCGGCGACGTGGTTCGCTTCGAGCCCGGCGAGAAGCACTGGCATGGCGCCGCACCGACCACCGCCATGACGCACATCGCCATCCAGGAAGCGCTCGACGGCAAGGCCGTCGACTGGATGGAGCAGGTCACCGACGCGCAATACCAGGCCTGAACAAAGGAGCAAAACAATGCAAAAGCGCACACTTGGAACAAACGGTCTCGAAGTCTCGGCCATCGGGCTGGGCTGCATGGGGCTGAGCTATGGGTACGGCCCGGCGACGGACAAGGGGCAGGCTATCGAGCTCATCCGCTCGGCCGTCGACAACGGCGTCACCTTGTTCGATACGGCGGAGGCCTATGGCCCGTTCGTCAATGAGGAACTGCTGGGCGAGGCGCTGGCGCCGGTCCGCGACAAAGTGGTCATCGCGACCAAGTTCGGCTTTGCCGGCGGCGAGGTGTCGCGCGGCATGGACAGCCGGCCGGAAAATATCCGCGAGGTCGCCGAGGCGGCGCTGAAGCGGCTGAGGACCGACCACATCGAACTCTTCTACCAGCATCGCGTCGACCCCAACGTGCCGATCGAGGATGTCGCCGGAGCGGTGAAGGAACTCATCGCCGAAGGCAAGGTCGGGCATTTCGGCATGTCGGAAGCGGGCGCGCAGACCATCCGCCGCGCGCATGCCGTGCAGCCAGTGGCCGCTTTGCAGAGCGAGTATTCGCTGTGGTGGCGCGAGCCCGAGAAGGAGATCATTCCGACGCTTGAAGAACTCGGCATCGGCTTCGTGCCGTTCAGCCCGCTCGGCAAGGGGTTTCTGACCGGCGCGATCAGCGAGACCACCACCTTCGCCAGCGACGACTTCCGCAACATCGTGCCGCGTTTTTCGCCCGAGGCGCGCAAGGCCAACCAGGCGCTGGTCAATGTGCTCGGCACCATTGCAACGGCCAAGCAGGCGACGCCGGCCCAGATTGCGCTGGCCTGGCTCTTGGCGCAGAAGCCGTGGATCGTGCCGATCCCCGGCACCACCAAGCTCAGCCGGCTCCAGGAAAACATCGGCACGGCCAGTGTCGTACTGACCGCCGACGACCTCAGCGACATCGAGAACGCAGTGTCCGCCATCAACGTGCAGGGCGACCGCTATCCGGCGCATCTACAGGCACGCGTTGGGCGTTAGCGCAAGGAGAGCGGGATGAGCCAGTCGGTCTCAAGACGAGGTGCGCTCATGACCGCGCTTGCATTGCCACTGGGCACTGGATTGAGTGCCGGATTGAGCCAGCCGGCCAGCGCGTCGAACGCGCGGCCGGCGGGCGGCGCCAAGATTCTTGTGGCCTACTACACCCGTACTGGCAATACGCGTGTCATCGCCCGCCAGATCGGTCGCGCTCTCGGAGCTGACATTTTCGAGATCCAGACCGTCGATCCCTACCCGGAAGACTACGAGCAACAGGTCACTGTCGCGCAACAGCAGCGAGACTCAGGCTTTGAACCGCCGCTCGCCGCCACCGTGCCGGGCATCGCATCCTATGAGACAGTCTTCCTGGGATTTCCGATCTGGGGCATGACCGCGCCTTCGGTGATCCGCTCCTTCCTGTCGCGGCACGACCTGTCCGGCAAGACCTTGGTGCCGTTCATCACCCATGGAGGCTACGGCCTCGGGCAGAGCCTGAAAGTCCTCGGCGACCACGCGCCAGGGGCGCGGCTCATCGAAGGATTTTCCAAGCAGTGCGACCAGGAACGCGAGACGCTCGAGCAGGTCATAGGCTGGCTCGGCAGGGTCGACGTGCCCGGCTGAGCCGCGAATTCGAACGCGCAAGCTGCCGGGGACAGCAACGCCAAAAATCAGAAGGAAGAGATCATGACCGAGAACATCAAGGACAAGGTGGTCGTCATCACCGGCGCAAGCAGCGGGTTGGGTGAGGCGGCCGCGCGGCTCCTGGCGAAAGAGGGCGCGAAGCTGGTGCTGGGCGCGCGCCGCCTCGACCGGCTGCAGGCACTCGCCGATGAGCTATCGCTCGGCCAGGACGCCATCCTTGCAACCGACGTGACCGATGTCGGCCAGGTCCGGCGTCTGGTCGATCATGCCGTCGAGATACATGGCCGCGTCAACGTCATCATCAACAATGCCGGGCTGATGCCGCACTCGCCGCTGGAACGCGGCAAGGTCGAGGACTGGGACCGGATGATCGACGTCAACATCAAGGGGGTGCTCTACGGCATTGCCGCCGTACTGCCGCACATGAAGACGCAGAAGAGCGGCCATATCATCAACGTCTCGTCGGTCGCCGGCCACAAGGTGGGGCCGGGCGGCGCCGTCTATGCCGCGACCAAGCACGCGGTGCGCGTCATCTCGGAGGGCCTGCGCCAGGAGGTAAAACCCTACAACATCCGCACCACCATCATCTCGCCCGGCGCCGTGGCGACCGAATTGCCCGACAGCGTCACCGAGCCCGATGTCGCCGAAGGCGTGCGCGCGCTCTACGACCGGGTGGCCATCGCTGCCGATTCCTTCGCCAGGACAGTGGTGTTTGCCATGAGCCAGCCGGACGAGGTCGACATCAACGAGATCCTGTTTCGGCCAACGGCGCAGGAGTATTGAAGGCGCAGTGCCTCAGCTTGAAATATGGCTTTGCGCGAACTCGCGTCTTGCGGCCGTGAAGACCTCGCGGGCGGCATCCGCATTCATGACGACGATTGCAAGGCCAACGATGATATCTGGCCAGGCTGAGTTCCACACGAAGGCCGTGACCAGGCCGGCGGCAATGATCGAGACATTCGCCAGGACATCGTTGCGGGCCGACAGGAAGGCCGCATGGGTAAGACTGCCGCTGTGATGGCGATAGCGAGCGAGCAAGAGCGCGCATGTCAGGTTGACGAGGATCGCGCCGGCCGCGGTAAGCGTCAGCGGAACGGGCGCTGGCGGGATTGGAACGTTGAATTTCTCCCAGGCGGTCCAAAGGGTCGCCAAAGCCGGGATCAGAAGGACGCCCGCCAGCGCCATCCCGAGCCGCGCTCGATTGCGGATGGTCCAGCCTAGCGCGACCATGATCAGGAGGTTGACGGATGCGTCCTCCAGAAAATCGATGCTGTCCGCGAACAGCGATACCGATCTGATCCAAACGGCCACGGCAAACTCGATGCCGAAATAGCCAAGGTTCAGGATGGCGACCATCCGCACCGCATTTCTCAGCGTCCCGGTCATATCGTGTCCATCGGCCAAATTGTTATTGCCGCAAGGCATATAGGGATTCCATGACGTGAGACATGGCCGATTGAGCGGCCGGCTTGACAGCGGCGCGCTCCCTGCTCCAGCTTGATCCCCATGATCGTCTTTGCGCCCCCCGACACCAAGCGACGCCGCCCCTGCACAGTGCGGAGCGGCAAGCTGATTGCGCGACGACAAAGACCGGCACGATAGACCCGGTTCGTTCGTTTCCAGCCCCGCCCGCGACATCCGCCGGCGGGGTTTTCATGCCTGGAGCAATTTCATGACCATCACTCCTTCCATCCGGCTTCGGCCGGCCGCGCCGGCGGACGCCGCCGCGATCAGGGATATCGTTCGCGCCGCCTATGCCAAATGGGTGCCAGTGATCGGCCGCGAGCCGCTGCCAATGCGCGCCGATTACGACAAGGCCGTTGCCGAGCATCAGTTCGATCTCGCCATCGCGAACGGCGGCATTGTCGGCATGATCGAAACCATGCTGGCCGACGATCACCTCTGGATCGAGAATGTCTGCGTCGCACCGCGGGCGCAGGGCAGGGGCATCGGCCGGCTGTTGCTGGAGCGGGCCGAACACCAGGCGCTTGAGGCAGGCCGCCGCGAGCTTCGCCTGCTGACCAATGGCGCCTTCGAGGCCAATGTGTCGCTCTATAAGAGGCACGGCTACACGATCGATCGGGAAGAGCCGTTCATGAACGGGAGGACGGTCCATATGAGCAAGAGGCTTGCGTAATGCAGGACGCTGTCCGTGACCTTTGCAGGATTGCTCCCAAGTTGACGGACGATCTCACTGCCGAGCAAATTGCTGCTGCGCAAACGTGTCTTGAGGCCCTGGTCCCTCCATTGTCTGGGGATGACATCAGCGCCCTGATATCGATGTTGCCCGTCGCAGGCGACACTGCGTACGGGCTCAATTGGTCCATCTTGCACATGATCGAAGCGGCTCCTGATTGGCCTCTCTGGGACATGCTTCGCGACAAGGAAAATGAATGGGTTATCAGCTTGCGCCAAAGGCTTGCCAATGGGGGTGTTGAGGCCCCACGGGATCTCGGTTCAAAACCCAACTGATCACATTGCCCACTGGCCCAATCGCTCTGGATCAATGACTGCCACTCTGGCTCAACGACTTCGGGGGTTGCGTTTGACAGCGCCGTTTGTGCATCGTTATCTCCAGCCACATATGACGGCCGGCAAAGCCATGCGGCGCACCCCAAGGAGAAAACCATGTCACACAATCTGCAGTTCTATATCGATGGCGCGTGGGTCGATCCTGTTGTGCCCAATACATTCGACGTCATCGACCCCTCGAACGAGGATGCCTTCGCGCAGATCTCGCTCGGCTCCAAGGCCGATGTCGACAAGGCGGTGGCCGCCGCCAAGCGCGCCTTCAACACCTTTGGCTTCACCGGGGTCGGCGAGCGGCTCGAACTCTTGAACCGCATCATCGAGGTCTACAAGAAACGCAGCGCCGATCTGGCGCTTGCCGTGTCGCGCGAGATGGGCGCGCCGCGGCAGTTTGCGCTCGACAGCCAGGTCGGCGTCGGCCTCGCGCATCTGCAGAAGATGGCCGACGTGCTGAAGAGCTTCGAGTTCCGCCATGTCAAGGGCAGCTCGCTGGTGGTCAAGGAGCCGATCGGCGTCGTCGGCCTGATCACGCCGTGGAACTGGCCGCTGAACCAGATCACCTGCAAGGTCGGTCCCGCCCTTGCCGCCGGCTGCACCATGGTGCTGAAGCCGTCCGAGATCGCGCCGCTCGACGGCATCATCTTCGCCGAAATCCTGGACGAGGCCGGCGTGCCGAAGGGCGTCTTCAACCTCGTCAATGGCGAAGGACCGGGCGTTGGCCAGGCGCTGTCCAGCCACCCCGACATCGACATGATGTCGTTCACCGGTTCGACCCGCGCCGGCATCCTGGTGGCCAAGGCAGCCGCCGACACAGTCAAGCGCGTGCATCAGGAACTCGGTGGCAAGTCGGCCAACATCCTGTTTGGCGATGTCGACCTCGCGAAGGCCGTCACCAAGGGTGTCGCCGGCTGCTTCGGCAACAGCGGCCAGTCCTGCAATGCGCCGACGCGCATGTTCGTGCCGCGAGACCGCCATGACGAGGCCGCCGGCTATGCCAAGGCTGCGGCTGAAAAGTTCACTGTCGGTCCGGCAGATGCTGCCGGCACCAAGCTTGGGCCGGTCGTCAGCCAGGTCCAGTTCGACAAGATCCAGGAGCTGATCCAGAGCGGCATCGAAGAAGGTGCGACGCTGGTCGCCGGCGGCCCGGGTCGTCCGGCCGAACTCAACCGCGGCTATTATGTCAGGCCGACCGTGTTCGCCGACGTCACCCACGACATGCGCATCGCGCGCGAGGAGGTCTTCGGACCGGTGCTGGCGATCATGCCCTATGACAGCGTCGAGGAGGTGATCGAAACCGCCAACGACACGGTCTACGGCCTTGCCTCCTACATCCAGGCCAAGGATATGCAGAAGGCGCGCGAAGTGGCGGCGCGCATGCGAACCGGCAATGTATACATCAACTATCCGACCTGGGACGCCGGCCTGCCGTTCGGCGGCTACAAGCAGTCGGGCAACGGCCGCGAATATGCCGAATACGGTCTTGAGGATTTCCTCGAGATCAAGGGCATCGCCGGCTACGAGGCGGCGGAGTAGGCACTACGCAGTTCCGGGCCGGCGGCAATGCCGGCCCGTTCTGCCCATCCTTGCCAATTGGCAGATACGTGCTATATATCTGCCAATAGCGAGGACGCAAATGCAGCTTCAGCCCATAGTCACCACGCCGGCCACGGTTGGAAGCCCCATTTCGGATGAAGAGGCGGGTGCGCTGGCGCGCACCACCGTCAACCTGTTCAAGGCCTGGGGCCTCACCGACCTGGAGGCCTGCATCCTGCTCGGCGGCATGTCGGCGCGCACCTGGGCACGTTGGAAGACTGGGGCACGCTGGAAGGAGGGCGGCGTCGGCAGGATCGACCGCGACCTGCGCACCCGCATGGCGCACCTGATGGGCATCCACAAAGGGCTGCGCTATCTCTTTACGGAGCCGGCGCGCGGCTATGCCTGGATCCGCAAGCCCAATGCCGCTTTCGGCGGCCAGTCGGCGCTCGACCTGATGCTGCGCGGCGAAATCTCCGACCTTGCCGCAATGCGCGAATGGCTTGATGCGGAGCGTGGTGCATGGTGAGTGGGCTCGCGGTCCGTCGCCGCGTCCACTGGCACCAGACCTTCCGCATCATCCGCTCCATCCATCCCCCGATCGACCTCTTCGAGGACATTGCCGATCCGCGTGACTGGGAGGCGCTGGCCGCGGTCGAGGAGAAGACCAATCCGCGCATCAGGCTCGAGATCGGCGACCTTGGCAAGGTGGCGGCCCCAAGGCGGGTCTCCGGCCCTGGCGCCAGCTTCGTGATGGCGCCCTTCGTGCATTGTTCGACCCTGCGGCCCGGTCGGTTCTCGGATGGCAGCTACGGGATCTATTATGCCGGCGACAGCGAGGAGGTGGCGCTCGCGGAGACCATCCACCACCATCAGAAATTCATGCGCGCCACCAACGAGGATCCGGGCTGGACGGCGGATTTCCGCGTGCTGGTCGGCAGCGTCGACCGCGACCTCGACGACGTGAACGCGGTGCCCGGCGTGCTCGATCCCGACGACTACATCGCCTCGCAGGCGGAGGGGCGGGCGCTGCGGGAAACCGGCAGCGACGGGCTGGTGTGGAACAGCGTGCGCATGCCGGGCGGCGGCTGCATCGGCATCTTCTGGCCGGACGCCATCACCATTCCGGTGCAGGGCCGGCATTACAGCTATCACTGGGACGGCGCCCGCGTGGATTTCGTGCGCGAGCACGATACGGGCAAGGTTCTGGCCGTCACCTGATGGCTGGCGAGGGCGGATTGCATCCGAGGTGAAGACCCGCTTGGTTGCAGCCGTCCGAATCCCGCTTTACAGGTCGCGGGAGAGTCGATATCCATAAATCCAAGGATTCGGATATATGGATAAAAAAGGCACGTTGAACGCGCTGGCGGCCCTTGGCCAGGAGACGCGGCTGGATGTTTTCCGGCTGCTTGTCCGCGCCGGTCCGGAAGGCATTCCGGCGGGCGAGATCGCCACAAGGCTGGATACGGTCCAGAACACCATGTCGGCGCATCTGAAGGTGCTCGCCCATGCCGGGCTGATCCGCCCTGAACGCGATGGCCGGATCGTGCGCTACGTCGCCGACATGACCGGGTTTCGGGACCTGCTGGCCTATCTGATGGAAGATTGCTGCAACGGCGCGCCGGAACTCTGCCGTCCCGTCATCAATGCGGTGACCTGTGACTGCTAGGAGCACGCCAATGAGCGACGTGGCTGGACGAGATCGCCCGCACCCTGCCGAAGGCCGGCTAAGCGCCGTGGCGAGCGACCTGCCACGCCGCTGCGTTGCCGAAGCGCTGGGAACCGCGCTGCTGGTCGCGGCCGTGGTCGGCTCCGGCATCATGGCATCCCGGCTGACGCACGACATTGCCATTTCGCTGCTCGGCAACACGTTGCCGACGGGAGCGATCCTTGTCGTGCTGATCACGATACTCGGGCCGGTTTCAGGCGCGCATTTCAATCCGGCGGTCACGCTGGTGTTCGCGCTCCGCCGCGAAATCGACACGAGGGCGGCGATCGCCTATGTCGTCGCGCAAATCGTCGGCGGCATCGCCGGGACATTCCTGGCGCACGCCATGTTCGAACTGCCTATCCTGCAGGCCTCGGTGACGGTGCGGACCGGAGCCGGGCAATGGCTCGCGGAGACAGTCGCCGCCTTCGGCCTCGTCTTCACCATCCTGGCAGGCCTGCGCTTCCGTTCCGACGCGATCCCCTGGCTGGTCGGGCTTTACATAACGGCCGCCTACTGGTTCACGGCCTCGACCTCGTTCGCCAATCCGGCCGTCGCCATCGCCCGTGCGTTGTCGGACACGTTTTCCGGCATCCGCCCGGTCGACCTGCCGGGTTTCATCTCAGCCGAATTGCTGGGCGCGCTGCTGGCCATGGCCCTGGCGGGCTGGCTGCTTGCCGAACCGAAACCAACCAGACAGATGCAGGCCGCGAAATGACCATCACCATCTATCACAATCCCGATTGCGGCACCTCGCGTAACACGCTGGCGATTGTCCGGCAGTCGGGCGAGGAACCGGAGGTGGTCGAGTATCTTAAGACGCCGCCGTCACGGCAAAGGCTGGTCGAGTTGATCGCTGCCATGGGCATGACACCGCGCGAGCTGCTGCGCGAGAAGGGGACGCCCTACGCCGAACTCGGCCTTGCCGACCCGAAATGGTCCGACGGCGAGATCCTCGATTTCATGCTGGCGCATCCGATCCTGATCAACCGGCCGATCGTGGTGAGCCCGCTCGGCGTGGTGCTGGCCAGGCCGTCGGAAAAGGTGCTGGACATCCTGCCCAACCGGGACATCGGCGCGTTCACCAAGGAGGATGGCGAGGTGGTCATCGACGCCTCTGGCAAACGGGTCGGCTGATGCTATTTCCATATTTATCGAAATTGGGTTGACGACTCGACAGACGCCGCGTAGCTTATTTCCATGAAACTCGAAAAAGCAGCCGCCCAGCTCGAAGCGCTCGGCAATCCGACGCGGCTTCAGCTTTACCGCATTCTCGTGCGCGCCGGTGACGATGGGCTTGCCGTCGGCAGCGTCCAGGGTAAGCTCGATATTCCGTCCTCGACGCTGTCGCATCACCTCAAGCGGCTGGTCGATACCGGCCTTGTGACGCAGGAACGGCAAGCGACGACACTGATCTGCCGTGCCAACTATCCGGGCATGAACGCGCTGATCGGCTATCTCGCCGACGAGTGCTGCGCGGATGCCGCCTGCGCGCCTGCCGTCGGCAAAGCGCTGGCCTGATTTTTTTCGCTTTGTGATTCGAAGATACCGGAAGGATCGAACATATGGACATGATGGCAAACCTTCCCGTCGCGGTGATCGGCGCAGGTCCGGTCGGCCTCGCCGCCGCCGCGCATCTGGTCGAGCGCGGCATCCGCCCGCTGATCCTCGAACGCGGCGAAAGCGTTGGGGCCGCACTGCTCGAATGGGGCCATGTGCGGGTGTTCTCGCCATGGCAATACAATATCGACGCGGCGGCGCGGGCGCTGCTGGACCGCTCCGGCTGGACGGCGCCGGACATGCGAGGCCTGCCGACCGGCGGCGAGATCGTGCGCGACTATCTGGCGCCGCTTGCCGCACTTGCCGGCATCGCAGCCAATTTGAAGCTCGGCGCCGAGGTCACCGCGATCACCCGTCAGGGACATGACAAGGTCGCCAACGACGGTCGCAGGGACGCCCCCTTCGTCATCCGCTACAGCGATGCGGGCGGCGAGCACCGCGTTCTCGCGCGCGCCGTGATCGACGCGTCCGGAACATGGTCGCGGCCCAACCCCATCGGCGTCGACGGGTTGCCGGTTGCCGGCGAAGGCGCGGCTTGCGGACGCATTGCCTATGGCATTCCCGACGTGGTCGGCAATGCCAGGGACAGCTATGCGGGCAAGCGTGTCCTCGTCATCGGTGGCGGTCATTCGGCGATCAACGTCGCCCTGGCGCTCATGGAGCTGCAGGACGCAGCACCTGGCACCGAGATTTTCTGGGCGCTGCGTCACGCCAGCGTCGACCGGCTGCTTGGCGGCGGGCTGAACGACCAGTTGCCGGAACGTGGCGCGCTTGGCCTCGCCGCCAAGCAGGCGATGGCGGATGGAGGGCTGAACATGCTGGCGGCCTTCGCCGTCAACCGCATCGAAATGCAAGGCGAGGGGCTTGCCGTCGACGCCAGCCTGGCCGGCAAGCCATTCAGCCTTTCCGTCGATCGCATCGTCGTCACTACGGGCTTCAGGCCCGACCTGTCGTTCCTCGGCGAAATCCGCCTCGCGCTCGATCCCGCCGTCGAAGCGCCGCCGGCGCTGGCGCCGCTGATCGATCCAAATTTCCACTCGTGCGGCACGGTTCCCGCGCATGGCATCCGGGAACTTGCCCATCCCGAACCCGGCTTCACCATCGTCGGCTCGAAATCCTACGGCCGCGCCCCAACCTTCCTTATGGCGACCGGCTACGAGCAGGTCCGCTCGGTGGTCGCCGACATTGCCGGAGACCATGTCGCGGCCCGCGAGGTGCGGCTGGTGCTGCCGGAAACCGGCGTCTGTAGCGCCGATGTCGTGACGGGATCGGACAGTGCCGGTTGTTGCGGCGGGCCCGCGCCCGCCGGTGTCGATGCCTGCTGCGTCGAGGACGCGGACGCCAAGGCAAAGGGCGCGTCGGGCTGCGGCTGCGCAACGGGCCCATCGTTTGGCGCCAAGGCGACGGAAGCCGTGGGCGTCGATGCCTGACCGGTCTGTCCTGCGCAAGGCGATATGGGCGCTCGGGCTGACGCAGATCATCGGCTACGGCACGCTCTATTACAGCTTTTCGATCCTGGCGCTGGCGATGGCCAGGGAGTTCGGTCTCACGGAAGGGTGGGTGTTCGGCGCGCTGTCCGCCTCGCTGTTTGCCGGCAGCCTGTTCGCGCCCACGGCTGGGCGCTGGGCCGACCGCTTCGGCGCCGGGCGCATCATGACCATCGGCTCGGTCGCGGCAGCCGTCGCGCTGGCGCTGTGCGCCGTCTCGCCCGGCCGCGTGACCTTTGTTCTGGCCTTGCTGGCGATGGAGCTGGCCTCCAGTTTCGTCCTCTACAGCGCCGCCTTCGTGGCGATCGTGCAGATCGGGGTTCCCCGGCCGCAACGCAGCATCACCCACCTGACACTCATCGCAGGGTTCGCCTCGACGCTGTTCTGGCCGCTGACCTCGGCGCTGCATGCGCATTTGACATGGCGCGAGGTCTATCTGCTGTTCGCGGCGCTCAATCTCGGGCTCTGCCTGCCGATCCACGCCTGGCTGATGCGCCTGTCGCGCCGCCACGCGACGGCCGCGCCGCCAGAGCGCGGGCCGGCCCATGAAGCGGGCGCGGCACTCGATCCGCGACGCGGGCAGGCCGTGTTCCTGCTGATGCTGGCGGGCTTCGCCTCCGAGGGCTTTGTGCTGTCGGCGATCCTCATCCACATGGTGCCGCTGACGGCGGCACTTGGGCTCGGCACGGCCGGCCTCTTCGTTTCGGCCCTGTTCGGGCCGGCGCAGGTCGCCAGCCGACTGATCAACATGCTGTTCGGCGGGCGCCTTCAGCAGACGCAGCTCGCCGTCATTGCCGCGTCGCTGCTCACGGCCGGGCTGTGCACGCTGCTGTTGGCCACGCCATGGCTGCCGGGCGCCTTTCTGTTCGTGCTGCTGTTCGGCCTCGGTTCCGGTCTCACCAGCATCGTCGGCGGGACTTTGCCGCTCGAACTCTTCGGCCGCCAAGGCTATGGTGCGCGGCTG
This sequence comes from Mesorhizobium sp. CNPSo 4670, assembly GCF_057784235.1. Lineage (NCBI taxonomy): Bacteria > Pseudomonadati > Pseudomonadota > Alphaproteobacteria > Hyphomicrobiales > Phyllobacteriaceae > Mesorhizobium > Mesorhizobium sp. CNPSo 4670. The sequence continues at coordinate 282,217 of NZ_JBWJFQ010000003.1, read as the reverse complement.
GGATGGGCGAGTGCCGCCCGCCAGTTCACCTCGGCCTTCGCGCCGTTCGCGCTCGCCTTCATGATGGCGCGGACATCCGTCGCCAATTCGCTGTGGGTGCTGGTGATCGTCGCCGCGACCGGCGTCATCGCCTTCTCCGCCATCGCGCTGCTGAGACGGGGCGAAAGCCGGGTTGCGTTTGCGATTGGCGGCAGCCCGGGTGAGGCGAGCTAGCCCGGATACTTAGTGCCGCAAAATCTTGCTCAGGAAGGCGCGGCTGCGGTCGGTCCTGGGGTGCGAGAAGAACTCGTCCGGCGTACCGCTTTCGACAATGGCGCCGGCATCCATGAACACCACGCGCTGGGCGACCTTGCGGGCAAAGCCCATCTCATGCGTCACCACCATCATGGTCATGCCTTCCTCGGCGACCGCCACCATGACGTCGAGCACTTCCGAGATCATCTCGGGGTCGAGCGCCGAGGTCGGCTCGTCGAACAGCATGATCTTGGGCCGCATGCCGAGGCAGCGCGCGATCGCGACGCGTTGCTGCTGGCCGCCGGAGAGCTGCGCCGGATAGGCGTTGACCTTGTCGGCGAGGCCGACCTTGGCCAGCAATTCGCGCCCGGCCTTTTCGGCTTCAGTGCGCGGGATCTTGCGGACATGGATGGGCGCCAGCGTCACGTTCTCGAGCGCTGTCTTGTGCGGATAGAGGTTGAACGACTGGAAGACGAAGCCGATCTCGGTGCGCAACTGCGTCATGTTGGTGGCGGGATCGCCGAGGCGCTGGCCGTCGACGACGAGGTCGCCGTCCTTGATCCCCTCAAGGCCATTGACGCAGCGGATCAGCGTGCTCTTGCCCGAGCCGCTCGGGCCGCAGACGACGACCACCTCGCGCGGCTCGACGCTGAGCGTGATGTCCTTCAGCACGTTGAGCGCGCCGAACCATTTGTTGACGCCTCGAAAGTCGATCATACCGGTTTTGGTCATGCCCGTTTTGCTCATAGTTGCCGGACCTTTGGAGTTCGATGTCACAGCTGCACCTCGCCATGCGCCGCGCCCATGCGGCGCTCGAGCCGGCGGGCGAGCATGATCAGGGGATAGCAGACGATGAAATAACCGACGCCGACGAGGAAGAAGACCAGCAGGCCGTTGGGCACACGCTGCACCACCAGCCAGCCGACGCGGGTGAGGTCGGTCAGCCCGATCGCCGAGACCACCGAAGAGTCTTTGATCAGCAGCACATATTGCCCGACCAGCGGCGGCAGCACGATGCGCATCGCCTGCGGCAGCACCACCTGGCGCATGCGCTGCCAGCGCGATAGGCCGGATGCCAGCGCTGCCTCGACCTGGCCGGTCGGCACCGAACGAATGCCGGCGGCGACGATCTCGCAGATGAAGCAGGCGGCAAGGTTGGTCAGCGCGATGATGCCGGCGGTGAAGGCGTCGAGCTCGATGCCGAACTCCGGCAGGATGAAGAAGATCAGGAAGATCTGCACCAGGAACGGCGTGCCGCGGATCAGGTCGACCCAGGCGCCGATGAGGCTGCCGATCAGCCGGCTGCCGCCGGTGCGCAGGATGCCGAGGCCGAAGCCGAGCAGCGTGCCGAGCACCAGGCTGATCAGCGACAGCACCACCGTCATGCCGAGGCCGCGCAGCGCCAGCGGATAGCTGCCGGCGAGGCTTTGCAGCTGTTGCCAGATCATGTCCGCGCCCCCGCTGTGCCGAGCCAGCGACCGGAGAGAGCAGCCAGCCCCTTCAGGCAGTAGTAGAGCAGCAGGTAGAAGGCGGCGATGGTGAGGAAACCTTCCGCCGGCATGAAGCGGTCGGAGGCGAGCAACTGGCCGGCGCGGGTCAGCTCGGCAACCGAGATCAGCGACAGCAATGCGGAATCCTTGACCAGTACGATCGCCTGGCCGAGCAGCGGCGGGATCGTCACCTTGAAGGCTTGCGGCAGGATGACCAGGCGCATGCGCTGGACATAGGTCATGCCAGAGGCGACGCTGGCTTCGACCTGGCCATGCGGAATCGACAGGATACCGGCACGAATGATTTCAGCGACATAGGCGCCGCTGTTGAGCGACAGCGCGAGGATGCCGACGACCAATTCGGGCAGGACGAAGCCGAGTCGGGGTAGGCCGAAGTAGAGGAAATAGAGCTGCGCCAGCAAGGGCGTGGCGCGTACGGCGTCGATATAGGCCTTGGCCGGGGCACGAAACAGCCAGCCGCGCTGCAGATTCATGGCGCACAGCACGATGCCGACAGCGAGCGCGCCGAGAAAGGACAGCGCCGACAGCCACACGGTCGTGACAAGGCCCTGCCCGAACAGGGGCAGGTACTCGACGATGGTGCGGAAACTGAAATTCTCGAGCATCGCTGGGTGGTTCCCCAAAGCGGGCGAAGTGAAAAAGCCAGGCGGCTTCGCGGCGCTCAAGACGCGCGCAAAACCGCCCGGATTCCAAGGCTGGTTAGTGGTCCTTCTTCCAGGCGTCGGAATTGACCCAGTAGTCGAGGTTCTTCTGCAGGCGGCCGTCGATGCTGACCTGGTCGAGGAACAGGTTCATCCAGACCAGCAGGTCCGGCTCGTCATAGCGGGTGGCGAAGGCAAGGGGTTCCTTCGACAAAAGCTCCGGCATGATGGTGAAGGTGCCGGCAGGATAGGCGGTCGACTGGCCTGTCACCGCCGAGACGTCGTTGACGCCGCAATCGGCCTGGCCGTTGTTGACGGCGTCGAGCAGCAGCGGACCGCCGCCCTTGTAGCTCTTGATGTCGGCATCGGTGAAGACGGCCTTGGCCTCCTTTTCGCCGGTGGCGCCGAGCAGCACGGCGATCTTGGTGCCCTTGGCCTTGCAGTCCTCGGTGGTCTTGAACTTGCTGTCTGCCTTGGTGAACACGGTGCTGCCCGTATACATGTAAGGTTTGGTGAAGGCGACCTTCATACCGCGCGCCAGCGTCGGCGTCATGTCGGCGACCAGAAGGTCGGCCTTGCCCGACAGCAGCGCCGGGATCAGGCCGTCCCAGTCGAAGTCGAGGAAGGTGATCTTGACGCCCATTTCCTTGGCCATCAGTTCGGCCAGTTCAACCGAACTGCCGGTGCGTTCGCCATTGGCGCCGACCAGCGAGAAGGGCGGTCCCTGTGTCTGCACGGCGACGCGCAACTCGCCACGCTTGGTGATGTCGTCGAGCGTTCCGGCACTGGCCGCCGCGGTGAGGCCGGCGAGCGCAAGTCCAGCGATGAAAAGTCTGGCAATCTTCATTTGGCATTCCTCCTTGTTTTATTGTTCCACGTTGTTGTTTCACCCTTCGGGGTGCTTTTTTGAGCGGCAGCGCCGTTGCCGGCGGCAGCCACCGTTCGAAAACCCTCAGTCCCAGGCCATCGTCTCGGTCACAGTGATGCCGCGCCTGGCCAACTCGTCGAAGAAGCGACCATCGGGCACATCGAGCAGCGGGTTGAGCAGGCCTGGTTTGGTGATCTCGCGCCGCGCCAGCATCTGCGCCACGATGCTGGCGGGATAGCCGACGCCGAGGCTCATGCCGAACAGGCCGGAGGCCAGGTCGCGCTCGATGATCAGGTCCGAGGTCACCGTCTTGCGGCGGCCGCCTTCGAGGCCAGAAAAGACATTGCGCATCACGCAAAGGTCCTTTTCGCCGGGGCCGTACTGCAGTTGCGGCCCGAGCAGCCGGCCTAGGAATTCGCGCGGGCTGGAGCCGGTGCCGGGCACCTTGTCTTCGGAAAGGAAGCCGAGTTCTTTAAGCGGCGCCCAGAAGGCCGACCATCCCGGCCAGCGCAGCGTATAGCGGCCCGAGCGGCTCAGCCCTTTTGCCGCGTCCAGCATCTCGACATAGTGCAGCGCATCGCCATTGGGGAAGGCTTCAAGCGTGCCCAGACCCGCAACCTCGATCTCGTGGATGAAAGGATTGTCGTGCTGCCGGCCGGCCGGCACCGCGACGCGCTCGCCGTCCTCGATCATCACGCTGTCACGGTTCTGGCTGACCAGAACCATGTCGAAGTTCCAGCTCACCTTGTAGCAAAGGGGCTTCGCCATCGCCGTCGGCTCGGGGATGCCGCCGCAATAGGAATCGATCGCGGCGATGGTATCGAACTGCCTTGCGGCGCGCGCGTAGAGCACCAGGTCGATGCCGGGGTCGAGCCCGCATTCGGTCACGATGGGGACGCCGGCCTGTTCGGCGGCCGGCGCCAGGTCGGCAATGGCCTTGCCGTAATTGGTGGTGACCAGCGGGGTGCGCGTTGCGATCGCGGCCTGGACCGCCTCGCGCATCAGCGGCTGCGGCAGCAGGTCGATGACGGCGTCGACATCCGCCAGTACGCCGGCCAGCGCCGGCCCGATCGCGCCCTGCGGTACCACGAAGCGCACGCGGGCAAGGTTGGTCAGGCCGTCAAGGCGAGCCGCACCGTCCGGTGCCGTGTCGATGCAGACCACCTCCTCGACACCGCTGGCAACGAGATCGGCGATGGCCGCCCGGCCTTGCAGGCCGAGGCCGCCGAGAACCGCGATCTTCATGCCGGCTCCTTACGGACGCTGTCGTCCGACCAGCAGCCTTCCGGCAGGCTGACCCATTTGTTGCAGGACGCCATGACGACAAAGGTCTCGCTGCGCACGACTTCGCCCGGCTCGCCGGCACCAGGGATCAGTTCGCTTGTGACGCGGTAGAGATCGGCGACGTCACCGGCCACGGTCACATCGACGATGATGTCGAAGCGCCCGGTGACCACCGAAGCCGAGTTGACGAAGGGCAGTTCGGAAATGCGCTGCGCCAGTTCGCGGGCCCGGCCGCGTCCTTGCGCATTGATACCGACAATGGCCGAGATCAGCTCCGGACGCTCGGTCAGGTTCAAGAGCCCGACGATCTTCAGCAGGTTGCGGTCGAGCAGGTTGCGCAGCCGCGTCCGCACCGTCGGCACCGAAATCGCCAACATCTCGGCGAGGCGGTTGATGCCCGGCTGCGCGTCCTGCGACAGCTGTTTGACCAGCCGCCGATCGGTCAGATCGAGATGTTCCCGCAAAAGCTCTGTCTTTCATAAAAAGAAAAAAGATTGGCAAATTGTTTGCCTATATGAAAACAAGCTATGTCACGAATTTTTGAAAAGCAAGGTGTAGTTTTCGCACCAAGCGGCATGGTGCGCCGTCTTGCGCGGTCGCGGTTGCTCGCCATTGGGCTGTCGGGTTCAGACCAGCGCGGCGGCCAGCAATTTCGCTTGCGGCGTCAACTCGTCGAAGCGGCGGGCGCACAGATTGAGCTGGCGCGTTGCCCAGTCGTCGGTCAGCCGCAGGCTGCGCAGCGTGCGGGCCGAGCGGCGCGCCGCACTTTCCGGCACGATGGCGATGCCCGCGCCTTGCGCGACCAGCCGGCAGACATTGTCGAGGCCGGGCACGCGGATGCGGACATGCAGATGTCCGCCAAGGCGGGCGGCCTGGCGTGTGACGTGCTCCTGCAGCGCATGGCCGGTGCCGAGCCCGACGAAGGGTTGATCGAGAATGTCGGCGAGCATGGTGGTGCGGCCTTCGAGGCCGGGCCAGTTCCGCGCGGCGATCACCACCAGGCGGTCGATGAAGAACGGTTTCTGCTCGAGATGCGACAGGCCGGCCCATGTCGCGGCGATGCCGAGATCGGCCGCACCGCTGGCCACCGCCTCGGCGATCTCATGGCTGGGGCGCTCGTCGAGATCGATGTCGATCTGGGGATGCGTGACAAGGAAAGCCGGCAGGACACCACGCAGCAGCTCGCCGGTGGCGGCGGTGTTGGCGAGCAGCCGGACGCGGGCGCGAAGACCGGTGGCGTAGGCGCCGAGGTCGCCGGCCATCGCCTCGATCTGGTTCTGCACGGCGCGCGCATGATGCAGCAGGGCCTGTCCGGCCGCTGTCGGCACCACACCACGGCGGCGACGTTCCAGCAGCGGCGCGCCGAGCCGATCCTCCATGCCCTTGATGCGGGCGCTGGCCGAGGCCAGGGCAAGGCCGGCGAGTTCGGCGCCATGGGTGATGCTGCCGCGCTCGGCCACCAGCAGGAACAGCCGGAGATCGACCAGATCGAAGCGCATTTTCTGCTCCTGCAAACGGTTCGGCAGCCAGGCAAAGCCAGTGGCTTCTTCCATAGGTCAGCCTTCGTTCTAGCCGAAGGCTGACAACGCAACTTCCACATTGTGACCGGCCCGCATCTGCGTCAAACAGTTTCGGGTGGAGATGTGTGATGAGCGAACGAATATCGGGCCGGCCCGGCATTCTTGAAAGCACGGCAATCGTGCTGGCCGTCGCTGTGGCGTGCCTTGCGATGGTGCGGGCGGAGCCCGGCCTGCGGGGATGCACCGCGACCCCCGTCAGCCGCGATGCCGCGCCGGCAATGTCCAGCCCTGAGGCCGATGCCACGGACATGCTGCTGCATGACTGATCCTACCCTGAAGGTGCGATCGTGCTGAGCGCCGGCGTCGTCGCCTGGATCGGTGCGGTCTTTCTCGCCGCCGGCCTGGTCAAGGGCGTCATCGGCATGGGCTTGCCGACGGTGGCGATGGGACTGCTGGCGGTGACGATGCCGCCGGCGCAGGCCGCCGCCTTACTGCTGATCCCGTCGCTGGTCACCAACCTTTGGCAGTTGTTGACCGGCCCGTCCTTCGGCGGTCTGTGCAAGCGGCTGTGGACGATGATGGCCGGCGTCGTGCTCGGCACTGTCGCCGGCGCCGGTCTTTTGACCGGCACGCACACGGCATTTGCCTCGGCGGGGCTGGGCGCGGCGCTGGTGCTTTATGGGCTTGTCGGCCTCGCCAGTGCCGGCTTCACCACGCCGGCGCGCCACGAGGCGTGGGCGTCGCCGCTGGTCGGCGTGGCGACCGGGCTGGTCACCGGCGCCACTGGCGTCTTCGTCATCCCGGCCGTGCCCTATCTGCAATCGCTGCGGCTGGACAGGGAACACCTGATCCAGGCGCTCGGCCTGTCCTTCACCGTCTCGACGGCAGCGCTGGCCCTCGGATTGTTCAGAACGGGCGCTTTCGCATCGCCGACGGCGCAACTGGTGGGATCGGTCGCCGCCCTTGTGCCGGCGCTGGCCGGCATGGTCGTCGGCCAGGTGCTGCGCCAGAGGATGAGCGTCGAGACCTTCCACATGGCGTTCTTCGTCGGGCTGCTGGCGCTGGGGGTCTATCTCGCGGGAGAGGTGGTGCTGTAGCCGCGCAGGCTTAGCGCACCACCAGGACCGGGATTTCGGTTAAGGACAGCACCTCCGCCGTCTGGCTCCCCAACAGCAGCCTGCCCAGTCCCCGGCGGCCATGCGAGGCCATCACGATCAGGTCGCAGCCCTCAGCCCGCGACAGTTCCAGGATCGCCTCGGCGGGCTTCTTGTCCTCGATATGCACCACCTCAGCGCGCACATTGGCGAGGTCCGCCGACGCCTTGCATTTGTCGAGCACGTCCTTGGCGTATCGGCGACCGCCTTCCTGATAGGCGACGAATTCATCGCCGGCGGCATAGCCGGCCATGGTGCCGCCCCAGGCGAAGATCGGGAATGGTTCGGTGACGTGGACAAAGGTAACAGTGGCGCCGAGGCGGCTGGCCAGCGCCAGGCCGTGGGCAACGCCCTTGTCGGCCAGTTCCGATCCGTCGGTGGCGATCAGCAAATGTGTGTACATGATGATGTGACCTGTCGTGCAAGGGCCGATGCCCCTTGTGGTGGTGAGAGCCTGTAGGGCTACCCTGATATAGTTGCGCCACCGGGCTCGTCACAGGGGCCAGCTTGATGCGGAACAGGGCCAGGCAACCACACACTTTCGCGTCAGCCGGATTCCCCTTTGCCGCGTCCTCCTCTAAGGTGCCGGCGACTTTGAGGGGCATCCATATGAGCAGCGCGTTCCCACAGATCCATCTGGTCCGGCATGGCGAGACGGCGTGGAGCCTTTCGGGGCAGCACACCGGCCGCACCGACATGCCGCTGACGCCGGCCGGCGAGGCTGCCGCACGCGGCGTTGCCGAACGGCTTAAGGACCTGTCGTTTTCAGCCGTCTGGTCGAGCCCGTCGCAGCGTGCCTACAACACCAGCGTGCTGGCCGGCTTCGGCGCAGAGAGCGTCAAGAAGGACGATCTGCAGGAGTGGGACTACGGCGCCTACGAGGGGCTGACGACAAAACAGATCCTGGCCGAGCGGCCGGGCTGGAACGTGTTTCGCGATGGCTGCCCGAAGGGCGAGACGGCGGCCGATGTCGGCGCGCGGGCCGACACGATCATCGCGGCGCTGCGCAAGGCCAATGCCGACATCCTGGTGTTTTCCAGCGCGCATTTCCTGCGCGTGCTGGCGGCGCGCTGGATCGGCCTGGCGCCGGAAGGCGGCGGGCTGTTCGTGCTGGACACCGCAAGCATCAGCGTGCTCGGCTACGAGCACGATCTGACCGAGCCGGTCATCCGCAAATGGAACCAGAAATAGGGGGCGCAGGCGCCAACTGCCAAAGCTGTCCCGCGACCGAAAGGTTCGACGTGGCTCAGAAAAGCGCGCGGTGTCGGCTTGCACTTTGATCGACATCGATCCGTTGTCGCATCTCCGATCTCCTATATGCTTAGTGCACGGCATAGGATCGGCCATGGCCTTCATTGTCATATGGTATGGGAAAACAGGCATTGTGGCAAAGACGCCATTCGATGCCGAGAAGGCTGCGAGGGATCACGCCATGGCGACTTTCCCCGCTCGAAAGCTGGAGGACGGCATTGTAGCGGTGGAGGTTCGCAAAGATGACGGCACGGTCGTTTTCAGCAAGGCAGGGTGACAAATAGCTGGCAATTGGACCTAAGGGCCAAAACGCCCGCCGACGTGATCGGCAATGCCATTGTAGTGATCGTGAAGGCCAGTGTCTCAGTTTGAAATTCGCCCCGATCGCAATGCTTCGGAGTGGCAATGAAGCTTGAGAGCACCCTTACTTGCCCTGAGTGCGGACATCAGTCTGTGGAAACGATGCCGACCGACGCCTGTGTTCACTTCTACGAATGCAAAAACTGCGGCGTGCTCTTGAAGCCTTAGCGGGTGATTGCTGCGTTTTCTGCTCATATGCCGATCTGGCATGCCCGCCGCTTCAGGAAATAGCCGTGACCGCCGCTCCTAACGGCCAGAAGCCTCCGCCGGCTTAGTTGGCAATGCCGTGCGCGTCATGCGCATGATGGAGCGTTGAATTCCAAACTGACCCACTCCCGCAAGGCGCCTCGTTTGCCAAAGGCGCGACAGCATGGAAACCTGGGGCGACCTGCGGCAGGGTCGCCATCGACAGCTATTTGTCGAATTTCTTGATCGCCTCGGCGGTCACCGGCGTGAAGAAATTCACCAGATTGCCGTCCGGGTCGCGGAACAGCAGCGATCGGTTGCCCCAGGGCATGGTGGTCGGCTTCTGCACGGTTGCGTCCTTGATGGTGTCGGACAGCCTGGCGAACTCCGCATCGACGTCGCCGACGCGGAATTCGATGATGGCGGTGTGGTTGTCGGCGGGGCGGGCGACGTCGCCGCCGAACAGCTGCAAGGTGCGCGTGCTGCCGATTGCCAGCGTGCAGGCCGGTGTCGCCAGTTCGGCGAAGTCTTCGGTGTAGATCGTCACGGGCATGCCGGTGATCTCGCCGTAGAAGTGCACGAGGCGCTGGACATCCGACGTGATGATGCGGACGGAGACGAAATTCATTGCATGCTCCCTGGTTGCCGGAGCCGCTGCCGGCCCCCGTGCGCAGATATAGACCAGCCCTCCTGACAGCTTCCCGTCAGGAGGGCTGCCAGACCGGCGGCAGGCCGAAGGGAGCAAAAAGGCCGGGGCCGATGGGGCCGACATAGACCGTAAGCGAGGCGATCCCGCCGTCGGTCGGCTCGATGACATGCAGCGACTGGGCGCGCCATTCGGAATCCTGGTGGCGCCGCGCATAGATCGCAACCGCGGGCTGGCCGTTGGCGCGGGTGGCGACCGCGTGATAGCCGGCGAAATTGCCCCACACAGTCTTGAAGAAACCGTGGATCGCCTGGCGGCCCTGATACCAGTCCAGCCATGGCGGCATGTGGTAGGTGGCGTCCTCGCGCAGCAGTTCGATGAAGCCGTCGAGGTTAGCCGCCTGCCAGGCCTGCATGTAGCGCTCCAGCAACAGGCCCTCTTCGCTGGTGGGCCGTGACCGCTGCACGGGACGCCCCTGCGGATAGCGGGCCCCAAGCGTTGCGCGGGCCCGCTGCAGGGCGCTGTTGATCGAAGCTGCGGAGCCGCCCAGCAATTGCGCGCTCTCGAGCGCCGACCAGCCCAGCACGTCGCACAGCAAAAGGGCGGCGCGCTGCCTGGGCGGCAAGGACTGGATCGCGGCGACGAAGGCGAGTTGCACCGCTTCGCGGGCCTCGTAGCGCGCTTCCGGGCCGGGTTCGCCGTCGACAAGGTCCGGCAGCTCGGTGTCCGGGTAGGGCTCCAGCCAGGCGAGTTCTGCGGCGGGTCCGGCAGCGGCCCGCCCTTCGCTCGGCGGCCGTCCTGGCTGCTCGACAATGCGATGCGCCGATGACCTCGCCTTGATGGCATTGAGGCAGCTGTTGGTGGCGATCGTGTAGAGCCAGCCGCGCAGCGAGCCGCGGCCGTCGAATTGCGACCGGCTTCGCCAGGCTTTCAGGAACGTGTCCTGGACGAGGTCGTCGGCCTCGTGCAGCGTGCCCATCATCCGGTAGCAGTGCAGCTTGAGTTCGCGGCGGTGGGCCAATGTCAGGCGCTCGAAGGCCAGCCGGTCGAGGGCCGGCTGGCCTTGTTCGCCCAATGGCTCAAGCGGGCCAGGAGCGTCTGTCATGTCGAGCCCATCGTGTTGAATTCGACTGGCATCCTGCGCGCCTCATGCCGCCGCGGCAAGTCCGCTGCCGCTGACGGTGAAGGAGACGCCTTGTAGCGTGCCGCCGGCAAGCGCGACCACGGCGTGTCCGACATCGGCCGGCGTCTGCATGTCGGTCATGCTGGCGAGGAAATCCGGCGGGCTGATGCCGAGATAGGCCGAGATGCCGTCGATGCCGCGCTGGCCGACGCCAGTGTTCGGCATGATCCGCATCGGCACCAGCGCCATGAAGCGCAGGCCAAGGCCGAGCCGGTCCGCTTCCTTCTGGCAATGGGCGGCAAGGAACATCTGCATGCGCTTGGCGCCGGAATAGCCGCCGGAGTTCGGCGGGCCGCCGCTGAGTGCCGCGCCACTGGAGATCAGCACCACCCGGCTGCCCGGCTTCAGCCGGCCCTGAAGTGCGGCCTTGCAAAACAGGAACGATGCCTTGACGTCCATGTCCCAGTTCGCGGAGAAGTCATCCCAACTTTGGTCCTGGACCGGCGCCGACGGGGCAAGGGCGCCGGCGCAGATCACCAGTACATCCGGCTCCAGCGCGGCGAACACCGCATCGGGCGCGGTCTCCTGCGTCGCGTCGACCGCCAATGTCTTCACTCTGGGTTTCTCCCAGGACAGCTGCTTCAGATCGGCTGCCCCCCGGGCTACGGCGAGCACCGTCGCGCCCTCGCTGAGTGTGGTTTCGACGATCGCGCGGCCGACACCCCGGCTGCCTCCGACGACGACGACATTCTGACCTTGTAACGATGCCATGGATCACCTCGCTTCTTCCGGCGGCCGGACCATTCCAGCGCCTGTAGATCAGGACAGCGCGGGTGAGCGGAAATCATCGGTGGGGCCAAGATTTTTTTGAGATGTCGAGGTTGAAGAGGCCTGCACCCGCCACTTACCCCGCCAGCAGCGCCAGTTCCTCCAGCGTCAGGTGCCGCGCGGTGCCCTTGGCGAGGTCGCCGAGTTGCAGGCGGGCGATGGCGATGCGGATCAGCCGCAGCACTTCGATGTCATGCGCGGCGAGCAGGCGGCGGATGTGGCGGTTACGGCCCTCGTCGAGCACGATCTCCAGCCACGCGGTGCGGCCTCCGCTGCGCAGAAGCTCGATCGCGTTCGTGGTCAGGGTCTCGCCGTCGACGGTCACGCCGGCGCGCAATCTTTCCAGCATCGCGGCGTCGGGCACCGTGCCGATCTGCACGTGGTAGGTCTTGGGCAGATGCGAGGCCGGGTCCATCAGCCGGTTGGCAAACTGGGTGTCGTTGGTCATCAACAGCAAGCCTTCGCTCGCCTTGTCGAGCCGACCGACCGGCGAGACGAAGGGCAGGTCGAGCCCGTCGAGGCAGGCATAGACGGTGTCGCGCTGTTGCGGGTCGTCGCGGGTGGTGACCAGACCGCGCGGCTTGTTGAGGATGAGATAGACCTTGCGCTCGGCAACCACCGGCCGGTTGTCGACGACGATGCGGTCGCGGTTGAGGTCGACACGAAAGGTCGCATTGCGCACCACCTTGCCGCCGACGCGCACGCGGCCTTCCGCTATCAGCACCTCGGCCTGCGTGCGCGAGCACAGGCCGAGCTTCGACAGCGCGCGGTTGAGGCTGACGCCAGGCGGTTTGCCAGTGTGCGGCTTGCCAGGGCGAGCGTTGCCGGCAGGTGGCCTGCTGTTGGGCGGTGATGGTCGTGCTGCCATGCTGCTGCGGATCGGTCCGTTGTGTCAGACAGATGCCACGGGCCACGACGGTTTCGCAAGCCGGATGCGGCGAGGCCCGCTCACATGCGGCGATGGCGGGCTGTCTCCTTCCACGAAGCTGTTCTTACCGGAAGAGGCTATTCCCGCCCGTTGAAAAACGCCGTCAGCACGGGTGCGTGCGCGGCGGGTTTCAGCATGTGGTTCTGACCGGCCAGCGTCCGGTAACGGGCATTGGGCAGCGCCTCGGCCAGCGCCTTGTTTCCACGCTGCATCCAGAGCGGGCTCTTGCCGCCATCGGTCACCAGGGTCGGCACGCGCACAGAGGCCCAGCGGGCAGGGTCGAGCATCTTGCCGAGCTGATCGCCGGCGACGATGGCGCCGTCATAGGGCAATGTATGCGCCACCGCCTTGAGTTTGCGCCAGATCGGCGTCAGCCGCATGAAGACAATCAGCAGGCCAGGCATGCCGACCGATTTGAGGAAGGCGATCACGGCGTCGCCACGCCGGTCTTCGGCGACCGCGGCCCGGATCGCTGCCCAGTCGCCTTGCGTGGTCTTGCGGCTGTCGTCGACGATCAGCGGCGCCTCGTAGAGCGCCAGCTTGCCGATGCCGGGCAGGCGGCTTGCCGCCATCAGCGCCAGCATGGCGCCCGACGACATGCCCCAGACGAAGGCCTCGCCGCCGGCGGCCCGGAGCACGGCCTCGATGTCGTCGATCTCGCGCTCGACGGCGTAGGGCGCGGTGTCGCCACTGTCGCCACGACCACGGCGGTCGTAGCGGAACACGGTGAAGCTGCCTTCAAGCGCCTTGGCGAGTTGAAGGCTCGGACCCATGGTGCGGGAACAAAGCGCGCCGTCGACGAGGATGAGCGGATGGCCCTTGCCACGGCGCTCGCAGGCGATCGGCGTTCCATCCCGCGACAGGACGGCCTGCGTGGTCGGCTCGGCGTTTTCAGCCAGCATGGGTCGTTCCTATCAACTGCTCGAGCCGGTCGAAGCTCTGCGTCCAGCCGCCGCGCATGCCGAGCGCCAACAGGCGCTCGCGGTCGGCGGCGCTGGCCAGCGTCACCTCGAAATGGACGTGGGTTCGCTGCGCATCCGGCGTGAAGGTCACCGTATGGCGGCTTTGCCCCGGCGGCTTGCCGGCCCATTCGCGCAATTCGGGATCCGGCTCGTCGGAATAGACCAGTCGGCTGTTCCCCACGATTTCGAGATAGCTGCCCTGGTTGCGGTAGAGCGCGCCGCTCGAGGTGCGCATGTCGATGCGCCAGCGGCCGCCAACGCGTAGGTCGAGCACACAATGCGGGATGGTGCAGTCCTTGATACCCCACCATTGCGCCACCAGCACAGGATCCGTCCACAGCCGGAAGACATGCTCGACCGGGGCGTCGAAAGTCCGCTCGATGGCAAAGCTGCGGTCGGCCGTCGAGGTCATGGGCGCGCTCATGCCGGTTTGTCCGCGTCGCGCCGCAACAAGTCCTCCATGCGGTCGAAGCGGCCTTCCCAAAGCTTGCGATAGCCGTCCAGCCAGCGGTCGATGTCGCGCAGCGGCCTGAGTTCGATGCGGCTCAGATGCTTCTGCGCCGACCGGCTGCGGGTGACCAGGCCTGCCTGCTCCAGCACGCCGACATGCTTGGAGATCGCCCGCACGGTCAGCGCGAAAGGTTGCGCCAGTTCGGCGACCGAGGCTTCGCCGTCAAGCAATCGGGCAAGGATGGCGCGGCGCGTCGGATCGGCCAGCGCTGCGAATGTGTCGTCGAGGGAGATTTGGGTTGCCATTTTGGAACCATTTAGTTCTGGAACTATTTGGTTCTATAAAAGACGTCACTTGCCGCGTCAATCGGAAAAACGCTCGCAAACAGAACGCTGGCCGCGAAGGGTAAGGCGTTGCCGACCCCAGAAATCCAAAAATCCGACAATTCCGATAATTTGCCCAACAGTTCCGTTCTATCGATTATTGCGTAAACGGATGACCCTGGGTTAGCATCCCGCGCTGACGTCGATGGGAGGCACTTTTCAACAGCGGCGATCAGCTGGAGCTGCACGCGTTTTCGGGCGCACGGAGGATGCTCCAACACTTTGAACCGGCGCATGATCCCTTCCCAAGACCAATCACGGCCTTGGGGATGATGCGTCCCTGTGGAGGAGGAACCCTATGAACAGACGTGAATTCCTGCTGTCGTCCGCGGCCTTTGGCGCCATGATGCTTGCCGCGCCCTCGGTGTTTGCCGAGGACAAGCTCACCATCCTCGGCTCGGTGCCCAATCTCGGCTTCCCATTCTTCGTGCACATGCTGAACGAGATCAAGGCCGAGGCCGCCGTGCAAGGCGTCAACCTGACCGAGAGCGACGGCCAGAACTCGGCCACCAAGCAGACTGCCGACATCGAGGCGGCCCTGGTGCAGAAGGTCAACGCCATCGTCATCTCGCCGCTCGACGTCAACGCGCTGGCGCCGGCAATCGAGGAAGCGGTCAAGGCCGGTGTTCCCGTGGTGACGATCGACCGCCGCGTCGACGGTGTCGAGGGCATTTTGGCCCATGTCGGCGCCGACAACGTCAAGGGCGGCGAGGCGGAGGCCAACGCCATGGTGGCGGCGTTCCCCGATGGCGCCAAGATCTTCCATCTGCAGGGTCAGCCAGGCGCCGGCCCGGCGATCGATCGCAACAAGGGTGTCCACAATGTGCTCGATCCATTGAAGGACAAGTACCAGATCATATTCGAGCAGACCGCCAACTTCGCCCGCGCCGAGGCGCTGTCGGTGACCGAGGCCGGCCTTGCCGCCAACGGCAAGCCGGATGCCATCGTCTGCGCCAATGACGACATGGCGCTCGGCGCCATGGAGGCGTGTGCGGCGCGCAACTTCACCGATGTGAAAATCTACGGCTTCGACGCGCTGCCGGAAGCGCTGGTCGCTGTACGTGACGGCAAGCTCGCCGGCACCGTCGAGCAGTTTCCCGGCGAACAGTCGCGCACGGCGGTACGCATCGCGGTGGCTTACGCCAAGGACAAGACCGAGCCGAAGGAGAAGCTGGTGCTGTTGACGCCAATCGTCATCGGCAAGGACAATCTCGACAAGGCCGAGCGGATTGGCGAGACGAAGTAGTTGGGCAGGTTGCGCACAGATCGCCGAAGCTGGCGCCGCCCCTCATCCGCCTGCCAGCACCTTCTCCCCGTGTAGCGACGGGGAGAACGGAATCGCTCTGACGCTGAGGGGCGGCGCTGACGTTCGATGATTCAGGGAGCAACCATTGCCGTTAGCTGAAGCTGTATCGTCACCGCCCGTCCTGCTTGCCGTCGAGGGCGTCACCAAGCATTTCTCCGGCGTCACCGCGCTGAGCGACGTCTCGCTCGACATCCGGCCGGGCGAAATCCTCGGCCTGCTTGGCGAAAACGGCGCCGGCAAGTCGACGCTGCTCAAGATCCTGTCGGGTGTCATGCCGCCGTCGAGCGGTCGCATCACCTTCGACGGCGCCGACTATCACCCGTCCAGCCCTCAGGATGCCAAGCGGCTAGGCATCGTCACCATCTACCAGGAGCTGAGCCTGATCCCGACTCTGACGGTGGCGGAGAACATCTTTATCGGCCGCGCACCGATCGGTCCGCTCGGGCTGGTCAGCTGGCGCAAGATGGAGGAAGACTCCCGCGCGATCATCGCCCGCGTCGGCCTCTCGATCGATCCGATGACGCCGGTGTCGGCGCTGTCGGTGGCCGAACAGCAGCTGGTCGAAATTGCCCGCGCGCTGTCGCTGGAAAGCCGGCTGATCATCATGGACGAGCCGACGTCGGCGCTCACCGAGACCGAGGTGCAGCGGCTGCTGTCAATCATGGACCGGCTGCGCAGGGACAAGGTCGCCATTATGTTCGTCACCCACCGGCTGGAGGAGGCCTCCGCCATCTGCGACCGCATGACGGTGCTGCGCGACGGCAGGCTGGCCGGGCACCTCGACCGCCAGGGCGGGCCGATCGCGCTGCCGAAGATCATCGAGAAGATGGTCGGCCGCGCCGCATCCGAACTCTATGCGCGGCCGGCGCAGCGCGCGGTCGCCGGCGATGTCGTGCTGTCGGTGCGCGGCCTGCGCACGGTGCGCGACCCCGAGGCGCCGCATGCCATCGTGCTCGACGGCGTCGATATCGATCTCAAGGCCGGCGAAATCCTCGGCGTCGCCGGCCTCGTCGGTTCGGGCCGCACGGAACTGGCGCGCGCCATTTTCGGCGCCGACCGCATCGCGGCGGGCACCATCACGCTCGACGGCAAGCCAATCGCTCCCGCGTCACCGGCGGATGCCATAGCACTCGGCATCGGCTTGGTGCCGGAGGACCGCAAGCACCAGGCGATCTTTGCCGCACTCGGCATCCTGCCGAATTTCTCCGTCGCGTCGCTCGGCACGTTCAGCAACGGCTTGGGTTTCATGGCCGAGCGGCGCGAACGCGACGCGCTTGCCGGTTTTCGCAAGATGCTGTCGATCCGCATGGCCTCGGTCGAACAGGCGATCGAGGGCCTGTCTGGCGGCAACCAGCAGAAGGTGATCCTGGCGCGCTGGCTGGCGCGCGATCCGAAAGTGCTGATCGTCGACGAGCCGACGCGCGGCGTCGATGTCGGCGCCAAGACCGAGGTGCACCAAATCCTGGTGCAGCTTGCGGCGCGCGGCATCGCGGTGATGATGATTTCGTCCGAACTGCCCGAGGTGCTGGCGGTGTCGGACCGCATCGTCACCATGCGCCGAGGGCGCATCACCGGCGAGATGCCGGGGATCGAGGCAAGCGAGGAAAAACTGATGGAACTGATGGCACTCGACAAGCGGGATGCGAACGGGCCGGAAGCAAAGGGGCAGGCACGATGAGCGTGGCGGGAGAGCAGAACCAGCGTAGCGGCATCAACATCGCGCGGCTGCTGATGAGCTTTGGGCCACTGCTATTCCTGGCCGCACTGGTCGTCGTCTTCACTGTGCTGAAGCCGAGCTTTATCGACCCGATCAACCTGTTCAACATCACGCGCCAGATCTCCATCACCGGCCTGATCGCGCTCGGCATGACCTTCGTCATCCTCACCGCTGGCATCGACCTGTCGGTCGGCTCGCTGCTTGCCTTCTGCGGCATGGTCGCCGCCGTGGTCGCCAAGGGCGGCACCGCCAACACGCTGTCGCTGTCAACCTCAGGCACGCTGGGCTATGGCTGGTTCGCCGCCCTGCTGGCCGCCGTCGTGGTTGGCGCTGCAGCAGGCGGCGTGCAGGGCCTTGCCATCACCAGGCTGAAAGTGCCGCCCTTCGTCGTCACGCTGGGCGGGCTGACGGTGTTTCGCGGGCTGACGCTGACTATTTCCAATGGCGGCCCGATCTCGGGCTTCGACGCTTCGATGCGCTGGTTCGGCACTGGCCTGATCGGACCTGTGCCGGTGCCGGCGCTGATATTCGCAGCCGCCGCCATCCTGTGCCACATCGTGCTGCGCTACACGCGCTACGGCCGCGCCGTCTATGCCGTCGGCGGTAATGCCGAAGCGGCCCGGCTGTCGGGCCTGCGCGTGGACCGTATCCTGGTCTCGGTCTATGTCATTGTCGGTTTCTTCGCCGGTCTGGCCGCCTTCGTGCTGTCGGCGCGGCTCAACTCCTCGGAAGCGGTGGCCGGCATCGGCTACGAGCTGACGGTGATCTCGGCCGTGGTCATCGGCGGCACCTCGCTGTTCGGCGGCATCGGTTCGGTCGGCGGCACGGTGGTGGGTGCCGCCCTGATCGGCGTGCTGCAGAACGGGCTGCAGTTCAACAACGTCTCGTCCTACACGCAAAGCATCGTCATCGGCCTGATCCTGATTCTGGCGGTCGCGTTTGACCGCTGGCTGAAGTCGCGGGTGAGAAAATAGTCGCTTGTCCCTCTCGGGGAGAAGGTTGGGTCGGCGCACAGCGCCGAGACGGATGAGGGGTGCTGGACGGATAGGGAGGCAAGCTATTGGATGCCTGCTCGTCAGGCCGCTTCCAACGCCCAGAGCCGGTGACCGTAACGGCGGAAGTAGCGTGCCACCAGGCGCTGCTGTTTGGCTCTGATGAGGTCGGGCAGGCGCCGCTCCTGGCGCAAGCGCGGCATGTTGCGCCAGAAGGCGATGAAGCGGGCGGCGTCCTCGAGGGCTTCTTGCGCCGACAGCGCCGGACCGATCGCCGCCAGGAACAGCGCCTCCGAATGTTTCAGCGCGTCGATGACGGCCTTGCGCCTGACATGATCCTCGCGGGCGCGCTCGATGCCGTTGCGGCGGATCGTGTCGAAAGCTTCGAGCAGAGCAGGGCTGTCGCCGGTGTAACCGCAGGCGCGGGCGAAATCGGCGGCAAGGGCGTCCATCGTCACTCCCGGATACGATGCGGCGGGCGGTTCGCGCCCCGACTCACATTTGTGAGTTGATATAAGCATAACTCAAATAAATGTAGAAGAAAAACTTTTGGGAATCTTTGAGATGGGCGACTCGACTCGCGGCCTAAAACACAGGATTATGCGAACAAATCAGGAACAAAGGCGAGGCAGGGGCGATGGCATTGCCAGGCAAGGAACCAGTGATCGCGCATGTCGCCTCAATATCGGTCGAGTGCGCCGATTGCGGCCGTAACAGATGGTGGCGGCCCGATCAGCTGAAGCGGTTCGGGGTGTCGGGGAATACGCCGCTGGCCGCCCTTTCAGGCCGCATCGTCTGCTCGGCCTGCCGCGCCGACGGGCTGCCGGGCGTGGCCATTTCGATCCAGGCGGCGTTCATCGACGAGCGCCAGCGCGTGCGCAGCGAAGCCCGGATGCTGAACGACCGCGAGGCGCCGCTGGAGGGTTCGAGGCGGGCGTGAGGAGAGGGGCGCTGCGGGAGCCGGCGCCCTAATACCCCAGAAGTTCCTTGAGCGGGATGACGCGCCAGACCTGTTTTATGGCGTAGCGGTTGAAGGTCAGGGTCTTCGGCGGATTGTACTGCTCGACCACCAACTCCGCAGTGGTGCGCTTGACCAGCTTCTTGATGAAGGCCTTGCCGTTGCGCTCGTTTTCTTCGGGAAAGGTCTCGATGACGACATGGTCGCCGGGCACCGCCTCGCGGCCGCCGCAATAGATCATGTCGCCCGGTTCGTAACGCGGCACCATGGAATCGGACAGCACGTGCAGCGCAAACACCTTGGGGAGGTTGCGGATGCCGGGCGGACGCTGGACATAGCCGGCCGGCTCGCCGTTCAAGGTGAAATCGCCGTCGTCGCCGCCGACGGCAGCGCCCAGCACCGGGATATCCATCGGTCCGGCGGGCGGTGGGCCGGCATCGGTGACGATCTCCACGTCAGCGACCGGGCCGGCATCGTCGAGGAAGACGACCTCGCCCTTGCCCAACGCCACCGGGTCGACGCGCAGGAAGGCGGCGGTCTTCAAAAGGTTCTCGGTCTTGGGCAGGTTGCGCCCGGTTTCCCAATTGCCGACGGCGGCGACATCGGTGTCGTTGTGCTCGGCAATATGGCGCATGACCAGGCCGCGCTGCTTGCGCGCCTGGCGGATCGCCGCCCCGACCTTGATCGACAGTTGCGTTTTTGCCATGGCGCCCATGTGAGCGATGAAAGTGGCTCTCGTCTATGAAAGAATGGCTTGCATGCACTTTTGAGTTATGCTTATATATTGTCATGCAAAACCTGTCCAGTCTCCATGGCGCCGTGGCGCCGGCCTCACGCGAGGCTCATCCGGCGGTCACCACCACCGTCAGCCATTTCCTTCCGCACCGGCCGTCCTCCCCGGCCGGGGCGAAGCCCGAGGCTCCTTGCCTGATTGCATCGGCCTCGGGTCCGGTCCGCCCGTCACGGGCGACCGGAACGGCCGGAGCCGCCGCTCCCAGCGACTCCGGCCCCCCATTCGATCGAGATGGCCCTGGCCCGGGTTCTGCCGGTCCAGCAGGCCGGTCATGCATCCGCACGCAGGACGGCACTGTCATCCTGCTCGACGCGCTGACGGGTGAGGCGGTTTCCGCCTCCGACAGAAAAATTGCCGAGGCACGGCTTTCACGCCTCGCTCACCCGGCCAGGCGGCGGGCCCGCGCAGCCTGAGGCGAACCGGCGGCAGTCGGCCTCGAACAGGACAACCCTGACTGCGGGCCGGCCAACTGGGACGAACCCCTGACGTTTGCCTGACGTCGGGCAGCCGAAGGCAGAACTTTGGAACTTTGGATGGAGCCCTGAGATGGCAAGCTACACCGACGCCGAATTGCAAGAGATCGCCCGCTGGCTGAAGGACGGGCTTTCCGCCTCGAAGATCGCGGCGGCTTTCACTGCGCTGCGCGGCGCGCGCGTGTCACGCAACGCCATCATCGGCATCGTGCACCGCAACGCCATGCTGGACGCGATCGGCTTTGCCAGTGGCAAGCGGCTGCCAGCCGGCAAACGCAAGGCGAGCAAGCGGGCGAATGGAACGGGCATAGCCATCGCCAAGGTGGCCGCCAGCACGATCGACATCGCGCGCGTCACCGGCGTCGCCAGCATGCCGGTCCGGCCGAAGCGCGAGCCGCCACGACTGTTGGTGCGCGGGGGTGTGCTGGTGGCCGACGGCGAAGCCTATCGCCTGGAGATGCCAGTGCCGCCTCGTGCGGCCCTCGGCCGGCAGCCACATGGCGTGGCGACGCGCTTCATAGACTGCCTGTTCGGCCGCTGCCGCGCGCCGCTGGACCTGACGCTGGAGGCGGACCTCGACAAGTCCATTGCCGAAGAGGGGGATACGCCGGGCGGCCGGCCGGGCGCCGACATGCTGTGCTGCGGCATGCGGACCAAGGCGCTGAAGAGCTATTGCACCTATCACCAGGCGCGCTTCCGCCGCCGCGTTTTTGAGGCGGAGGCGGGTTAGCATTCCTTCTCCCGTTTACGGGGGAGAAGGTGCCGGCAGGCGGATGAGGAGGGCGCTGACGTGGCGGGATTGAAAACAGATATGAACTTGAAGCATCCGACCGAAGCGCTGGCGCCGCCCCTCATTGCCCTGGCGGGCATTTCACCCCGTGAACGGGGAGAAAGAAACCTCGTCGCCCTATTTCGGTATCTGCCGGCCTTGCTTGGGCATGCGGCTTTGCACGGTCCTGGTCTCGAGCGTCATGGCCGGTCCGCCTTCGGCCTCCAGGATGTCGGCCACCCTGGCAAAGCCGGTGAACACTTTCATGGCGTCGGATTCGGAAATCTGCGCTGCGATCGCAGCGCTGCAGGCGTTAAGGGCGCTGCGGTAGACATGGCCGCGCCGCTCGAGCGGCCAGCGCTGCAGGAAGTCGGCGGCGTCGTTGACGCAGTCGATCTCTTCGATCTGCCCGTCGATCCGCACCTTCAGCGGCACTCCGGTCTTCATCGTACCCACGGCGTTCACCTTCACTCTGCGCGGGGCTGGAAACCCCGCTCTTATCAACGCGCCACGCTGGCTGGCGGTTGCATCACATTTTCGGCCCGGCCCTGCCCACCAACCTCACAACCCTCATGGGCTGACCACGGCGTCCAGCCAGGCATGGGCGCGGCTTCTTGGCCTGGCCACCAATATATTCTGTTGCCTGGCCGCCCTGGTGAGGGCGTCGAAGGCAATGCGCTGGCAACAGGTGCCGTCCACGGCCAGGGCGACGAGCCGGGCCGCCTCGACATAGCCAGGTGCTGTCTTGTCTGGCCATTGCTGCCTGAGCGCGTCGGCGGCCTCGGCCACCGAGCCGACCAGCATTGTTCTGTTGTCGCAAAAGCGCAGCGTAACCGGCACGAAAGCTGTCATTGGCAAACCTCCCCTTGGTATGGACGCGACATAACGTCGAAAGTTCGCGCTGGTTCCATTAGTCCGGACGCGGATATGGCCGCAGCCGTGGCAAGGCTTGGTTTTGCCCCTCCAGAGCAGCTCTGCATCGAGTTGCGCAAAACGCCGCGCTATCCGCGAGTTTCTCGCGGCGAGGGGCGGGGTGTCAGAACCCAGGTTCTGTACGGCCCAGTCCAAGAACCCAATTCCAGCCAGGAGCCTCCCGTGAGCAAGAGAACCAGAGCCGCAAGACCGCAGGCGCCAAAACTGCCGAAGAGCGAGGCCGAGCAGGTGCGCATCCGCCGCGAGATCGGCCATGATTTCGCGCTGAAGGACGATGACTTCGGCCGCAAGCGGCTGGCCGCCGGCACGCTGGAAGCGGGCCGCGTCTACGAGGTGTCGAATGACGGCTTCACCTCCACCGGCGGCATCGTGCGAGTGCGCAATGTGGATCCGCTGCTGGGCATCACCTCGCTGTCGCGTCAGCAGCGCGAGGCCGGCTTGCGCTACCGCGAGGATTTCCGCTGCAGCCAGCAGGCGAGCGTGAAGCCGATGCGCTGGAGCGAGCGCGTCGACGGCGGTCGGCACGGCGGCGGCATCGCCGACAGCGTGCTCGACGCTGGCCGCGCCCACGCCGCCGCGAGCAGGGCGCTATGCCATTGGGAGGTGGTCGCCGTGGTGCAGAAAGTCTGCTGCGCCGGCGGCTCGATCAAGAGCCTGGCCGAGCAGACCGGCGAGGGGCGGGATGTGGTGACGAAGCTCTTGAAGGTCGGACTGGACCTGCTGGCGGTGCACTATGGGATGATGGTGGGGAGAAGGGTCGGGTGACAGGCGACCCGACCGGCAATGCCGGCCGGATCAATCTTCCCGGATCAGGTTATCCGCAGACACGGATTTCCTCGATGATCCTGTGGTGATGGCGCCAGTGCTTGACCAGTTCGATGTGGCAACGGTGGTGCCGGTGGTAATAACGCGGCCTGTAGCCGTTGTCGTAGGACTCGTCCTGGTAGTAGCGGCGATAGGCGTAGCGATCGCCGTAGTCACCATAACCATTGTAATAGCCGTTGCCGTAATAGTCGTCGGCATAGCCGCCGATGCCGATCGTGATGCGACTACCGGCATCCGCGGGAGCGATCATCGCCGCCGCTGAAGCAATGGCGATAACCGAAACAAGCAGGAGCTTCTTCATGGCTACCTCCTTTTCAAGGTTAGCCTAATATAACCCCCGAGGCGCGGCCCCGTTCCATAGATTTGTAAGATGAGACGAACAATGCGGACACTGGGGGCGCGGTGCCGGGCGACATGTCAGGAATTTTATAGGCGATTGCCCTGCCGTAAACGGGAGAGGGAACTACCTTCCCAACCTCCCCATCTGCCTCGCCAAAAACTCCACGAAGAGCCTTGCCCGCGCCGGCAGTTGGCGGCCGAAGGCATGTAGGATGTGGACCGGCATGGTTGGCATCGGCACCTCCGGCAGGACGCGCACGAGGCGGGCGGTGTCGAGGTCGTCTTGTACGGCGACTTGCATGAGGTGGGCGATGCCGGCGCCGGAAAGCGCCGCGTTGCGGATGGCGCCGCCGTCGTCGGTGTCGAAGCGGCCGTCGGGCACGATCTGCGTGCCGTCGGCGAAGGTGATGGGCCGCGGGCGGCCGGCCGAGACATAGCGGACGAAATCGTGGTGTCGCAGATCGTCGATCGAGGCTGGAAAGCCTCGACGCTGGAGATAGGCGGGAGCGGCCACCAACACGATAGGCAGGCTGGCGATGCGCCGCGCCGTGAGCCCGGCATCGGCCAGCGCGCCCATGCGGACCGCCACATCGTAGTTTTCGCGGATCAGGTCGGCGTGGCGGTCCGTGACGCTGAGTTCCAGCTTCACTTCCGGTTGCTCTGCCAGAAACAGCTGCACCCATGAAGCGACGAGGCCGCGGCCGAGTTCGACCGGGGCGGTGACACGCAACAGGCCGCGCGCCGTGCCGGTGCTCTGCACGATGTCCTGCGCATCGTCGAGCGCCCGCAGCAGCGGCGCCACGCGCTCGTAATAAGCGATGCCTTCGCTGGTCAGCCCCAGCCGGCGCGTCGAGCGCTGGATGAGTTTTGCGCCGAGCCGCCGCTCCAGCTTACCCACGCTCTTCGACACGGCCGACGGGCTGGAGCCGATCAGCCGGCTGGCGGCCTGGAACGAGCCGGCATCCACCGTGCGCACGAAGGCGACGAGGCCGGCGGTCTTTTCGAGGATGGTGGTCATGACGGCATCATCGCATGTCGAGAAGAAACTGATTACGGAATTCCAGGCAAGAAAGAACGGCGTTCTGATAATCTAATACGCTTTTTAGGCGCGCTTAAATACCGCTCATCGTCAGGATCACAAGGAGAGCATGGATGAGCAGTCTGAACGGCAAGGTCGCCATCGTCACCGGCGCATCGAAGGGCATTGGAGCAGCCATCGCCAAGGGGCTGGCGGCGGCGGGCTCGGCTGTCGTGGTCAACTATGCCTCATCGCGGGAAGGGGCCGAGCGCGTCGTGGCCGCCATCGCGGATGCCGGCGGCCGGGCGGTAGCGGTGAAGGGCGATGTCGCGCAAGCGGCTGACGTGCGCGGCCTGTTCGAAGCGGCAAAGTCCTTGTTCGGCGGCGCCGACATCCTGGTCAACAATGCCGGCGTGTTCCAGTTCGAGCCGCTGGAGGCGGTGACAGAGGCCGAGTTCCACCGCGAATTCGACACCAATGTGCTGGGCGTCGTGCTCGCCATCCAGGAAGCGGTGAAGCATTTCGGGCCGGCCGGCGGCAGCATCATCAACATCGGCTCGGTCGCCAGCTTCAACCCGCAGCCCAATTCGCTGGTCTATGCCGCCACCAAGGCGGCGGTGGATTCGATCACGCTGTCGATGGCGCGTGAGCTGGGCAGCCGCCACATCCGCGTCAATGCGATCGCCCCGGGCGGTGTCGACACCGAAGGGTTGCAGCGCGTCGGCATCGTCGGCAGCGAACACGAGGAGGCGCTGGTGGCGGTCACCCCGCTCGGCCGCTTTGGCCAGCCCGACGACATTGCGCGGGTGGCGGTGTTTCTGGCGTCCGACGAGGCGGGTTGGGTAACTGGAGAGCGGATTACGGCGTCGGGTGGGTGGCGGTAGGAGGGCGGGCGCTGGTTTTCAAAATAACGCCTTTTCCAGCGGCCGCTCCAGCGTCTCGGCAAACGCGGTGGCGAGGTGGTGGCGGTCACGGAAGGCCAGCTTGCCGCCGATGAAGACGTGGCAGGCGGTGTGGCCGCAGAAATGGTCGGTGAGGTCGACATAGAGCGTGTCGGGCACGCTGGTCACGACGGCGCGCTCGGCGGCGGCCGCGCCGTCATTGGCGGCCTCGGTCCTTGGCGTGTCGCAGTGCGGCGATGGCGCCTCGCGCCACCACAGCGCGCGCGCCACGCAGGAGTCGGCGAAGCTTGCGTTGATCGGCGTGTCGCGGATCACCGCGGCCTCGACGCCGGCCCGGCTGAACGCTTGCAAGGTCGAGCGCAGGCCTGCCTGCCAGCGCGCGGTCTCGGCGGTGCGGCTGGCGGCGGGCATGTCACGCGTCAGATTGCCGATGGAGAATTCCGAGATCACCACAAGGCGCGGCTTGCGGGCGATGATGTCCGATATCGCCTGCTCGCGCCAGGCGTCGCATTCGGTGTAGTCGCGTTTCAGCACGGTGTTGAAGGTGGAGAGCCGCGAGGCACGACACGATGATTTGAGATAGGTGACCACCTTAGTATCGTTGCGCTTGGCCGCCTCGATCAGCGGCGTCGACCAGTGGTCGGCATGCGAATCGCCGAACAGCACGATGGTGTGGGCGGCATCGGTGGGGCCGAATGTGCAGGGTTTGGGCGTCACCGTGTGGAAGTCGAGCAGGCAACTCTTGTCGACAGCGCGCGCGATGGAGGGTTGTTCGGCCGCCTGCTCGATGCCGCGCTGCTCAGGGTCGATGTTGCGCTGGGCCAGATGCGCATTGGCATACGCCATCGCCACGCCGGCACCGGTCAGCGCCAGCGCGGGAGCGAGCGCAATTGCAGGAAAAATGAGACGCGCTTTTCCGTCTGGAATTGCGCTGAGATAAGGAACCCTGGCGCCCACCGTCAGCCAGCCGGCGCGCCGTCCGGGGTTCTCGACCAGGCGATAGGTGAACACCGACAGCGCCAAGGCCAGCGCGCCGCAACCGAGGCGCTGCAGCGCACTGAGATCCGGCACCAGCATCTGGGCATAAACGATGACCGGCCAGTGCCAGAGATAGAGGGAATAGGAGAGCGCGCCGACCCATTGCAGGGGCGGCAGCGACAGAGCGGCAGCCGGACCGATAGCCTGCCAGTCGGTCCGCCCCTTGGTCCGCTTGCCGACCTGCTCCTCGGCGGCCCCGCTCAACAGCACCAGCACAGTGCCGGCAACCGGCAGCAGCGCCAGGTAGCCGGGAAACCGCAGGTCCTCGCTCAGCCACAGATAGGCCGCCGAAATCAGCGCCAGGCCGAGCCAGCCAAGGGCAGCGCGCGGCCATGGACGATGCAGCAGGAAAGTCACTGGGACCAGCGTCGCCAGACCGCCGGCGGCGAACTCCCAGGCACGCAGCGGCGAAAAATAGAAGGCCCATGCCGGTGCCGCGCTGGTCAGCCAGGCGCAGGCGACGAAGGAGGCGAGGCCGGCGACGCCGATCACGGCCGCGGCCGTTCGCCGGCCCGGACGCAACCAGGCCGCCAGCAGAAGCAGCGCCGGCCAGGCCAGGTAGAACTGCTCCTCCACCGACAGCGACCAGAAGTGGATGAAGGGATTGCTGGTGGCGTCCGCGGCGAAATAGTCGAACGACCAGCGCAGCAGCCACAGATTGATGGCGTAGGCGGAGGCGAACATGGCGCCGCGCGAATAGAGCGCCTGCTCCTGCGGCGCCAGGATGAAGTAGCCGGAGGCAAGCGTGGCCAGGATGACGAACAGTGCCGCCGGCAAAAGGCGCCGCGCGCGCCTGGCATAGAAACGCCAGAGGTCGAGCCTGCCGGTGTCGCCGATCTCCTGCATAAGGTGGGTGGTGATCAGCCAGCCGGAGATGACGAAGAAGATGTCGACGCCGGCAAAGCCGCCGGGCAGAGCGGAGAGGCCGAAATGATAGGCGACGACACCGCCGACGGCGAGCGCGCGCAATCCCTGTATGTCCGGCCGGAACGATGCTGCCACGACGGCTCCTTCGTGCAAGCCCAGCGCTTGGCCCACCTCTTGGCCCAGCCCGTCGCAAGTGTCGGCCGGGCAGGCTGACACCGCAATGCAACATATCTTTCGCAGTGCAACATGGCGGAAAAAGGGAGGCGCCCTTCCACCGGCAGCGCCGCATCGTCTGTTGTTCCGGATCTATTGCGTCAGGCCTCGCGCGCGAGGCTGGCCACCAGATGATCGACGTCGGGGTCATCGAGCCTGACGATGTGGGCCATCCGCATCGCCTGTTTCAGGCTGATCCTGGTGAGGTCCCGCCGCATGATGGCCGACACGAAGGTTGGCCCTGATTCCGTCAGGACGATGGCCCTGCCGACCAGGACCGGCTCCGAGATGGGGGCCCATTGCACGGCCATGATCGACGGCTCGCCGGTCGGGCGGCTGTTGATGCCGCTGAAATAGATCCAGTTCAGGCGCGAGATCACCACGCCGTAGTGGTTGCCGGGAGCTCGTGCTCCGCCCTGGCTGTCGCCTGGAGCCCACCGTGTCACGCGCCTGAAGGTGACCAGCTCGGTCTCACGCTGCACGAAGGTGATCGAGCGCATCAGAAGGTCGGGGCGGCCGGGGACCGAAAAATAGGTGAAATAGGTGCCACCGGCGATGGCCGGCGAGGGGGGATGCACCATGGTCTCATACAGTCTCTGGCGTAGCGATGCGTGGCTGTCGCTGGCTGCCGCGGCAGCGGGCTCGCGATACAGATCGTTCTCGTCAATCTTGAAGAAGCCGCAGATCAGCCTGGCGGTGGCTTTGTTCGGAATGGCCTGGCCTTGCAGATAGCGCTCGAACTGGGTGCGGTTGATGCCAAGCTCACGGCACACCGCGCTCACGGAAGCGTGGCGTTGCACCAGCCGCCTGAGGTTGGCGGCGAGATTCTCGCGAATTGGCACGACATCGCCCCCCGCGACGTACGGAGCGCTTATCCAAGCGATAGCTTATATTTCTCAACCTCGCATGCCGCAATGGCCTCGCGAAGAGGGACCTTTGGCCAATAGCGCGGCCGGCTGCGAGCTGCAAACTGTACGTTTTCGACAATCCGCCTATGCAAGCCAGGCAAATGGGCGTATTTCAAAAAGCCAAGAGCGACCTGGATCGGCCACTCGACATCCTATGATGGAGGGCGGTTTGGATCATACCCGCCTGGTCGAGCTTCTGGACTATACGCAGACGCAATTGAGCAAGATACGCCAGGCGGTGGCCGCGAGCGATCACGTCGGCGACATGTTCGCCATAGATTGCCTTGTCGGAGCGGCGGCCGAACAGACGAAATGCAAGCTCGCGAGCCTGGAGCATGCAGGCTTGCCGATCGGCAGAGATGGGCCAATCGGCAGAGAGGGGCCGATGAGCCGGAACAGCGCGGCGGATGCCTATGAAGTCGGTGCGACGCGGCCCGGCAAAGCGACGTCATCGGGCAAGCCGTCGGTACGGCGTTCTTGATCAGTCGGCATCGATCTCGCCGACCAGCCTGACATATTCGGCCTCGGCTTCGCCGTAACTGCCGTTGGCGAGTTCTTCCAGTCCGGCGCGGTCGCGGATGACGATTTCGCCGCGGCGCGAACGGATCAGCGCGCGGCCTTCCAGCAACTGGAGGGCAACGGTGACGCCTGGCCGCCGAACGCCAAGCATGATGGCCAGGAATTCGTGCGTGATGGAGAGGGTTTCGCCAGGCACCCGGTCGTCGCACATGAGCAGCCACCGCGCCAGCCGCTCCTCGAGCTTCAGCCTCGCGTTGACGAGCGCGGTGCAGCCGGCCTGGGTCTGCAGCGCGTTGACGAAGCGCAGCAGGAACATCCGCAAGGTCGCACTTGCCGCAAGGGCTGCATTGAAAGGGCCGGCTTCGATGCGTATGGCCTCGCCTTCAAGCTGCACATAGCAGGCATGCACCGCACGGTCGTCACCCATCACCAGGGAAGATCCCGTCATGCCTTCGAAGCCGATGAAGCCCACTTCGGCCTCGTGGCCGCTGGTCGTGCTGGCGACCACCGAGCCGATGCCCCGTTCGATGAAGTAGACGGCCTCGATCGGAGTATTGGGGCTCACCAGTATCTGGCGCAAAGGCAGGTCGCAGCGCTGCATATGGGGCTCGAGCAGCGCCAAGTCATCCGCCGGCATGCGCCGCAGCAGTTGATTTCGGTATTGATGGTTTTTATCAGGATCGGTCATGGCGCGGCCCAATACAGGGCAAGAGCCATCCCATCTCCCAGCCGTCCGCGCCCCGTATCAACGTGCCGACGATGGCCCGTATATAGGGAGTTTGAACTAAAAAACCTAGGAATGCGGTATGAATTTCGATGCACGGCGGCCCCCACCACCGTTCGCATACGAAAAGATCGACCTGAACGTTAGTGTCGGAAACGTACCAAACCCGTCTTGGTACAAAACCGACATATCCAGTCGGAACGCCGGATCACGGGGGCGGTCGATAAAATCCGCCGGCTAACGACAAAGGCACCATGTCACAACTGGTCATCCGTTCGAAGCGTGGCTGATGACTCGCGTCTTTCTTTGGCAGGCGGGAAAGTGTACGATTTTTACGGTTGGCGGCGCGGACATCGTCAGGCAAGTGGCCGCTGTTCCAAGAGGGGGCTTCTCATGTCGAGCCTTAACAAGCGCCATCCCGGCTTCTATCCTTCCGATCTGAAACTGTGCCAACGCGTCTTCGACCAGGTCTGCTCTGAACGCAAACTTGATCCGAAGTCGCCGGAGCCGGACGTGCAGCGGCTCGCAGCCACGGTGTTCTCGCTGTTCGAGAATGGCTGCAGCAATGAAACCGAGTTGCTTGAGAGTTTCAGGCGGACCCGCCAGTGACCAAAGTCCGGGTCATGTTCTCGGACACCCGGGCGGCATTGAGTTGCGAGGCCAGGACAAGTATCGGGCGGAGATCGCGCGCGACATCCCCTGGCGGTATTTGATTGAGCTCCGGATCGAATGGCGCGCCAACCGGGCAGGTTCAGTTCTTATCCACCGGCTTCGAACGCATCCTCGATACCGTCTCGCGCTCGGCGCGCTTGGAGCGCAGCGGCGGCAGGCCACGATCGATCAGGTCCATGTCCTCCAGCACCATGTCGCCCATGCGCTTGAAGGCGCTGTCGAGCGCGCCGGCGCGGTGGGCCGAGCGCAGGAAGCCGGGCAAGGCACGAACCGGATGGTCTTGCGCCAGTGGCTCTTCCGGGAAGACGTCGCTGGCGGCGACGATATGGCCGCTTTTCACCGCCGCCATCAGGGCGGGAAAATCGACGACGCCGGCACGGCTGAGCAGGATGAAGGCCGCACCCCTGCGCATGCCGGCAAAGGCATCGGCGCCGAGAAAACCCTGGTTCTCGCTGGTCACCGAAGCGACGACGAAGACGAAGTCGCTCTGCGACAGCACCTCGTTGAGCGAGGCTGGCTCGACGCCATTGTCGATCAAGATCGACGGCGGCAGCCAGGGATCGAAGACTTTTGTGCGGGTGCGGAAGCCCGACAGCAGCCGGTTCAGCGCGCGACCGAGATCGCCGAAGCCGATGATGCCGACATCGGCGCCCGACAGCAACCGGGCCGTCCGGTTGCCGTCGCCGCCCCACAGTTCCTTGCCCTGGCGAAAGGCGAGGTCGGCATCAACGATGTCGCGGGCGAGGTTGAGCGCCATGGCAAGGCCAAGCTCGGCCACCGGCTCGGCGAAGACCAGGCCGGTGGTGACAACATGGATACCGCGCGCAAACAGCGTCTCGTAGGGCATGTTGTTGATCAGGTTGGTCTCGACGTTGAAGACGCAGCGCAGCGCCTTCATCTTGTCCAGCGTTTCAGGCGTGATCGGCGGCTGGCCGACGATGTAGCGGGCTTCGGCCAGCACATCGGCCGGCAATTTTGCGACGCCGTCGAGTGTCGTCTCGACGATACGGTATGTTTTCCGGAAGCGTGCCAACTGCGGAGGCGTGAAGATGAGGTCGAGCGTGCGCGGTTCCGGCGCGCTGATGACCAGCGGCAAGGTGCTGTCTGACATAGCAATTTCCTCCGGGCGCGAACCTCATCGCACATTTTTAGTTTGCACATGTCGTTATCCCGTTGCACACTTTTGGGCGACATGCACGGAGACAAAATACCTCCGATTAAACGATTTACAATCACGAAAAATCGATTTACTCGTGTGGTAGCGGACGAAAAATACTGACGTCCGCGCCTCGTGAGGAGGACCAATGGCGCATAGGCAGGGCCAGCGGCGGCGTCCGTCGATCCACGACGTGGCAAGCTATGCCGGCGTGTCGGCCGCCACCGTCTCTAAGGTCATGGCCGGCGTCACCACGGTGAAGCCCGAGAATGCGCGCCGTGTCTTCGACGCCGTCGAGCTTTTGGGCTACCGCGTCGATCCGCTGGCCTCCGACATGCGGCGGGCCAAGCGCCGCATCATCGGTGCCATCATGCCGGAGTTCGAGAGCGAGTTCTTCGGCCAGATGATCACCCAGCTCGAAGGCCTGGCCGAGCAGCGCGGCTATACGCTGGTGGCCGCATCGAGCCGTGAATCCGAGGCGCGTGAGAAGGAAATCCTCGAACGCATGCATGACTGGCGGGTGGCCGGCGTCGTGCTGGCGCCGGTGCGCAACGAGCACGGCCCGGCGGCCGGGTTCATGAAGGCCAACGGCATGACCGGCGTGCTGATCGACCGCGTGCTGTCGGACGATGCGTTCGACACCGTGTCGGCCGACAGCGCGGCGGCAAGTGCCGAGGTGGCGCGCGAACTGATCGGCAAGGGCCACCGCCACATCCTGGTTGTCGGCCTTGGCGAACAGGCAGCCACGATGCACGCTCGCCTCGACGGCTTTCGCGGCACCGCGTTGGCGCTGGCGCCGGATGTGCGCATCGACGTCGTGCTTGCCGAAAGTGATGTCGAACCGCTCAGGTCGCAATTGCGTGACTATTTCAATCAAGGCGAAGGTGGGGGCGGGGGCCCACGCCCGACCGCCGTCTATTCGCTGTTCCTCAAGGGCACGCTGGTGGCGCTGTCCGAATTCCGCCGGCGTGGCTGGCATTGTCCCAACGACATTTCGCTGGTCGGCTTCGACGATGCCGAGTGGATGCAGGTGACATGGCCGGCCATCGCCGCCGTGGTGCAGCCGGTGCGCCAGATCGCCGGCCACGCCATGGACGCCCTGTTTGCCAGGATTGAAGGCGGGGAGGGGCCGCCGAGAGCACAGCTCGAGCCTTGCCAGGTTTTGATGCGGGAATCCGTTGGCTCGCCAGGCAACAGTCCGCATTCCGGGGGAGGAAACCGACGGTGAAGGCGATCGCCGCTATCGGCTACAGCGGCGCCGTTGCGCTGGAAATCTTCACCAAGCGCTCCGCAGCCTCGACCAGGCGCCATTGCGCGGTTTGTATCCTGCTGCGCAGCGCAATGTTCTCGGCCAGCATTTCTTCGGTGCGTTGAATCGCGAGCTCGGTCCGGTTGATGCGCTGCCTGGCATTGGCAACTTCCAAGCTCAAAATATCGGCCACCATCCCGTGACCGTGGGGTTCCGTGGTGTTCATCATAAGTTTCTAACACCTGGCGGGCGATTTCGTTCCCGCTTCCTGCGCACACGGCGCGAAACATGAACCATGTCGATGTGGACATTGCCGGCGGGTTGGCGGCGTAGCGGCCGGTGGCCGGACGATCCGGACGATGTGATTGGCGTCGGATTGCCGTTCCTGCGCGCCGAAGCACGCAAGGCGGGGCTGACGCTGGGGTGATCCGGGCGACGGTGTGTTCTATGACGCTTCGCCAGCGACAGCATTTGCCCGCCGCAGGCCCAAATGCCGTATCTTGCGGCCGACGATCATCAGCTGGCGCGCGGTGTTGTTGCGCAGGCGGCGGATGCGCCATTCCAGCCCTGTGCCGGTGGTGATCTCCTTGGCATAGTAGCTCACCCGCATGCCGTTCTCATCGGAGGCGATTTTGACCGGGTCGTCATAAAAGGCGCAGATCTTGTCAGCCGCCATTCCAGGTGTTTCGAGCCAGCGCGGAATGTGAACCGAATGGAGCCGATCGACATCGGTCATCACCCGCTCGATGCCGACGCCCGGCGTCGGGCATGTGGTCCAGAAGGCGTCACCGATGAAGACGACCCCGTCGCGGCGATGGCCTTGCGTCGTGGTCAGATTGATCTGCCTGACCTCGACAGGGCCTGCCATCTCGAAGTTCCCGCATTGCGCTGATATCTCGGGCATCAGTTCGCAAAGCATCTTTTGCGGTTCCTGGCGAAACGCCCTGGTCCACGGCTCGGCCACCAGCCGGTAGACGAACATGTTTGCCCGCATCTTGTTGCCAATCGGAAAGACGCTGATGTAGGCGACACGGTCCCCGGCCCGTTTGGCGTAGCAGGTGACGGACTGATAGGCGAAGTCACGCGGCGCGATGGCGAGGTCGAAGCCGATCGATAGCGAAAATGCCTTGGATTCTTCTATACGGTTCACGCCGATGGCGCGCCGCACCGCTTCGCTGTAGCCGGTGGCCACCACCAGAAGCCGCGCGTCAATGACGGAGCCGTCAGCGAGCACAAGCCGCTGCTTGTCCGGTCCGGTGGTGATCTCGGCGACCTTGCCCACCGTCAACGGAACTTGCGGCGGCAGCGCGTCGCGCAGGCCGTTGATCAGCGCGCCGTAGGAAAATCCAAACTCGCGGTGCATTTCACGCGCGAACAATTGTCCGAGGCGAAAAACATGGACCTCGTCCATCGGAGTGACGAGAGGCAGAAGCGTCGCGTCGAGGCCCAGCCTCTCGAACTGCTGCATCTGCTTCGTGCCGATCTTCTCAGCCCTGAACTCGTCGTGATGGACGCGGTGCGGATCGATCAACGCCACCTTGCGCCCGGCTTTTCCAAGCACCGTCGCCAGGGTGGTTCCGGCCAGCCCGGCGCCGACAATCGCCACATCGACTTCGGCTGGGCCAGCCTCTGCGATACTCATTTCACCGCCCTTTCTGCTGGTCATCTTTCCGCTCTGCAACCTTTGGTGGAAAATACGTCCGGTCTCAAATCAACCTCAAGCAACCTGCACGCGCGGCTGGTAGTAACCAATGTTTAGGTTAATACCGGGCCGCCTCGTTGCCTCCAGCGCGGTGCAATCGCCGAGCCGTCGATGAACTCGAAACCACCCGCCTCGTTGAGCGTGTGGAGCTTGCGCCCATCCCATAGCGCACCTGGATTTAAGATCGTCTCAACAACCTGCTCCATGCCGATCAAATCAAGGTGAGAGATGCGTGCGATGCCGAGCGCCGCGCCATAGCTCCTGCGACAGTCCTGCACCGGGCGCAGCAATTGATCGCCTCGTTTCACCATGCGGCCGGCCGGGCGCGCCGAGGCGATGTCGATCAGCACCGGATTGTTCGGGTGCGGCGTCCAGGGACCGCGAAAATCCGGCGCCGACCACAGATGCAGCGTGTCGGAGAAGGCGCCTGCACCATCCCGGACGGTGGGTTCACCGTCCCGGACGGTGGCGAACATCCACCAGCTGCCGCCGTGCTCGACCAGAGTGGCGTCGCTGGCGACGATGTCGGACAGCAGCGTCGCCTCCTTGACCCAGCCGCCGGGAAAGGCAGTCGCCCGGTAAAGATCGACCGTGCCGTTGGCACAGCTTTCCGGAACCATCCAGACCTCGCCGTCGCGCTCGAAGACGAAGGGGTAGGAGAGATGGCAGGGCAGTTCCAGCACCGGCTCAGGGCGGCCAAGCGGGCCGTCCGGACCGAACGGCACAGCCGAGATGATGGCCTTGCCGAGCCGGTGGATATAGTCCTCGACGAACAGGGTCAGCTGGCCCTGATAGAGGATTGGGAACGGATCGGCGTAGAAGCGGCTGCCATCGTCCGGCAGCACCTGCCAGCCCGATGCCGGATGCGCGCGAAGGTCGAACAGATCCCGGCCCTTGGTTTCGCGCCAGCCAACCTTCCAGTGCGGCGCGTTGTAGCAAAGATGGTAGATCTTCTGGACGATCCGCCGCGCCAGCGCCTTGGCCGCCTTGACGCCAAGCTTGCCGGCCGAGGGCATCGTTGGCGGGGCACCGGCCCGCGCCGGCTCGGGCAGAACCGGCACGGCCGACGCTGCGCCTGACATCGCCGCAACGATCAGGCTTGCCGTACGCGCCAGCATGTCCTGGAAGGACGCCAGCGCGATGCCGCCATATTCGGTTCCCAGGCGCCCGGCGGCAATCGCAGCCCCGTTTTCCTCGACGCGGGCGAGTGGCGTCTGGCCGGCGAGGATCAGGGCGAGCAGGGCCGCTTCGCCGCTGGCGCCGCCATAGGTGACGCGCCAGATCCGTGTGCCTTCGAGCTGAACGTCACCGCAGAGGTCGACCACCAGATCGACCGAAGCGGGCGGCGAGCCATAGCGGGCAAGCGCCGAACGCGGCACGCGCTTTGCCAGCCCATCGCGGGGCAGGCCATGGATTGCCGTTTCAAGTTGGAACAAGGCCTCGGCGCTGCGCGGGATACCGCCGCCAGCCGGCCCGGCATCGACGAACAACTCGACATCCGCGAGCGCGGACAGGCGTTGAGCGAGCAGGACATGGAAGCCACGGACGCAATCGCCGTCCAGGCGCAGGCTTAGCCGCATGTTGAACACCTGGCATTTTCGTGGCCGACGTCAGAACATGGGACACTGGTGTCGGCCCGGTTGAAGTGTTGCCCCATTTTCGTCCGTCTCTCGTTCAGCTGCGTGGTGTCAACACCCCAGTGCGTTTACCTAAGCAAACTCCGTGCCAAAATTCATGCGGGTTCCAAACATAATTAATAATGTTTTAACAATTGGAGTAATAGCTAGGTTCATGCCCGCGATTTGGTCTTGCAGGCAAATGGAGTATTGTAGGAGGCAGCTATGCTATCATCTCTGCCCATTGTGCCTCAGCAATACTTTCCGGAAGCAGGATCGGTGGAACCAGCGGGATCATACGCACCCTCGACCGTCGAGCTTGGCGATCTGAAACGCATTCTGGTGCGCCGCCGTCTCTGGATCATCGGCACCGCCGTACTGCTGACGCTCGCAACCCTGCTTTACGGCCTCCTCACGCCGGCGCTGTACAGCTCCGTGGCGGAAATCATCATCGATCCGCAAGACCTGCAAGTGGTCACCAACAATATCAATCCGAGCGGACTGGCGCCCGATGGCGGCATCACCCAGGTTGAAAGCCAGGTCAGCGTCGTCCAATCGACGGGCGTGCTGCTGCGGGCGATCGCCGCGACCAAACTGACCGAGGATCCGGAATTCAACGGGCAGGGCATGGTGTCGCGCGTCCTCGGTTCCGGTTCGGTCGCGACCGACAGGACGGTGGCAACGCTCGACGCCCTGCGCCGGCGCCTGGCGGTGAAGCGGGCGGACAAGGTCCTGGTCATCGACGTGATCGTCACCGCCAAGAGCGCCGACAAGGCGGCACTTCTGGCCAATGCCATCGCGCAAGCCTATCTGGCCGACCAGGCGAGTTCGCGCGCGCAGGCCGCCACCGATGCGTCGAAGTCGATCACCGCGCGGCTAGACGAACAGCGAAAGCGCGTTCAGCAGGCCGAGAATGCCGTCGAAGCCTACAAGTCCGCCAACAACATGGTGATGGCGGCAGGCAATCTGGTCAGCGACCAGGAACTGACCGAGCTCAATACGCAGCTTTCGGCGGCGCAAAGCCGCACGGCGACGCTGAAGGCGCAGGTCGACCAGATGCGCAAGCAGAGCGGCACGCCCGATGCAACCTCGGAAGCGATGCGCTCGTCGGTGATTTCGAGCCTGCGCTCGCAGGAAGCAACACTTGTCGACCAGGTCTCGCAGCTTGGCACGGAACTGGGGCCGCGCCATCCGTCGATGATCGCCGCGCAGCAGCAACTGCGTGACACGCGGCAGCTGATCGCGCGCGAACTCGGCCGGATCCAGACGGCCACCGAGACCGATTACGAGCGGGCGCTTGCCAACCAGCAGGCGCTTGAAACGAAAGTCGCCAGCCTCAAGAACAAGTCGCT
Source organism: Mesorhizobium sp. CNPSo 4670 (assembly GCF_057784235.1). NCBI lineage: Bacteria > Pseudomonadati > Pseudomonadota > Alphaproteobacteria > Hyphomicrobiales > Phyllobacteriaceae > Mesorhizobium > Mesorhizobium sp. CNPSo 4670. The sequence goes on along the minus strand of NZ_JBWJFQ010000003.1, from coordinate 244,846 downwards.
CGACACCGACCAGGCATCCGTGCGGCTGCGCGAATTGCAGCGCGATCTCGAGGCGGTCCGTTCCGTCTACGCAACCTACCTGCAGCGGGCTCAGGAAACACGCGAGCAGATCAACGTCGACAGCACCAACGCGCGCGTCATTTCGGATGCCATGCCGGCCCAGAAGAAGAGCTGGCCGCCGCTGGGGCTGCTTTTGTTTGGCGCGGTGTTTGGCGGATTGGGGCTGGGCACCGGCCTGGCGCTGATTGCGGAATACTCCTCGCCGACTGTGCTTTCCAGCGCCCAGATGCAATTCACGATCGATGCCCCGGTGCTTGGCATCCTGCCTGCGGGAGCGAAGGCGGGACGGCGCTGGTGGCCTTTCGGCACCAGCCCGACCGTCGCGACCAACCAGAAGACGGACGCCGTCATCGGTCTCGCGCTCCGGCGCATGTTCAGCTCGGGCCGGCGTCCGGCGGATTGGCCGCTGGTGCCGTCGATCCTGGTGACGTCGCCGCCAGAAGATGGCCAGCAGCGCCACAGGATCGCACGGCTGCTCGCCAACGCCGCGGCGGCCAGGGGCAGCCGGGTCCTGTTCGTCGATACCAACACCAGCAACGGCCAGAAGGACCCGCAGCCCGGCATCCTTGATGTACTGCGCGGCGAATATGCGTTTGAAGCCGTCAGCCGGTACGCCCCGGGCAGCAACGTCGCCCTTCTAGGCAGGGGCCGACCCAAGGCGATCTTCCAGGAAGCGCACGGCGTCTACTTCGCGCAGCATATGCTGGCCCAGGCGAGCCGGAGTTTCGAACTCGTTGTCGTCGATGGCGGCGCGCTGGCCGAGAATCTGAATGCCTCGCCGCTTGTCGCCATGGTCGACGAGATCGTAGTCGTCGCCAGGCTGAACGCCACGCCGATGCGCGATGTGACGGCGACGATGCAGGCGATTTCCGTCATGGGGCGGGTGCCGACAGGCGCGTTGCTGGTCGACGAGGCGGCCTGACATGGCGTCCGGCTTGAGCGGAACAGCCTCGAATTTCGGCGCTGCCGCGCCCCGCGCCGGCACCTCCGTCGATGCGGTGACCCAGGTTGGACTGATCGTAGCCGTGCTGGTGCTGTTCGCCGTCTCGGGCGGCATGCTCTGGCTGCTGGGCTACAATTACGACGGCCTGTCAGGCAGCGCGGCGACCAAGATACATCCCTCCACCTATCTCATCATTCTGCTGTTTGCCTGGCGTTCGTGCACGTTCGGCAATCCGGTCGGCTATTGCGTCCACGTCGCCGACAGGCGGCCCGCCACCGCACTGATGAGCGTCATCGCCGTCGTGCTCCTGGTCGTCGTCATCGTCAGGCAACGTCCGGGCATGGCCGGCATGATCGACACTTTCGTGGCTTCCGGGCTGCTGGTGCTCATGCTCGGCGAGGATGACGAATGGACATTCGCCCGGCTGCCCACCGTCATTCATGCGGTCATGACGGTCAATGGGCTGCTCGCCCTTGTCGAATTCGCCACCAAGACGCTGGTGTTTCCCTATCGTTTCGATGGCGAGGTGTTTGCCACCGATCCGCGCTCGAGCGCGCTGCAGGGGCATCCGCTTGTCAATGCCACGGTGACGTCGGTCTATGTGCTTGCCCTTTTGAGCGGCTCAAGATCGCTGCCGGCTCCGCTGCGGCTGGCGATGATCGGCCTGCAGTGCGCGGCGCTCGTTGCGTTCGGCGGCCGGTCGGCGATGGTGGTGACTATACTCCTCGGCGGCAGCTATTTGCTCTTCCACGGCTTTCGCAAATTGCGCACGGGACGCGTCAACCTGCTCGGCGCCGCATTGGCGATGATGCTGGCCGCGCTGCTGCCGGTTGCCATCGCCGTATTGGCCTCGCAGGGCTTTTTCGATGCGCTGCTTGGCCGTTTCGTGTCGGATGGAGGCAGTGCAAATGCCCGCGTCGAGATGTTCGAGATCTTCAACTATCTGGAGCTGCGCGATGTGATCGTCGGGCCGAGTGTCGATCTCGTCGAGAGCCTGCGCCGGATCAACGGCCTCGAATGGGGTATCGAGAACCCGTTCGTGCGCATGACGGTGTACCAGGGCGCCTTCTTCACCCTTCTGATGATGTCCAGCTTCGGGCTGTTCATGCATGAGGTGGCGCGCCGCTGCCATCCTGGCGTGTGGCTGCCGGTGGTGGGCTGGCTCATTCTTCTCAACACCTCGGAAAGCATCTCCTCCAAGACCACGCTGCTCACCAAGGTCGCCGTGCTGTGCCTTGCCCTTTATCGGCCAGCACGGTCGGTGATCAGGCCGGTCAGCGTGGTTCGTCCTTTCGCGGAACCGCAGAACCGCTCCACATCTTCTTGATGCAATTGCGGACGGAAAGCCGTTTCACAAAGCTCAATCAACCGGCTGCCGCCAATGGCCGAGATGGGTCGGAAGCAGTAGGTCAGCTTGTGGTGGAGGGAACTACGATAGCGGACCTTCAACCTCCAAGGTCAGATGTCGTGACGTGACCCCTTCGAGACGTTCGAGCCTGCAGCGTGGAAGGACCCGATTCGAGCCATTTCCCTACTTTCCGCGCGATGAACCTGCTGAGAGCCACAGGGAATTTGGCTCATGCGGGCAGACCTGCTTCTACCAGCAAACGCTCGAGTTCGCGAACCCTCTCGGGATCTCGGTATCGCTCGCCACGCGCGAAGCCGGAGGCGGTAAGATCGGGCTTGCACCCTAAAGCCTCTCTCGCCATGCGATGAGCTTCGTTGGCTCGATTGAGTTGTATGAACGCCGCGGCGCGGTAAAGCCGCGACCGATTGGTTTGAAAGGTGAGTTTGCCAAGGGATGCAAGTGCGTCGTGGTATCGGCCCAGTGCGAAAAGGGCTACGCCGCGTTCCTCGACGCACCACACCGGGAGGAACGGGTCAAGCATTTCGGCTTCGTCGAGGAGCCGCAACGATCTCTCTCCTTCTCCGACGAACGTGAAAATCGCTGCGCATCTTGCTTTGATGTAGGCGTCTGTCGGGTTGAGTTCGATCGCGTTGCAGTTGTGAGCGAGCGCCTCGTCGTAGTTTCCCTTTATCAGGCTGGCTCGGCGAAAACGTACTGTTCAGAAGCCTCTCCCGCACCTCGACAAGAACGCCCTTTCCTCGACCGTGGACTGGCGCCCGAGGACATCGTTCCGATGTGGAAAGCGACCGAAGCGCGCAATAATATCGCGATGCTTCCGGATTTGGTCGACAGTCGGCTGCCAGAGGGGCCGAGATTCGGCGGACGCCGCCACCAGCCTGCCTTCGGCTAGGCCCAGGATGTAGTTCTGGTCGTCTAGGTCCTCGTGATGCACGAAAGGAAGGCCCAGCGTGAATTGCTCGAGCGTCTCATAAGCCTCCCATCCATCCGCAACCATTGTCCTCGCGAGATCTCGGGCGAGCGGGTCGTAGGCATATGCCTCGGCACTGGCGCGGTGGATATTGCGTGGAAACTGGTCGAAAAGAACGACCAGCGCTATCGCTTCCTGACGGCCCAGTTGCTCCGGGGCCCACGTTTGTCCAGCAGCTGCAGCGATCAAGTGACCGAACCTTCCGCGTATGACCTTGTCGGTCGCGTCGGATTGTTCCATCCAGAACCTGACGCGCTCGCCTGCCATGGCCTCAGTGCAGGGCTGTCCTCCGAACCAGAACTGGTAGATGTGGCTGAGATCCGCTTTGTCCATCCGATGAGCTCCTCTCGATTGATGCGGGTTGGAAGATCCAGTGCGCCACCACCAGCGCAGCCGTTGCGAAGTTGAAGAGGATCGCCAGCAGCAAGCATGTCGATGGCCCCCTGGCTGTCTCGTGCTGGGTTTCTATTGTCTTTCTTTGCAGCGCACTCTGGTCACGGAGCAGTGCAAGCTCGGCGAAGGGGTCATGCCAAACGTAGGGAAACATCGGGGCCTCCTCCCGTATTGATCGATGATTATGGGAGATTGGCGTAAGGGCGCGGATCGAGTATCGAAGAGGGTCCGAAATACTTCCGAAAAGTGAGCCAGCAAGATCGACCGGCGACATGCACCCGCGCTTGAATATTGGCGATTTGGAATTTGATCCGGCGACGGAATCGGTCCGCCGCAACGGCGAAACATGGTCGCTCGGTTCTCGAGGCTCCCGTCTCCTTGCAGCCCTGCTTAGTCGCCGCGGCGACATTCTCACCAAATCGGAGCTGATGGATGCTGCATGGGAAGGGCGAGCCGTAGAGGAAAGCAACCTTTCGGTACAGGTTGCCTCGCTAAGGAAGATCCTCGGCAAGGGCTCTCACGGCGACATCATCGTTACGGTGCCCCGCATCGGATATCGCCTGGCATTGCCCGACGTCTCTGGCCGTCCTGCCTCGCCGCTCAGCGAAAGGCCGTCGGTGGCGGTTCTTCCCTTCTTCAACCTGAGCGAAGACCAGGAGCAAGCCTACTTCGCCGACGGCCTGGCGGAAGAAATCATCGGTGTCTTGGGCAAGGTTCCGGGACTGTCGGTCATCGCTCGCAACTCGAGCTTTGCTTATCGCGACCGGAACATTGACGTGAGAAAAGTCGGCGCCGACCTCGAGGTCCGGTTCGTGCTGACCGGAAGCGTGCAGCGTTCCGGCCAGAGGCTGCGCATGTATGTAGAGCTGGCCGACGCCGCAAATGGCTCGCAGGTCTGGTCGACGCGGTTCGATCGCGATCTTACCGACATTTTCGCGATCCAGGATGAGGTTGCTCGCGAGGTCGCGGACGCGCTTCGCCTTTCGATATCTCCGCGCACCACTCTAGTCGAGCTCGAAGGAAAGTCGGCGAACCTCGAAGCGTTGGACCTCTCCCTTAGAGGCAGAGCGATACTGTTTGCAGAGAGTCCATCTCTGGACCGGGCGCGCGCCGGCATCGAACTCATGCGCCGTGCGCTTGCCGTCGATCCCACCCTGCCCGGGCCCTACGTCGCCCTTTCAATAGCGTTCTTGACCATGGCCGTGAACCGTTGGCTACCGGACGTCACCGCCGGGATCGCTGAAGCACGCCGATGCGCCGATGCCGCCGTCGAAATCGATCCGGACTTTGCACTGGGCTACGGCATCTCGTCGATAGTGGCCTTGATGGAAAAGGACGGCGCCCGCGTCGAGAGCGACTCCCTCAAGGCCTTCGAAATCAACCCCAACCATACCCTCGTTCAAGTGGGACGCGGCAATGCGTTCACGCATGGCGGCCGACCACTGGAAGCTATCCCCTACTTTGAGGAGGCCATCCGGCTCGACCCGGCGCTGACTCACCAGAACCTGCACCACCTTGCAACGGCATACCTGTTCGGAGCACGCTACGAAACGGCAGCATCGCTGCTCCGGGCGCGCATCCTGCTGGTCCCAGAAACCGATATGTCGCGCGGCTACTTGTGCTCGGCGCTTGGTCATTTGGGTCAAGTTGAGGAGGCCCGCCGAGTCTGGAACGATCTAACTGCCATCAACCCAGCGTATTCACTTCGGGAACGCCTTTCGAACTTCTGGTTCGCCAGTCCGTCCGATCCGGAGCGAATTGTTGAAGGTGCCGCCAAAGCAGGTTTGCCGATCTAGCGCACAATTCCGGTGGTGGATCCTCGGATATTCCCCTAGTCCCTGTGAAGGAAGCCGCGCGGATAAGGCCAGTTGCGAAGCTGGTTGGCAAACGTGCCGCCTCGGCTGTTCGCTCGGATGTCCGCATTCGGGATGCGGCTAGGGTCTGCTCAACGACCGATATGCGGCGCAGAGCCGTCGGCCTCCTGGCCCGTGGCAAGGAGCCCGGTGGCGCACCCGAGTTGACGGATCATATTGCCGACCGCCGTTCCCACCTCCGATGACATGGTCGCAAAAGCGAACCGTTCCTTACGGGGTTTCGTAGAGTTCCAGCGGCAATCCATCCGGGTCGCTGAAAAAGGTAAACCGTTGGTCTGTATATGGGTCGATCCGGATTGGCTCGACGGGAACGCCGGCGGCTTCCAGGCGCATGATTACGGGATCAAGATTTGCCACGGCAAATGCCAGATGTCTCAGGCCTGTCGCCTCTGGATGGGACGGCCGCATCACTGGTGCAGGGAAGGAGAACAATTCCAGCTGGACGGACCCGATCCGCAGATCGGCCTTCCATGACTGCCGCTCCTCCCGATAGACCTCCCGGATCAGTTCGAGGCCGAGGAGTTCGACGTAGAACCGTCGCGACCGATCGTAGTCGGTGCAGATGAGCGCGACGTGGTGAATGGCGTTCAGCATGCCGCGAACTCTAGCCAAGCTGGGATTTGAGGCCAAGGTCGCCATTGGGTGCGCGGCTTTTTGTTGATGTCGTCGTTCGCCAGGCCGCCTCGTCCATACGGATTTTCATCTGCGCCCAATCGGCGGCATGATGTTGCCGCCGACGCGCTTGAGACCCGCGCGCGGCTCTACTGGTCCGAAAACTTAACGCTCACGCCGCGCTGGCGAAAATAAGCCTGCATCAACTTGCGGCCCGAGCGGTTGTTCTGCGCCAATTTGGTCGGATCGAACACCGCCTGTTTTAGCCCTTCTCGGGTCAGCGCCGCCTTCAGCGTCGCGATATGTGCGTCGATGTCGGCATTGTCCGCCCGGAGCGAGACATAGATACTTTCGGTCGCCTGGGCCACGGTTGGTTCGTTCACTGGTGTCGTCCTTTGGTTTGTTGAGCGGCGGCTACCACAGTTTCGCGGCTCTGGCGATACCGATGAGACTGAAGTCGTCTCCACCGGCATAGCAGGATCCTGGCGCATCCCGACCCCAAGATGGTCGCTGGAGATGTCTGCTTTCGGGCAACCGCAAAATTGGACTCTACGTCCAAGTTGCGGCGCGAAGTTGCCGTTCGCGGCATGGAAGACGTAGGTCGGTTTTGACCCTAGTCCGCCGGCATGGTCAGGCCAAGTGCTGCGATGATGTCCGGGTCGAGGGCCCGCGTGGTGTCGTCCATCATCCCCATGCCGTCGAAGAGATTCCAGAATGCCCAGCCAAAGCCGAGATCCTCGGCACCCTGGCGCACGTCGGCGATGTAGCGTGCCCGATCGGGATTGGGCGCCGCCACATAGCGGGCGTCGGTGCGCAGCGCGCCGAATTCGCCCATGATGATGCGTTCCGGCGCAAGGCCGTGACTGTCGCCCCAGGCGCGAACCTGGCGGAGATATTTGTCGACAAAGCGCCGGTCGGGCTGGGCGTCGAAATAGACCTTCAGCACGCGCTCGGTTTCCGCATAAGCGGCTTTCTTGGCCTCATCCGTCGTTTCGGCATCCTGCGCCATGCGCGCCCTGACCGACGCCAGCGTCGCTTCCAACGAGCCTGCGGACGCCGGCCACGGCACGTTGTTGAGCGAGCGGTAGATGGGCTCGCGCATCCACGGCGCGCCCTGATGGCTGAACAGATAGGGCTCATAGAAGTGGAAGGTGAACAGGATCGGCTCGAACGGCGACAGCGGTGCCGGATCGAGCGCGGTCAGCCCGCCGACCATCGAGCCGCAGCCTCCGGTGACGACCAGCGGCAAGGTTGCGGCCGATGCCCTTGCCGCGGTCAGAAGCGCGAGTTGGACCTGCGACCAGGCCTGCGAAGCGCAGGCCTGCGGCGGCTCGTTGACGGCTTCGAGCGCCACCTTGCCGGGCTGGAAGCGCTCCAGCCTGCCAGCGAGCTCGCCGATCAGCCCGCGATAGAGATCGAAGGCGGGCGCGGTGACGCTGGCGACCATGCGGTCAGGATTCCAATAATGGGTGGCGCCATTGGCTTGCACGTTGACGATGATGCCGAGACCTGCATCGAGGGTGGCGGTGACCGCCGCGTCCAGCATGTCCAGCAACAGGCCGCGCGTGGTGGCGTCGGCCGCCATGAACGGGCCGGGATCGACCGGCAGGCGGATGAAATCGAGCCCGGTGTCGCGCAACCGGCGCAGGTCGTGGGCGGTCGGAACCGGCCGCTGCTGCTGGAAGGGCGGCCAGCCGTAGTCGGTGCGCGGTGCCGGGAATTCACGCGTCAGCGAGAACCAGGGCCATGCGTTGACGCCGCGCCGAAAGGGAGGCTCGTCGGCGCGGGCGAGCGGCGCGAACGGGAGAGAGCCAAGTGCCGCGGTCGACAGCGCCGTCCGCAGCACCCGCCGGCGCGACCAGCCTGTCATGCAGTGCCGGGCGATGCGCGATTGGCCGCGACGGCCTCGTCGGCGGTGACACCGAGAAGCCGATAGGCTTCACGCTCATAGGCAGCCAGGACATCCTCCCAGCGGAAGGCTTCGCGGGCGCGCACCCTGGCCGCGATGCCGCAGTTCCGGACCAGGGCGTCATCGTCCTGCGCCTGTTGCATCCGCTCGGCGCAACTGTCGGTGTCGGTGAAGTAGATCGCGGCGGCACCAGCGGTCCAACGATTGAACGGATTGTCGTGCGCGATCACCATGTTGCCGGCCGCCAGCGCCTCGACCAGCGACGGGTTGGTGCCGCCGACCGTGTGGCCATGCAGATAGGCTCGTGCGTGATAGCGCAGTGCCTTCACCGTCGCCTGGTCGTAGATGGCGCCCGGCAGAACCACCGATCCGTTGGCCGCCTTGCGGACGGCGACATGATAGGGGATTTCGTCGGACAGCGTCCCGAGCACCACCAGCTTCATGTCGCGTTTGCGGCTGCAGAAGGCTTCGACGATCGGCAGGATGTTGTTGTCGGGTTCGATCCGCGCGATCGAGATCAGATAGCGCCCTGGCTCCAGGCCCAGTGCCCGGACCGGCGCCTCTGGTGCCGATGTCACCGGATCGGCGCCATAGGCGATGGTGGCGATGGCGCTGCGCGGCCGGCGCGTCGCCAGATGGTCTGCGATGGCAGGATGATCGGCAACCAGGCGATGCGAGGCCCAGGCGCCAATCCATTCGTTGAGCCAGAACCAGCCGCGCGCCGCCATCCCCCATTTGGGGCGCCGCCACTCGATGCCGTCCATATTGGTGAAGATCTTGCGCCCCTTCAGCCTGAGCCAGGTCAGGAAGACCGCGCCGTTGTAGCCGAGCACCAGGCAGACGCCCGGCCGCCTGGCGGCGTCGCGCACACATTGCCAATCGAATTCCAAGGTCGCGCGCGGCCCTCTCGACGCAACCTGGACGTGGATGAGTTCGATGCCGCGCCAGGTTTCGCTGCGTGCCCTCTGGTCGATCCGCTCGACCTCCTCCTGGCAATAGACGCCGACCTTCCAGCCGCGCCCGGCAAGAAAAAATGCCAGTCTTTCGGCGAAGGTTTCAAAGCCGCCATGGGCAGCGGGTATGCCGCGCGTCCCCAGGATCAGAATGGCAGGCGTCTCTGGTTTCATGGCCGCTGGCACTTTCGGAACTTTATATATTAGCGATTGCTGCATCATCAAAATCGGATGGGCAACTTCCATGCCATCCGACGATTTCGGCGTTCGGGCGGATGATCATCGCGCGGGGTTGTAAAAAAACTGTATTGAACCCCGTGGTTGTTTCATTATCGGTCAACCCTTCTGTGCGTATCTGTGTCGAAACGAGGCATTGCCAGGGATTGGGCGTCCGCCAGTCGGGCGGATCAATCAGGCATGGTTCTTGCGAAAAGGTTCCCGCATTCCAGCGCCTGGTGCGATGGCTGCGGCACCTGGCGGGATACAAAGATGCGGATTGCCTGCGTTCATCAGGGCTATGAACTCTATGGTTCCGACCGCAGCTTCGCGGAGAGCGTTGCTGCGCTGCGCGCCGCGTTTCCGTCCGCCGACATCGAGGTGGTGCTGCCGCGCAGCGGGCCGATCGTGCAGATCTTGGAACGCCATGCCAGCCGCATCGTCTTCGAGCCGCTCTGGGTGCTGAGGCGCCAGGCCATCCTGCGGCTGGCGACGGTCGAGATGGCGCGATTGCCGATGGCCGTGCTTCGGGCATGGCGACGGCTCCGGGATTGCGATCTCACCTACGTCAACACCTCGATCGTGGCCGACTATGCTCTGGCCGCGCGCCTTCTCCCTGACAAGGCCATCCTGCATATCCACGAGATCCCCGAAGGCGTCATGCGCAGGATACTCGTCGGCCTGATGCGCTGGAGCCATGCGGATCTCATCTTCAACTCGCGCGCGACACGCGCCGCGTTCGGCGATCCCAAGGTCTCGCGCACGCATGTCGTCTACAACGGTGTCGAGGGGCCAGCGTCCGCCGAACCAATGACCTATGACGGCAAGCGCCCGTTGCGGGTGCTGCTGCTCGGCCGCGTCAACAGGATCAAGGGCCAGGAGATCCTGCTCCAGGCGATCGCTTCGATGTCACCGCAATTGCGGTCGAGAATCGAGGTGCGGCTGGTCGGCGGCGCCTTCGAAAGCGTCGAGCGCGAGCGCGCGCTGGCCGAACTGGTCGAAAGCATGGGCCTGGCCGAACGGGTCAGCGTGTTGCCTGTCGTGACGGACCCCTCGGCGCATTACCGCTGGGCCGACATCATCACCGTGCCGTCGCGGCGTCCGGAATCGCTGGGGCGTGTCGCCATCGAGGCAATGGCCTATGGGCGACCGCCGCTGGTGTCTGCCATCGGCGGCCTGGTGGAAGTGGTCAGCGATGGCGTGACCGGCTGGCATGTTCCGCCCGGCGACCCGACGGCTCTGGCCGACAAACTGCGGGAGATCGTCCTGCGGCCAGATGCCTGGCGCGGTTTCGTCGCCGCGGGGCGGTCGCGATACGAGGAGATTTTCAGCGAACCGGTGGCGGCGGCGGCGATCGCGGCGATCGCTACCGACAAGTTGAGGGTGGCGCTGGCGAAGCCTGGCCGGGCGCATGCCGCCCGCGAAGCGGAGACCAGTCCGTGAAGTTCGTTTTTCCAGGCCATCTGCTGCGACGCCTTGTGCTGATGATCGGCGGTGAGGCCATACAGAGCGGCTTTCACTTCGCGCTGAACATCGCGCTGCTGCATGTGCTGTCGGCGGAAGGCTACGGCATCTTCGCCATCGCGATGGTGATGGGGGGCGTTGGCCTGTCCTACATCAGATCACTGACCGCCGTCCCCGCCAGCATATGGATGGGCAAGAGCACCAACAGGGCCGGGGTCGACGCGCACGACGTGACGTTTGGAGGGGCGGCGGTGGTCGTCGCGTCGATCATGGGCGCCGCGACAGCGCTGCTGATGCTGTTGTGGGGTGACGCGGGCAGTATCGCCGCCGGGTGTTTCGTCGGCGCGTGGTCGCTGCGCAGCCATATGCGCACGGCGTTCTTCGCGCGCCGCCAACAGATGGTCGTCAGCATAAGCGATTTCGCCTTCACCGTTGCCGGTGCCGCAATGGCTGCGCTGGCGATCTACACGGCGCCGAATGTGCTGCAAATGGTGTTCTATGCCCTTGCAGCGGCCAATGTGATCGGCATAGCCGTGCTTGCCCGCCTGGCGCCCCGTCCGCTTCGCATCAGTTTCCGAGCGCCCGTGCGGCGACGCTATGCCAGGCTCTGGCGCCAACTGCGCTGGTCGGGATTCAGCGCGACGACCACCAACATTCAGGGTCAGTGCCTGGCGCTGCTGGTCGCGGGCATCGCAGGTCCGGCGGCCTATGCGCCCATCGCGGCGGTTATCGTCCTGTTTGCCCCACTGCGCATCGTCAGCCTGGCCTTTGTGAACATGCTGCAGCCGGAGCTTGCGAAGATGATGGGGAACAATGAAGTCAGGAGGGTGTGGATGCATGCCAAGCTATGGTCGCTTGTCATGGGGCTCGGCAGCCTGGTTTACGGAGCCTGCATCCTGTTTGTCCTGCCGACGATAAAATCCCAGTCGCTCGCGGGAGCTTCGGTCAGCGTCATCGGGCTTCTCGCAGTGGCGAACTTCGTGCCGATCATGCTCTACATCATGCCGCGCATCGTCCTCGAGATACTCGGCGAATTCCGGGTCGTGGCGTTCATCACAACGGCCGGCGCGGTCGTTGGCCTGGTCTTGATCGCAATCTTGCTCGCTATTGCTTCCCCGTCATGGTCGCTTGCGGGTGCCGCGGTCTCCGAGACCGTCGTGCTCGTGGCCTCATGGTATTTCGCACACCGCCACATACTCGCGCTTGAGGGTGCGGATGGCCTGCATGACAGCCAGCCGAAATCGTGGCGACGCACCGAACCCGCCCCGCTCGCCACGGGAAAAAGGTAGGAGATGGACGTGTCGATACGGACGTTGACGACTGTACCGCCCGATGCGCCGACGGCTGGAGCGCCAGTACCGGCCGGGAAAGCTATCGATGCTTCCCGAAGCATTGCGGGGGGAGCTTACACGGCGCGGCTGCACACCAGTCTCGAAGCCGTCATGCCGCGCTGGCTTCAATGCCAGGCGAATGGGACGTGCTCCGCCCATCAGCTCCATGCATGGGTCGAGGGGATCGTCAAACGGCTGATGCCCGAAGGCGCCGAGCTGCTCATCGTCGAAGTGGCCGATGCCGGGACCGGTGAATTCAAGATGCTGGTACCGCTGATGCGGCGATCGAGGCTCGGACATCGCGTGATCGAATGGCTGAGCTGCGGCGTCTGCGATTATTCAGCGCCGCTTCTGTCGGACAGGAGCCAGTGGACCCCGCAGGCTGCCGAAGCCGCCTGGGCGGCGGTCCGATCCGTCCTGCCACGCGCGGACCGCATCCACATCACGGGAATTCCACGGCAGGTCTATGGAGTGGCCAATCCACTGGCGCTGCTGGCGATCGCGCAAGGGTCCAGCCTGATCACGTCCGGCCTCGTGCTGGATGGCGACCCTGAGACCCTGATCAAGCGCCATGGCAGACCGTCCTTCGTCAAAACCTACTACAAGGATTGGCGCCGGCTCGAACGGCACGGCACCGTGGATATGATCGAGGCCAACACGCCGGCCTTGATAGAGCTCGTCTTCGGCGCCCTCGTCGAAATGCGGCTCAAGCGGTTTCGCCAACTGGGGCGTTTCGATCTCCTGGCGCAGCCGACGGTTGTCGATTTCTATCGAAACGCAGCACTCCAGGGCCTGTCCGATGGATCGGTGCGGATCTTCGGACTGCGGGTCGGCGAGGATTGGGTCTCTGTCCAGTACATGCTGGTCCGGCAAGGCACATTGCATGCCCTGCTGATCGGCATGGACCTGGAGGTGGTGCCCAACGCCTCACCGGGTCTGGGGCTGATGGGCGAGCTGATGGTTTGGGGACTGCGGCAGGGGTTCGACTATTTCGACCTGTCGGTGGGCAGCCAGCCTTACAAGGAACAGTTCGGCGCCGTGAGTTCGGTTTTGGCCAAGATCGACGAAACGCTGACACCGCTTGGCAAGGGCGTAGCAGCCGTCGCTTCGCTTCGCGACCGGGCCGAGGTTTTCGTGCGGTCTCATCCGCGGCTGCTCAAGACCGCCCAGGGCGTCATGCGCGGGTTGCGAAAGTCGAAGGGCTGAGGGCGGCCGCATTTCCTGCTTGATCCATACCAAAGAGGCTCGCGTTGATGCGCCTGTCTGGTCTGGAAGAACGCTGGTAGGCGGGTCCATGCGGCTGAAAACAGGATCGCCGGCGACCGCATCCGGTCGTCGCGGGAGAAAGGCAGGAGGCAGATATGTCGAGCCAGGCAATGCGGATGGCACCGATTTCGGCGGCGCAGGCTCCTGCTCCCGCCGCCAGTACTGACGCCGCCGAACGCGCCTATACGGCGCGGCTGCACACCAGCCTTGAGGCGATCAAGCCGCTCTGGCTAGAGTGGCAGGCCAATGGCATCTGCACCGCCCATCAGCATTACGCCTGGGCCGAAGGGATCGCCACGCGGCTGATGCCCAAGGGTGTGGAACTGCTCGTCGTCGAGGTGAGCGACGCCGCGACCGGCGAGCCCAGAATGCTGGTGCCGCTAATGCGGCGCCGGGCCTACCGCCACTATGTGGTCGAATGGCTGAGCTGCGGCGTCTGCGACTATTCCGCGCCGCTGCTGGCGGATGCCAGCCCGTGGACAAGGCAGGGCGCTGAAGCCGCCTGGGCGGCGGTCTTGTCGGTGCTGCCGCCGGTGGATCGCATCCACATCGCCGGCATCCCGCAACAGGTTTTTGGCGTGGCCAATCCGCTGGCTCTGCTTTCGACGACGCGCGATTCCATCCAGGTCACCTCGGGCCTGGTCTTGCACGGCGAGCCCGAGGATCTCATCAAGCGCATCTGCAGGCCGTCCTTCGCCAAGGACTTCCGCAAGCACTGCCGCCGCTTTGAACAACTGGGCGGCCTCAGCCTGGTAGAGGCCGACACGCCCGCCCTGACGGAGGAGCTTTTCGGTACGCTGCTCGAGCTGCGGCTGAAGCGCTTTCGCGAGCTTGCGCGTTTCGATCTCCTGACGCAGCAATCGGCCGTCGACTTCTACCGGAACGCGGCCCTCCAGGGCCTGTCCGACGGATCGGTGCGGCTCTTTGGACTGCGCGTCGGGCAAGCCTGGCTCGCCTCCATGCTCGTGCTGGCCAGAAAGGGCACGCTTCATGGCATCCTGCTCGCGATCGACAAGGATGCGGTCGCCAATGTGTCACCCGGCCTGACGACGATCGCCAAGCTGATGATGTGGGGGCGCGAGCGGGGATTCGATTACTTCGACCTGTCGGTTGGCGGTCAGGGCTACAAGGAACATATTGGTGCCGCGAATTCGGTCCTGTCCGAGATCTGCGAACCGATGACACTGCGGGGCAGGGGGGCGAATGCCGCCATCTTGTTTCGCAGCCGAGCTGAGCGTTACGTGCGCACGAGACCGCTGCTGCTCAAGACCATCCAAGGCATGGCGCGCCGCCTGCGGCGATTGAAGGACTGAAGCCAGTTCTCCGAGGCGAGGGTTCGAGCGGTCCCGCCTCCGGCAGCAGGCAGCCCCACGACTTGATGTCTTAATTCAAGCCGGGGTCCGAGCACCTTCATTAGCTTGGTCAAATTTTAACCGAACTGCAATCTGTGGGGTTTATTAGATGCGGGAGGGATTAGAAGATAGGAATAATATGCCGAAGTTATTTTCCCGTTTCATCCGCGATGAATCCGGGGCGACCGCCATCGAGTATGGGCTGATCGCCGCGCTGATCGCGCTTGCCATCATCGCCGGCGCCGGCGCGCTCGGCAATGCGGTCAACACCAAATTCAAGGTGATCGGCAACGCGGTCAACAGCAGCGGGTCGTAAGCCTCGGGCCTGGTTCGTCTCCGCGAAATTGACAGGACGGCGGGTCTCCGTCATCCTTAACTCCAGTCGCCAGGCTGCGGACCGCGGCCATGTGGGTGTCGGGGCGACCGAGGGCAGCGTCATGTTCAGTCCCGTCATCGGCCAGAATGCAAAGCGCTCCGCGGTGCGCAAGGCGCTCGACCGCCACAAGGTCTACATCACCGCGCAGAGTTTTTCGGCCGGCGCCTACCAGGCGCGCGTGCTGGTCGATGGCGAAGCCTACTGGGTCGACGAATTCCGGCTCGCCCAACTGCAGCAAGGCTTGTCGCCGGCCGAGCTCGAGTTGACGCCGGCCACCGACGATTGAGAGCGTGAGGCTCAAGAGCAGCGCTCTGTCGGGACGCTTGCACCTGGCGGCTGCGCTTCGATCCATGCCATGACAACCCCACCCAAGCTCAAAGCCTATCGCGCCAAGCGCGAATTCTCGAAAACGCCGGAGCCCGCTGGCGGGCTCGTCGCCGGCGAAGGCAACCGCTTTGTCGTCCACAAGCATCACGCCACCGCCGATCACTATGATCTCCGGCTGCAGGTTGGCGGCGTGCTGAAGAGCTGGGCGGTGCCGCGCGGACCGTCGCTCAATCCGGCCGACAAGCGGCTGGCGGTCGAGACCGAGGATCATCCGCTGGAATATATCGACTTCGAGGGCGTCATCCCCGAGGGCGAATATGGCGGCGGGCCGATGATCGTCTGGGACACCGGCAGCTGGGCACCGATGGACGACGTCGAGAAGAGCCTGCAGACCGGCGCCTTCAAGTTTCGGCTGGCCGGTGAGAAGCTGAATGGCGGCTGGATGCTGACCAGGCTCAAACCAAAACCCGGCGAGGACCAGAACAAGAAGAACTGGCTGCTGTTCAAGGAGCGCGACCTTGCCGCCGACACCGCGCTCGACATCCTTGAAGCGCGGCCGGAAAGCGTGAAGTCCGGTAGGCGTATCGAGGAACTGGTGGCGCCCGCGAAGCCGGTGGCCAAGCCCAAGCCGGGCGCACTGAAGCCGGGCACGCTGCCGGGCGCATTCAAGGCGCCGGCACTCAGCCGCATCGAGCCGCAACTGGCGACGCAGGTGTCAAAGCCGCCCGATGGCGAGGACACCAACCAGGTCTGGCTGCACGAGATCAAATTCGACGGCTACCGCACCATGGCGCATCTGACCGACGGCGTGGTCAGGCTGATCACTCGCGGCGGCATCGACTGGACGAAGCGCTATGGCGACCTGCCGCATGCCTTCGCCAAACTGCCGTGCCGCGACGCCATCATCGACGGCGAGATCGTCGTGCTCGATGCCAAGGGCATCAGCCGTTTCGCGCTGTTGCAGGAAGCGCTGTCCGGAGGCGCCGGCAGCAGACTGCATTTCTATGCCTTCGATCTGCTCCATCTCGACGGCTGGGACCTGACCAAGGCGCCGCTGGTCCGGCGCAAGGCGTTGCTGGCACAGCTGCTGTCGGGCCTCGGCGCCAATTCCGCCATCCAGTTCTCCGACCATGTCGAAGGCTCGGGGCAGGGGCTCTACGACCAGGCGTCGGAACTCGGACTGGAAGGCGTCGTCTCCAAGCGCGCCACCGCGACCTACCAGAGCGGCCGCACCAAGAGTTGGACCAAGACCAAGGCGCTGGCGACCGGCGACTTCGTCATCGCCGGCTACACCACCTCCGACGCGGCCGAGGGGCTGGCAGCCCTAGGGCTTGCGGAATTCGAGGACGGAGAACTGCACTATCGCGGCAAGGTCGGCACCGGCTTCGATACCGGGACCGCTGCCGAATTGCTGGCCAGGCTAGAGCCGCTCACCTCAGGCGCGACGGCGCCTGAGGGGGTGCCGCGCGAAATCATGCGCGAGATGCACTGGGTGCGGCCGCTGTTTTCGGCCCATATCCACTATGCCAACCGCACCGCGGACAACGCGCTGCGCCACGCGGTGTTTCGCGGCTTGAGGGATGTCGGCCTGTCGACGCCGGTGTCGGCCAAGCGCAAGCGGCTGATCTCTGAGGCCGATCTCGCCACCATCTGGGTGACCAACCCGACGCGGCGGCTGTTCGGCAAGACCGGGCCGACCAAGCTCGATATCGCCGTCTACTACGCGTTGGTCGGCGACTTCATGCTGCCGCACATTCTGGGACGGCCGGTGTCGCTGGTGCGCTGCCCGACCGGCCTGCCGAAGGATTGCTTCTTCCAGCGCCATGCCTTCACCGGCATGCCTCCCTCGGTGGTGACCTTCGAGGCGACCAATTCCGAGGGCGAGACCAAATCCTATCTCTCGGTCGAAGGCGCCAAGGGCTATCTGGCGCTGGCGCAGTTCGGCGTCGTCGAATTCCACACTTGGGGCACGCATCGCACGAGTCTCGACAAGCCCGACCAGATCGTCTTCGACCTCGACCCGGGCGAGGGGATTTCGTGGCGCGAGGTGGTCGATGCGGCGGTGCATATCAAGGGCGAGCTCGAGGGGCTCGGGCTGGTGCCCTTCGCCAAGACCTCGGGCGGCAGCGGCATCCACATCACCGTGCCGGTGACGGGCAAGCAGAACTGGAAGAAGCTGCACCAGGCGACCAGCGCCATCGCCACGCATCTTGCGGCAACCGCGCCCGACACGTTCACCACCACCATGGGCAAGGACAACCGCAAGAAGCGCATCTTCATCGACTATCATCGCAACGCGCGCGGCCACACCTCGGCCGCCCCTTATTCGCTGCGGGCCCGCACCAATCTGCCGGCCTCGACACCGGTGAGCTGGGCGGATCTGGAGTCGATCGATGCACCGCAGGATCTGAACTATTCCTCGCTGCCGGGGCTCTTGGCGACATCGGGTGATCCTTGGGCGGAGATCGATGAGTTCGCACGGGATTTGCCCCTTCACAAGTTGGGTTCCTCGCGCCCATGAATGAGGTGAGGCACCGAAGTCCATCGACGGTCCCGACAATTTGAATTATTCTTCCATCTCGACATCGTGCCGACCTAAAACATTTCGTCAGGGATTTGCCTGTATTGTGCGGGGTCGGTGTAGGATTTCAGTGGCGTCGCTCGTCCTTCGGACGAACAGCGCTACACCGGTGTGACAGTGCATGGCCGCGTAGGAGTGTTTCATGGCGCCCAGGGCAAGTTGGAAAGGTTACCTCAAGCTCAGCCTCGTCAGCTGTCCGGTGCGGCTATACCCCGCCACCAGCGCGAGCGAGCGCATCAGCTTCAATCAGCTGCACAAGAAGACCCACAACCGCATCAACATGAAGCCGGTCGATCCTGAACTGGGGCTGGTCGAGCGCTCGGATCTGGTCAAGGGCTACGAATACGAGGACAAGCAGTACATCATCATCGATGATACCGATCTCGACGCGGTGCGCATCGAATCCAACCACACGATGAACATCGAGGCCTTCGTCGATGAGGGCGAGGTCGACGTCATCTATCAGGACGCGCCCTATTACCTGGCGCCCGATGGCGCGATGGCGGAGGAAACCTTCGCCGTACTGCGCGAAGCGATGCGCAAATCCGGCAAGCTGGCGATCGCCCGGCTAGTGCTCTCCAGCCGCGAGCGCGTGGTCACGATCGGCGCGCGCGAGAACGGCATGTTCGTGTGTACGTTGAGGAATCCGAGCGAAGTGCGTGGCACGGCTGAATATTTCGGCAATATCCCGGCCGGCAAGCCAGACGCGGAAATGCTGCAACTGGCCGAAGCGCTGATCAAGCAGAAGGAAACGACCTTCGATCCGAAGAACTACGAGGATCGCTACGAGATCGCGCTGATGGCGATGATCCGCGAGAAGCTGAAGGGCCACAAGCCGATCATCGCTGCCGCCCCCGAGCGCGGCAATGTCATCAATTTGATGGACGCGCTGAAGGCCAGCCTGTCGCAGTCGAAGCCGCCGGCCAAGTCGAAGAGCAAGGCTGACGAGGTCGCCAAGCCTGCGGCCAAGGTCAAGGCGGCAGCAGGCGGTGCGGCTGAAAATCCGCTGAAGGCCAATCTGCTGAAGGCGGTCGGCAAGAGCAAGAAATGACGGCACAGGCCGGTTTGGTCCCCGGCGCCGTCTTCGGCACGATCGGCGCGCTGGCGGCGTTTCCGCTCAGGCTGGCGGCACGCGAGGTCGAGCGCCAGCACGGCCAGTTGCGGCGCGGTGTCACCAGGCGCACCACGCATGTCGTGTTCGGGCGGACCCATCTGGCAAAATCCGGCGATGCCGAGATCAAGCGCCGCGTCGCCGCCGAGCGCGCCGCCGGACGTACGCCGATCAGCGAGAACGGTTTCCTGCGCCTGCTCGGGCTGATGAAGGCGCCGGAGGCGTCCTCGCTCTCCAGGCAATCACTGATCGAGCAGTCGCGGCTGTCAGGCGCCGACCTCGACCTGTTGTCGCTGTTCGATGCTTTCGAGCATGACGGCGAACCCTATTCTTTCCGAGACCTGATCCTGGCGCGCAAATATGCCGGGCTGGTGGCCGGGGGCGCAACGTGGGGCGCGATTGCGCGCTCCGTGCATCGCTCGGGCCCGGTGGCTTCGCTGACCGCCAAGTCGCTCAATGTCGGCTCGCAGCGTGGGCGGCCCGACGCGATCTATCTCGAGGGCGGCCAGAGCGAGCTCGACGGGCAATTGCTGTTCGATCTGGGCAACGCCGGTTCAGAGGGCGACGACACGCTGGAAGAATTGTTCGCCGAGGCCGAAGCGGCTGAGGGGGGCGGCGACCATCACGGAGCAGCCGCGCTCTACCAGCGATGTCTCGCCATCGATCCGAGCGATGCCATTGCCGCCTTCAACCGCGCCAACTGCCTGCGCGCCGGCGGGCACGGGAGGGAAGCAGCGCACGACTATGCGCGCGCGATAAAGCTCGACCCGGCCTTCGTCGAGGCGTGGTTCAACCTCGCCGGGCTGATGAGCGAGCAAGGCCGCGAGGCTTCGGCGCGACGGCACCTGCAGAAGGCGATCGCGCTCGACAAGAACTATGCCGATCCGGTGTTCAATCTGGCCCGGCTGGAATTCGACGCCGGTAATCTGCTGGAGGCCCGCCGCAACTGGGCGCGCTATCTCGAACTCGACACGGATTCCGAATGGGCGCGCGTGGCGGCCAAGGGGGTACAGTTCGTGGATCTGCAACTGGCGCAGAAGTCGGCGGGGTGAGGGGCGTGGTCCTCGATTCAAAAACCATTCGAACAAAGGTTGCCGAAGAACTCCATGCCCGCCTCGGCGCGAAATGGTTCAAGCCGGACAGTGGCAAGCTCTTGGTCAAATCTGCAGACAGTCAGACGGACTTCAGCATCGAGTTGGATTGCTACACGGACCGCCGGTACGGGGAGTATGACTGCTCGATCGCCGCTGTCTTCAAGTGGAAGAAGTTTGCCAAGCTGTGGAAGGATTTTGACGCCTGGTATGAAGTCAAGGATCCAAGTTCGGCCCAGTTCAAAACCCAAAGCGCTCGGCGATCGAGCAAATCATTTCTCAGGGTAGGGCTCGATGCCATTGACGGCGATTTCGTCAGAAGTCGTGGCTCGTTCTGGGTGGCAGATGAAGGTGATCTCGATGCGTTCATAGCCCGGTGTGCCGCCGACCTCGACGGCAAGGTCGGTGAATGGATCAGGAGATGGTTCATCTGGCCTTCGGCGCTGGAGGTGATGAACGGCAATAAGCAGTTGTGTGGATCATGGCGCTACACAGCCTATTTCTGCTTGCTGGAGCAAGTTCATGGGCGCGAAGCCGCATGCACATGGATAGGCGGTATTGATGCCGCCGGCTGGCCCGGATTGCTGGCCGCGCAGGTGGAGTATTTGCAGTCGCAGGTTTGCAGTGGAGTCTCCGGGCAATCATAGCGATTGCCCGAACAAAGGATCGCTATGGTCGCGCTTGAACACCCCCCTCTGGCCTGCCGGACATCTCCCCCGCAAGGGGGGAGATCAGCAGCTTTAACGCTCCGCTCGTCTTCCAACGTTGATGGTTGGCGAAAGCGATGGCGACAGCCAATCTCCCTCCTTGCGGGGGAGATGGCCGGCAGGCCAGAGGGGGGTGGGACTGAACGCGACCTTTCAGGGAGGGCCGCCACATGACCACCTTCCTCTTCGACGGCCCTGACACCGCCTCCGTCACCATCCTGCTCGCCCATGGCGCGGGGGCGCCGATGGACTCGGCCTCGATGACGGCCACCGCCAAGGCGCTGGCAGTTGCCGGGTTCCGCGTTGCGCGCTTCGAATTTCACTATATGGCCGCCCGCCGCTACGGACATCGCAAGCCGCCGCCGCGGGCCGAGACGGTGAACCCGGAATATGTCAAGGCGATCGCCGACCTCAGGGCGAAGGGCGTAACCGGCCCGATTATCATCGGCGGCAAGTCGATGGGCGGGCGCGTCGCCTCGATGATTGCTGACGAGATGTTTGCCAAGGGCGAGGTTTCGGGCCTGCTGTGCCTCGGCTATCCCTTTCATCCGCCGGCCAAGCCGGAGCAGTTGCGGACCAAACATCTGGCCGACCTCAAGGCGCCAACGCTGATCTTCCAGGGCACGCGCGACGAGTTCGGGACGCAGGATGAGGTCGCGACTTATGCGCTCTCCGACCAGATCGAGATTATCTGGCTGGAGGATGGCGACCATGATCTCAAGCCGCGCAAGAGCATCTCCGGTTTCTCCACCGCCGATCATCTGAAGACACTGGCTGAGGCTGTGAAGGCGTGGACGGGCCGGATCGTTTCCTGAGCCGATGAAGATCGCCTCCTTCAACATCAACAACATCAACAGCCGGCTGGACAATTTGCTGGCGTGGCTGGTGACGGCAAAACCCGATGTCGTCTGCCTGCAGGAGCTGAAGGCGCGCGACACGCAGTTTCCGCGTTCGGCATTGGCCGCGGCAGGCTACGGCGCGGTGTGGAAGGGCGAGCCGACCTGGAACGGCGTCGCCATCCTGGCGCGGGGCTCGGAACCGGTGCTGACCCGCGACGTGCTGCCCGGCGACGATGCCGACAAGCAGAGCCGCTACATCGAGGCGGCGGTGAACGGCATCGTCATCGCTTGCCTCTATGCGCCTAACGGCAACCCCCAGCCTGGCCCGAAATTCCAGTACAAGCTCGCCTGGCACGAACGGCTGGAGGCACACGCCGAGCAGCTGTTGGATACCGGCCTGCCGGTGGTGCTGGCCGGCGATTACAACATCGTGCCCGAGCCGCGCGACATCTACGCCACCCGCTCCTATGACGACAATGCGCTGGTGCAGCCGGAAAGCCGGGCGTCCTTCGCCCGCCTGATCGAGCAGGGCTGGACCGACGCGCTGCGCAAGAAGCACCCGAAGGAGACGCTCTATACGTTCTGGGATTATCGCCGCAACCGCTGGCCGCGCGACGCGGGGCTCCGGCTCGACCATATCCTGCTGTCGAAGACACTGTCGCGCCGTCTCACCGCCGCCGGCATCGACCGCGAGGTGCGCGGGCAAGACGGCGCCAGCGACCACGCGCCGGTCTGGGTGGAACTCAGATGAGCGCGGGGTAAACTTGCCGGGAGCCTCGACGCCGCCCCTTTCGCATGCGCCATTTTGCGAACACCTTTTCCACTGGTAATCTCATGAACTGAACTGTGCGGCGTGCCACGCAGGGCGAAAGTTGCGATGGCGCCGAGGGGGGGCGATGAACAGAGTCGTCGACAGGCTGATTGCAATCATCCTGCTGGTGATGGCCGTAGCTTGCGTCTGGCGCGCCTATCTGGTGCTTGGCGATGCAGTCGTCGTCTGGCGGGGTGTCTCGTCGTTCGCCGGGGATCCCGCCTCGATGCGGTTGGCCGCATTGCTGGCGGCGGCACTCGCTTGCCTGCTTGGCGCGCTACTGTTCTGGGCCGGTCTTCTGCCGGGGCGGCCGAACCATCAGGCCGGCGCGCCGCTGTTCGGCCGCGCGGCCGAAGTGCAGGACACCGGCAGGCCCGGCCTACGCAAGGCGTTTCTCGCCCTGCCCTTGGTTGTGCTTGCGGTGCTGGCCGTCGACCGGTTCGGCCCCTGGCATGATCGCGATGGCGAGATTGCCAGCCAGCCCGGCGAACCCAAGCCCGTCGCGCCCAAGCAGAATGAACCCAAGCCTGCCGAGCCGAAGGGGCAGGACGTCGCCAGCGCGCCGCCGGCCCAAGAGCCGGCAGTTCCACCGGCAGCCGCGCCGCCGGCGCCATCTCCACCCGCCCCACCACCGGAAGCGACCAACCCGCCGCCGACTCCGCCTGCGCTCGCGCCTCCGCCACCGCCAAACCCGCCGACGCCCGCCGCACCGACGCCACCGGAGGTCGCGGTCATTCCGCCACCGACTGTCGCGCCGCTGCCCCCGGCTCCGCCACCGCTGCCGACTGAGCCGGAGGGCCATCGCGACGCCGTCGTCTGGCTGGCGGTGGCGCCCGACGGCCGTTCGATCATGAGCGCCAGCACCGACCACACGATCAAGCTCTGGGACATCGCCGGCAAGCACCTGATCCGCACCCTAGGCGCCCACAAGGACATGGCTCGCACCGCGCTGTTCATGCCCGATGGCGTCAGCGCGCTGACCGCCGGCGACGACGGCGAGATCGTGCAGCGGAAACTTTCCGACGGCGCGGTGCTGCATGTCTTTTCGGCGGGCGAGAATGGCGGTGTCAACAAGCTGGCGATGAGCCCCGACGGCAAACGCGCCGTGACCGGCCACGGGACCGGCAATGTCATCGTCTGGGACCTCGAGAAGGGTGCCGTGCTGCATGTGATGAGCGGGCACGACTGGTCGGTCAGTGCGGTGGCCGTCTCGCCCAATGGCACTCGGGCCGTCTCAGGCAGCATCGATGGCACGCTCAAACTCTGGGACATCGACAGCGGCAAGCAGCTGCGCAGCTGGCATGGGCATGAGCAAGGCACCTACGGCGCGGTGTTCACCGCCGACGGCCACCATCTGATCACTGGCAGCGGCGACTACACGATCAAGCTCTGGGATCTCGACAGCGGCCGCGAATTGCGTCGCTTCGAGGGCCATGAGGGCACCGTCTACACGCTGGCGCTGTCGGCCGACGGCAAGCGCCTGGTTTCCGGTTCGCTCGACGGCACGGCGCGCCTGTGGGACATGGAAACCGGCAACCAGATCGCCATGTTCGACAGCCAGACCGGCCCGATCTATGCGGTGGCCTTCGCCGCCGACGGCACGGTGCTGACCGGCGGCTATGACCGTACCATCCGCGACTGGCCGGCCGCAGGAGGCGACGGCGTGGTGCTGTTTGCGGGCGCGCCGGGGTGAATGCAATCTTGATCACCTTGCCCGTCGTGCTATGTAAAAACCATGTCAGCATCCAGCCTCGCGGACAAAGCGCCGCTCATCGTGATCGACCTGCAGACAGGCATGTTCGACGGCGTGCACGAGCCACCGATCCATGACGCGTCAGCCATTGCCGAGCGTGCCCGGGCGGTGATCGACTGGGCGCGGCGCGGCGGGCGCAAGGTCGCCTTTGTCAGGCATGACGGACCGGCGGGCGATCCGCTGGCACCCGGTGAACCGGGTTGGCCGGTGTGGCCCAATCTCGGTCAGGCCGTAGACGAGCCGACTTTCGCCAAGAGCGTCCGCAATGCCTTCAGCAATGCAGCCCTTGGCGACTGGGTAGCTGAGCAGGGCGTAGGTGCTGTCGTGCTGCTGGGTGCGCAGACCGATTTTTGCGTGGCTGCGACCATCAAGGGCGCGATGGCCAAAGGGCTCGGCGTCACCGTGGTCTCCGATGCGCACAGCACATTGGACAGCGCCAGTGAGAGCGCCCGGCAGATCATCGATCGCCATAATGGCGAGTTCGCCGAGGGCGGCGTCAATCTGGTGACGACGAAGGCGCTGGTCGGCGGCTGAAGTTGTAACGAATTTCGCGGCAGGCTGATCGTCGCTTCGCGCCACGCCATGTCCGCTGTTGCGGATCGGAAGATACCGCCAAGGGCATGCCGTGGTCGACGCGGACGAGGGGGCGCATTGTTGGGATGGCTCGGGCGCCCGCGTCAACCAGGGCGGCTCGTACCGCCGCATTGACACCATTGCACATCGCCCGCCGGCCGACACTTCCGCGAAAGCGGAATAGGCCGGGACCAAAGTGCAGATTCGGCGTCCTGGTCACCACGGCGTGAAACAGTTTCTCGTTCTTGCCGCATCGGACGATTTTCCTCAACGCCAAACTGGCCGGCGGGTCGCTGTCGATTCGAATAGGGCTGGATGTTCCGCCGAGCGCGGGCCCGATCAGTTTGCCGCACTGCGATCGGCCGCCTGAATCGATCGGGCGGGAACGGACGACAGCGCACGTTGATCCGACGGCTGCTCGTTGAGGTAGAGCGCGCCGCCCAGGACGAGAAACACCATCCCCACCGCCATCAATCCCACCATCAGCACGGCAATCGCCGTGACCGGGCCGTTGCCTGTTTTGACGATGGTGGATCGATGCGGCATCGTTCTGTCCTCCCGATATGGATCCGGCGGCGCCGGAGACATCGCGACAAACGACAGCCAGGGCGAGATGTTCCCTTCTCCGGACTTCAATCCGGGCCACATCGGCCGTTTGCGTTTTCGTCTAGGACCAAGGTCTTAGGTGTCCGCCGCAAAGGTCCGAGGGGCCCTGTTCGGTTCCGGCAATGTGCATTGGACGTTCCGGTATTTTAGTCAAACGCGATATAATGACGCGGTCGTTTCGCGGGGCCAGGATCGGGAAAAAACTTAGCCGGCCAAGCGTCTTCCCCGCAATCGCGGCACCGAAAATGGCCCCCGCTGGCAGCCCTGACATCACGGCCACAGCGCGGCAACGGCCGCCAATGCAGGGGCGCCACGGCGGCGCAGGATGCCAAGGCTGGAACCAAGCGCCGGCGCTTCGCGTTTTGAGTGTGACCTGTGAGGACTGCCACCTCGGCCACACCGTCTAAGGCCCGCTTTGCTCCCAGCAAGGCGGGCCTCTTTCGTGTCGGAGCTTTCGGCGAAAACAAGAAAGGCGGCTGGAACGACACGGTGCGCTCTACGTTGGCTAGGCAATGAAAATATTGAGGCCGATCCAGCCTGGCGACGGCCTTTGAAGCCCATGCCATGGGGCGTTCTCCCGTGACGCGTGTAGCTCTTGGCAGTTCTGTGTGCGATTCAGCACCGATCTGCATAATTTATCTACGAACTCCGGAAGCTTTTTTGCCTCTTCGACCGATAGTTGTATCGACAAGTGTCAATATCAGGTCGATTTCGTGACGCTTTCAATTCGGGAATTGAAATGGAACCTCAAGGTGGTGGCGGAGTTTTCATCTCGGGCGGAATTCTGATGAATACATTGGAGGCTATGATGAAACATTATCTTTCGAGTGCTGCGGCCGCGATCGTCCTGATGGGCGGTATTGGCGTGGCGATGGCGGAAAACGTCGTCGTCGTCCAGCCTGAGCAGGAGACGGTCGTCCGCCAATACATCAAGAAGGAGCCGCTTGCGTCGGTGAACCTGCTGGGCGTTGAACTCAAGCTCGGCTCGTCGGTGCCCGACACGGTCGAATTGCGGCAGGTGCCCGACGTCAAATATCGCGTCGCGGTGATCAATGACCAGACCGTCCTGGTCGATCCAGAGACCCGCCAGATCGTCGAAGTCCTGCACTGAGTGAGGCCCGACGCACAGGGTCCGACACACCGGGATTGCCCGCGTTGGGTTGTCTTGGGAGGAGCCCGTCACCAGACATTCGCGTCGGTGGCGGGCTTTCCTTTGAGGCAGGCTTTGCCGTAGCCTATTCGGCGGCCAGCTTGTCCTGCGTGTTCGTCTCAAAATCGCGGGCGTCGTGGCGCTCATGCAACTGCATGGCGGGTTCACCGAAGGCGCGGTTGACCATGCGGCCGCGCTTGACCGCCGGGCGTGCGTCGATCGCCTTGGCCCAGCGCTGAACGTGCTTGTACTCCTGCACGGACAGAAACTCGCCGGAATCATTGTACATGCGGCCGAGCGCCAGCCCGCCATACCATGGCCAAACCGCCATGTCGGCGATGCTGTAGTCCTTGCCTCCGAGATATTCGGACTCGGCAAGCCGACGGTCGAGCACGTCCATCTGGCGCTTCACCTCCATCGAGAAGCGGTCGATGGCATATTCGAACTTCTCAGGCGCATAGGCGTAGAAATGGCCGAAGCCGCCGCCCAGATACGGCGCCGAGCCCATCTGCCAGAACAGCCAGGACAGCACCTCGGCGCGGGCCGGCTGCTCGGTCGGCAGGAATTCGCCGAATTTTTCGGCGAGATAGACGAGGATCGAGCCGGATTCGAAGATGCGCACCGGCGTCTTGCCGCTGCGGTCCATCAAGGCGGGAATCTTGGAATTGGGATTGACGTCGACGAAGCCGCTGCCGAACTGGTCGCCATCGTTGATGCGGATCAGCCAGGCATCATATTCGGCGCCCTTGTGGCCGCGCGCCAGAAGCTCCTCCAGCATGACGGTCACCTTGACGCCGTTCGGCGTCGCCAGCGAATAGAGCTGCAGCGGGTGCTTGCCGACGGGCAGGTCCTTGTCATGCGTTGGCCCGGCGATCGGCCGGTTGATGCTGGCAAAGGCGCCGCCATTCGCCTTGTTCCAGGTCCATACTTTCGGCGGGGTGTAGTCGGTCATCTCAGGGCCTCGTGGGGAAGGATGGGCAGGTCGCATTACAACTAGGGTTTCAGATGGGGAAGTTCAACTTGCGTTGAACTATTGTTGACGGAGGCGCCGTTTTCCCTTCCCCTGTGGGGTGAACCAGCCGGTTCGCGAAGCGAATTCGTCGTGCCCGTGGCCGCGCGAACCGCTTCTCACCCCTTGCACCATCTCGCTTGCGGCATACCTATAGAAATATCACCTATCCAGGAATGACAGCATGACCATCAATCCCAATCCGCGCTCGGTCGTTGCCGTACGGGCCACCGTTCCGGAGGATGCCTTTACGGCGGGTGCCTTGGGCACGCTCAGGGAAGGCAGCGGCGTCGTTATCCGCGCAGACGGGCTGGTGCTGACCATCGGCTATCTCATCACCGAAGCGGAAGAGGTCTGGCTGACCAGCCATGACGGCCGCGTCATCCCGGCGCACGCGCTCGCCTATGACCAGGAATCGGGCTTCGGCCTGGTGCAGGCGCTGGCGCCGCTCGGCCTGCCGGCGGTGGCGCTGGGCGATGCCGGCAAGGCCAGGATCGGTGACGCCGTGGTGCTGGCCGACGGCGTCGGCCAGTCGGTGCAGGCCAGGATCGTCACCAAGCAGGAATTCGCCGGCTATTGGGAGTATTTGCTCGACGAGGCGATCTTCATCGCGCCCGCGCACCCGTCCTGGGGTGGTGCCGGGCTGTTCGGCGCCGACGGCTCGCTGCTCGGCATCGGTTCGCTGCGCCTGCAGATGAGCCGCAACGGCGAGGTCGCCGACATCAACATGGTGGTGCCGATCGACCTTTTGCCGCCCATTCTCGACGATCTCCTGACGCGCGGCCATGTGGCCAGGCCTCCGCGCCCGTGGCTCGGCGCTCTGTCGGCAGAAAGCGACGGCAAGGTGGTGGTGATGAGCGTCACCGAAGGCGGCCCGGCCGCCAAGGCCGGCCTGCGGCAGGGCGACATCATCTCCGACATTCGTGACGGCGCGGTCGATGGGCTGGCCGATTTCTATCGCAAGCTGTGGGAGAGCGGCTCGGCCGGCGCGGAGATCCCGATGCGGGTGCTGCGCGACGGCCGCGAAACCTGGCTGCGCGTCAAATCGGCCGACCGCGGCAGTTTCCTCAAGAAGCCGCAGCTGCAGTAGGCATCGGCCAGGGCATTTCGTTGCATCACAGATTGCTCAAGACCTTCCTCGCGGTGGCGCGGAGCCGCAACATCACGCGCGCCGCCGAGACGGTTCATCTTGCGCAATCGAGTGTCAGCGACCAGATCCAGTCGCTCGAGGCCGAGCTTGGCGCTGCCCTGTTCACGCGCTCGAAAACGGGTCTCGACTTGACGCCGGCAGGACTGGCGCTGAAGCCCATCGCCGCAGACCTGTTGCGGCTCGATGGCGAGGCGCGCGCGGCCGTGCAGGCGGCTGCCGGACAGACCAGCGGGGCACTGACTATCGGCGCGCTGGAGACGATCGCGTCGGCCCGGCTGGCACCATGGCTGCCGGGGTTTCAGGCCCGCCATCCCGACATTACCGTGCGCATGAAGGTGGCCGACAGCGGCGCGCTGCGGCACCTGCTGGAGGACGGCGACATCGACGTCGCCTTCTGCTTCGACCGTCGCGACGACGGCGGCTCCGGTGACCATTTCGCCAGGCGCACGATCGCGGCCGAACCGCTGGTGCTTGTCGCGGCCCCGGGGCAGGGTCCAGCGCCATCAGATCTGGCTGCGCTTGCCTCGTTGCGCTTCGTGGCAACGGAGCCCGGATGCATCTACCGGCACATGTTCGACACCGCCTTCGCCGAGGCGAGCATCGCCGCGCCCAGGCTTGCCGCAGAGGTCGGTAGCATCAGCACCATTGCGCGGCTGGTGGCGGCCGGCGCGGGGCTGGGCCTGGTGCCGCGCCTTGCCGTCAGCGAGGCGCTGGCACGTGGCGACCTCGTCGAAATGCAGTGGCCCGGCCAGATGCGGACGGCACCGCTGGCGATGATCTGGCGACGCCGGCGTGTTCAGCCACCGGCGCTCAGGCAGCTTCTTGCCGCTGCGCGGGACACGCTAGAGCCTGCCACGGAACGCCCTTAAACCAGTTCAGAGCCTGATCGGCGAACTGCTCCAAAGCCTTGCTTTAAAAACAACTCCTGGCACCGGGCCATCCTAGACAAGACGGTGGCCGCCCTCGACATGCAGCGTCGTTCCCGTGGTGAAACCATTGCCGATCAGGAAGAGGATGGCGTCGGCGATATCGTCGGGTTGGCCGATCCTGCCGACCGGCAGCCGTTCGGCCATCGCGGCCAGCATCTCGGCCTTTCTGTCACCGGCGACCTGCGCCCAGATCGTGGTGTCGACCCAGCCGGGTGACACGGCGTTGACGCGGATTGGCGCGAGCTCCACGGCGAGCGCCCGCACCAGCCCTTCGAGCGCCGCATTGACGGCGGCAACGACGGCGCCGCGTGCTGCCGGCCGATAGGCGGCGATGCCGGAGACGAAGGTCATCGACCCGGCGGGGCCAAGCCGTGGTGCGCCATGCTTGGCGAGCAGCAGCGGGCCGTAAAGCTTGCTCTCCACCATCCTTTGCGCTGCCTTCAGGTCAAGCTCCGGCAACAGCCGGTAGGCGCCTTCGATGTCGGCGGCGGTGCTGACGACATGGTCGAGCCCGCCGATCCGCGCGAACAGCTCGGCCACCTGGTCTTCTCGCGTGATGTCGACGGCGGCCACCTCCAGGCCAGCAGGATTGCCAAGCGCCTCGCGTGCCTGCCGCAGCCGGTCCTCGTCGCGCCCGGCGATGACGGTCTCGGCGCCCGCCTCGACGCATCGCCGCGCCAGCGCCAGACCCATGCCGGAACCGCCGCCGACGATCAGGATTTTCTGGTTTGAAATGCTCATTTCGCTCTGCCTTTGTTTGGATGAACAAGGGCAGGGGATTGGCAGTTTGGTGTGAGCCAGGGAAACGGAAGATATCGATGGCGCTATCGGTAATGCCGATGGAAGCGCGGCCGCGCAGAGTCGGCTGGTGGCCGCTCAGCGCGCCAGCGGGCTGTCCCAGACGACAAACAACAGCGCTTTCAGCTGGGCAAAGCGTTCCGGTCCGAGCTCGGTGCGCCACTCTTCCTCGATGTCGCGCAGGATATCGACCATTTTCCAGAAGGCGGCGTGTCCGCGTTCGGTGGACCGCACCACGCGCGCGCTGCCTTCGCCCGGAATGTCGGAGCGCGCCAGATAGCCGTAACCTTCGAGACTGCTGAGCAACTGGTTGATGGCCTGCTTGCTCATGCCTGCGCGCTCGGCGATGGTGCTTGGGCGCGCGCCGTCCGGCCCGGGAAACTGCAGCACCGCCATATGCGGCAGGCGTAATTCGTCGAAGCCGGCGGCGTTGAGCTCCTTGATCAGCCGGCGCTGGATCGCCTGGGCCGGCACGCGCAGCAGCGCGCCGATCAGCAGATCCTCGGTCCTGGTCTGGAGAACTTCGGTAGAGGTGGCCATTGACGATCCGGTAAATTGAGTTTACTTATGGGCGGTAAATGTAATTTACTCGGGGAGCTTATGCAATGCCAGTCTTTGATCTTCAGGTCAATCCAGCCAACGAAACCATCGGTACTAAGGGGCTATCGGTTCGCTTCCTGGTGTCAGGCGACAGTTCGAACGGCAGCGTCGCCGCCTTCGAATTGATGGTGCCCGGCGCGCAGCGGCTGCCGGCGCCGGCGCACAGCCACGACCACTACGAAGAGACGATCTACGGCGTCGACGGGGTGTTGACCTGGACCGTCGACGGCAAGGCGATCGAGGTTGGGCCAGGGGAGGCGCTGTGCATCCCACGCGGCGCCGTTCACCGGTTTGACAACAATGGCACCAGGGATGCCAAGGCGCTTTGCGTCATCACACCGGCGGCGATCGGCCCGGACTATTTTCGCGAGGCCTTTGCGGTGCTCAATGCTGCCGCCGGCGGCCCGCCGGACAAGCTCAAAATGATGGACATCATGCGCCGGCACGGATTGACGCCGGCAGCGCCGCCACCGACCTGAAGCCGGTCGAAGAGACGCCGGTCACCCATCGCAAGCGCTGAAATCAGCACCCGGGTTCCAGTCCTTGAAGGCGACGGTCCGGCCTTCCACCGACACAGTCCTGTGCTTCGAACTGCCGTCCGGCTGCGTCTTGCTGCTGGTCCCCTTGCCGGTCAGCACATTGTACTCACAGGGGCTGGCGACATTGTCCTGCTGGAAATCCTCGTAATCATAGTGGGCGACGATGAAGGCACCGTTGCGCCAGGCGATGGTCAGCGTCATGTTGGTCCGCTGGCCGCCGATCGGCATCGCCGGAAGATAGAACTTGATCGAGCCGTTCGGCAGCATCGTCAGTTCCGGCTCGGTGTCTGAAATTTCGTAGCCCGGCCGGTCGTAGCCGTTCCATTCGCCGAGGATCTGCTCGTGCACGGTTTCGACGGGCTTGAGGTAATTGTGCTCCTTGTCCCTGAGGAAGAAGTGGATGTCCATCGGACTGCCGGGCTGGGTCTCGACCACCATGGCAAGGTCGACGGCGCCGTCGCCGTTGAAGTCGCCGGTCACCGCCGTGATGATTTTCAGGGTGTCGATCGGTTCGCCGAGGGCAGCTGTGGGAAACAGCATCGCCAGGGCGACGAGCAGAGATTTCATGATGTGTCCCCCAAGCGTGTGGAACAGGACCATGGCAGGTCTGCGAGATTTCGACAGCGGGGTGGAGGAAAATATTTTCGGCCAAGTGCGCCCTAGTCGCGTTGCGCACTTGCAAACACCACCAGGTTCCCGTCGGGGTCGTGCATACGCATGATGTAGAAATCGTCGGCTTCCTCGATCGGGCCGGGTTCGAGGCCGGCGCCCACCAGTCGCTGCCGCTCGGACGCCAGCGGCAGCACGCCGAGCGTCAGCGTGCTGGTGCCGGCCTTGTCCTTGTCCTCGAAGAGCTGTACCTCGGCGCTGTCGCTGAACTGCCATTCGGCCAGGCCCGGCATCGGCCGGCGCAGCGGCGCCTTGCCGAAGAGCTTTGCATACCAGCCGATGCTGGCTTCGAGGTCGGCGCAGCTGACATGGGCGAAGATGGTCTGGATTGTCATCGGGAACCTCCATCCGGCGGTTGCACTGAAGCCGGAACGCGGCGATGGGTGGTGCGTTCCATCGTCATCCGCCAGCAGGCTTTGCTGCTGCCGGAAACTGACAGGGACCCAAGTCACGATGTTGACGGATGATGTTTGGCTGGAGGTAAGATGTCGGTGATGCGAACGAGCGGGCAGGCCGGCTGATGGCGCCGGTCAGGGTCGATCCCGACAAGGTCAGGGAGTTCCCGGACGCGGCTAGCTTCCACGCCTGGCTCGGCAAGCACCACGCTGCGGAAACCGAGGTGTGGATCAAGATCCACAAGGTGGGGTCGGGGCTGAAGTCGATCACGCCGAAAGAGGCCATCGACGTGGTGCTGTGCTTCGGCTGGATCGACGCGGTGCGCAAGGGGCTGGACCGCGACAGCTTCCTGCAGCGCTACACGCCGCGCGGCAGGAAGAGCATCTGGAGCTTGATCAACATCGACAATGTCGCGCGGCTGGTCGAGGAGGGCCGCATGACCGAGCATGGGCTGAGACAGGTCGAGGCAGCGAAGGCCGACGGCCGCTGGGCGCGCGCCTATGGCAGCGGCAAGGAGATGAAAATCCCCGATGACCTGCAGGCAGCCATAGATGTCGAACCCAAGGCGAAAGAGATGCTGGCAAAGCTCAGCGCACAGAACCGCTTCGCGCTTGCCTTCCGCACCCACAACATGAAGACCGAAGCTGGCCGCAAGAAGAAGATCGAGACCTTCGTCGCGATGCTGAAGCGCGGCGAGACGATCCATCCGCAGGGCAAGAAGTAAGTCCTTTCAGGCGCCGGACTGCCGGCGCTTTGCGTTTAGCCGCACCCGTTTCACACTTTCTTGGAATTGCTCCAGCCACGGTGGGTATTGGCCGCCTCGGGCTTTCGGATGCCATGCAGTCGATCAAGGCCGCTGATGACGGCCGGCCGCGTCAGATCGAGGTCGATTCGCCGCCGCCGGGAAAGGACCTGTCTCCGCCACTCGCGGGAACGTTCGAAATCCCGATCCACTCTCACCCATACTTTTCGACATAAACCTTATGTCCCGCATCCCAGGCGGGAGGCGCTTTACAGGATTATGGATATCATGTATCCTTAAGGATATTAAATGTCCTCAAAAGGAGAGAGCAGTGACACAGCGCCTAAACGTCGCCCAACAATCCCCTGAGCTATTCAAGAAGTTTCTCGACTTCAGCATGGCCGAGGCGCGCAGCGTGATCGAAGAGAAGATCCGCGATCTGGTCCATATCCGGGCGTCCCAGATCAATGGCTGCGCCTTCTGCCTCGACATGCATGTCAAGGAAGCAAAGATCCACGGCGAGAGCGAGTTGCGGCTCTACCATGTCGCCATCTGGCGCGAATCGAACCTTTTCATTCCTCGTGAACGCGCCGCCCTTGCCTGGACCGAAGCCGTCACGAAGCTGCCCGAAGGCGGTATTCCGGATGAGCTCTATGAGCGTGTGCGTGGGCAGCTTTCGGAAAAGGAAATCTCCGACCTGACCTTCTCGATCATGGCCATCAACGCCTGGAACCGCGCCAACGTCGCCTTCAAGACCGTGCCCGGCTCTGCAGACAAGCTCTACGGCCTCGACAAGGCTGGCCTGAACTAACCCCTTCCTTCTGGCATACCCATCAATCGATGCGGCGCGACGGCGCGGCCGCTAACGGAGAAGTCTTATGAAAATCGTCATCATTGGGGGCACCGGCCTCATCGGTTCCAAGACAGTCGAACGCCTACGCAGACAGGGGTGCGAGGTGATCGCCGCCTCCCCGAATACCGGTGTCAACACCATCACCGGCGAAGGTCTGAAGGAAGCGCTCGCGGGCGCCGAGGTCGTGATCGACCTCGCCAACTCACCCTCCTTCGAGGACAAGGCCGCGATGGAGTTCTTCGAGACGTCGGGCCACAATCTGCTCGCGGCGGACAAGGCTGCTGGCGTCAAGCACCACATCGCGCTCTCGGTTGTCGGAACCGAACGCCTGCAGGACGTCGGCTATTTCCGCGCCAAACTCGCCCAGGAAAATCTGATCAAGGCTTCCGGCATTCCCTACACGATCGTTCATTCCACGCAGTTCATGGAGTTCCTGGCCGGCATCGCCCAATCAGGTACGGTCGGCGACGCCGTGCATCTGTCGCCGGCCTATATACAACCCATCGCCTCCGACGACGTCGCCGACGTCATGGCCGGTGTCGCGCTCGCCGCGCCGATCAACGGCATGATCGAGATTTCCGGTCCGGAGCGTGTGCGAATGAGCGAGCTCGTCGCCCGCTACCTGAAGGCTGCCGGCGATCCTCGCAAGGTCGTGGCTGATCCTGAAGCGCGCTACTTCGGCGCGAGGCTGAACGACACGTCGCTCGTCTCCGACAACAATCCGCGTCTCGGCCGCATCACCTTCGAGCAGTGGTTCGCCACCTCGACGCGCAAATGACCGTCACGATGCGCCGCAGCGCAGCGTTCCACTCGACGCATGAAAGGAGTCTCGAAATGATCAAGTCAATCGTCGCCGCCCTTATCGTCACGGCTGCCTTGGCAAGCCCGGCCGCAGCACAGGACGCAGGCGGCAAAGCCGCCAAAGTCACGCTCGTCTATGAGCATGAACTGCCGAATGTCCCCGGCAAGAGCATCAAGGGCATTCTGGTCGAATATGGTCCCGGCGGTCACTCGGAAGCGCACACCCATCCGACCTCCGCCTTCATCTATGCAACGGTTCTGGAAGGCTCCATCCGCAGCCAGGTCAATGATGGTCCGGTCAAGGTCTACAAGGCCGGCGAGAGCTTTTCGGAATTGCCGGGCGATCGCCACAGTGTGAGCGAGAACGGCAGCAAGACCAAGCCAGCGAAACTACTGGCAGTCTTCGTGGTCGACACTGACCAGAAGGAACTGACCTATCCGGTCAAGAAGTAGGCCGACGAGGCAAGTAGGCCGAAGAGGCCGGGCACCTGGTGTCCGGCCGTTCCGGTGGACGGAAATCATGTCGGCGAGTCCATGTCGGGTGCGTGGCATCCTCAGGGTGCCCGATGGCCCGCCTGTTGTCTGTAAGAAGGACTAGCCATCCGCCACGATCTGCCATTTCCATTCATCCGGCGCGCTCCAGCACCCATTCAAAGCTGCTCTTCCAGAGTTCGGCTGGAATCTCCTGCGCCAGGGCCTCGGTGAGATCGGAAAGCTTGACGCTGCGCAATTTTGCACGCCAAGCCTCGTCGGCTTCCCACATGATGCGTGACACCGCGCAAGGGCTGCTTTCGCAATAGTCCTGGGGACGACATGGGTTGTTTGCGCGGATGTTGTTGCACACGAACGTCGACGACTTGCCCTCAACCGCTTCGACAATATCCAGGAAGGTCAGTTCAGCCGGTGTCCGCGCCAATCGATATCCACCTGACGGACCCAGCGTCGTATGGACCAGGCCCGCCTGCGACAGGCTTTGCAGGGCCTTGGAGAGATACTCCTTGGGAAGGCCGTGGAACTCGGCAAGCGCTTTTGTCGAGAGATAGCGCCCGGCAGGCAGGCCTGCGAGAATAGCGCAGCAGTGCAGCGCCCATTCGACTTGGCTTTTCAGGATCATCGATGAATTCCGGGGTCGATACTGACCGAGCTTTATTAAGGATACAAAATATCCCTATTCTACCGCGGTGTAAACAGACGGGCTCCCGGCCCCGCCTGAATGGGGTTTCAGCATCGTCCGCAGGGCAAGAAGTAAGCCATTCAGGCGCCGGAATGCGGGTCAATGCTGTAGGGATGGACCGGATAGCCGGGACCGATGGCGTCGCGCACGCGGCCGATCCACGC
The DNA here is from genome assembly GCF_057784235.1 of Mesorhizobium sp. CNPSo 4670. NCBI lineage: Bacteria > Pseudomonadati > Pseudomonadota > Alphaproteobacteria > Hyphomicrobiales > Phyllobacteriaceae > Mesorhizobium > Mesorhizobium sp. CNPSo 4670. Next base: position 208,388 of record NZ_JBWJFQ010000003.1, on the reverse strand, counting down.
CATGACCGCCGGATAGTTCGCCAGCGAGAAGCCGCAATCCTCGGCGCTATGGCTGTAGGCATAGACAGCGATATCGGCGATCGTGAAATCGTTTCCGATGAGGAACGGGGTGTCGCCAAGGCTGCGGTTCATGGCGGCGAGTGTCCGAGCTCCGGCTTCGCGCTTGCCCGCAACCATGCCCTGGTTGCGCTCGAGGCGTCCGGTCAAGGTCCAGAAGCGCAGCGAGCCGATGACCGGTTCGACATTGTATTGTTCGAAGAACAGCCACTGTATGACCTTGGCGCGCTGATAGCGGTCAGCCGGCAGAAGAGGCGTCCCTTCGGCGAGGTAAGTCAGGATCGCATTGGATTCCGCGATGGCGCTGCCGTCTTCGAGCTGGAGCACGGGGACGGCACCGGCAGGATTGAGCTCAAGGAAGGCGTCGGTGTGGCTCTCGTCCTCGAAAATCGAGACCATGTGACTGTCATAGGGGATCTTGAGCAGCCCGAGCAGAACCCGGACCTTCCAGCCATTCTGCGATGGCAGATAATCATGAAGCGTGAGCATGGCTGGTCCTCGTGATGGATCAACCATTGCATGGCGCGCCGCCAGGCCACCACCCGATTCCTGCACGCCATCGCATGAAGAATGCGATCCCCGCCACCTAATAAATCACTTCCGCGCGTGCCATCTTTCTCGCGAAGCAATCGACATCCCGGGACCAGCAGATGAACTCGCAATCCAGCAAGGTCGCGCTTGTTACCGGCGCCAATCGCGGCATCGGGCTCGAGACCGGGCGCCAGCTGGCGAAGCTCGGCTTCACCGTTCTGCTCGGCGTGCGCGACCTCGCCAAAGGAGAAGCGGCGGCACGAGGCCTCGACGGCCATGTCGAGGCCATCGCGTTCGATGTCGCGGCGCCCGACGCGGCGGCACTGGCGGCGGCGGATGTCGAGCGCCGGTTCGGCCGTCTCGACGTGCTGATCAACAACGCCGCGATCCACTACGACACCGGTTCGCGGGCCTTGCTGCCGGACTGGACGGTCATCCGCGAGGCGTTCGAGACCAATGTCTTCGGCGCCTGGCGGGCTGCGTCCACCTTCGCGCCGCTGCTCAAGGCCGGTGGCCATGGCAGGCTGGTCAACGTTTCTTCCGAGGGTGGTTCTCTGGCCTCGATGGGCGCGGGGGTGCCGGCCTATTCGACCTCCAAGGCGACCCTCAACGCGCTGACCTGCGTGCTGGCGGCTGAACTGCACGGCGCCGGCGTGCTGGTCAACGCCGTCTGCCCCGGCTGGGTCGCCACCGACATGGGTGGGCCGGGCGGGCGCCCGGTGGCGCAAGGAGCAGCGGGCATCGTGTGGGCGGCGACCTTGGCGGATGACGGTCCGACCGGCGGTTTCTTTCGCGACGGCAAAAGGCTGCCGTGGTGAGGTTTCCGGACGCGGGCACGATCGGCGGAGCACAGATTCAGCCGGTGTCTGGTTTTGGACGGTTAATCGTTGAACCGCTGTAAGGTCTTGATTTCACGCAGTTCCGGGCGGAATGCTCGCTTTCGAAGAATCGCGCAAGAAAAAAGCCGCCCTCGCTTTTGCGAGTGGCGGCCTTTCCCTGGGAGGAAGTCAGAGAGAAGGGCGATCAATAAGCCTTGGCGTGCTTGTTGCCGTGCTTCTTGTGGCAGTGCTTCTTGACGTGTTGAAAGTCCGGGCTTCAAAAACTGGGTTCAAAGATGTGATATCACTGGGCGTCATCGTCCGGCGTCACCCCAAGCAGCTCCAGAGCGTTGGCCAGCGTCCTGATGCCTTGCGCCTGCTTGCGCTCGGCACAGAAACGGATGGCGGTCTTCTGCAGCGTCGTTGCCTCGGCGACCTCGGCCGTCTCGGCTTTGGTCTGGATGGCTTCGTCGAGTTGATGACTGAGCCGGTCGCAATGCTCGCTGCGGGTGATGGCGGCTTTTGCTTCCGACGGTCCGATCACGGTGACGGCAAGGGACATGCCGAGCAGGGCACCCGTCCATCCGTTCGAACCTCGTTGCATTGCCGGTAACATCCCGTTGGCGTTGTGCCGCGGCCATTCCGGCCGCCGCGAGGATGCTTATGCCAGCCGATCTTTTCGCCAGTTTTTCCGAACTGTTGAATCTTGTTTCTGGATTGTGTCCGGGGACGGTCTTGGTTTCTCCCACAAGAAGGAGGGAAGTGCTGCCGCTGCGGCGCTTGCGCCTCTTCCTCTGGCGCCCGCCATCGCGTATTGGCCCCGGGGAAAATCCTTCCAAGTTCCAAGCCCCCGGAAATCGCATGATCAGACTGGAAAGCATCAGCAAGCAGAATGGCCGTCAGCTTGTCTTCATCGAAGCATCGGCGGCGCTGCAGAAGGGCGAAAAGGTCGGCCTCGTCGGCCCCAACGGCGCCGGCAAGACGACGCTGTTTCGCATGATCACCGGGCAGGAACAGCCCGACGAAGGCCAGGTGCAGGTCGATCGCGGCGTCACCATTGGCTATTTCAGCCAGGATGTCGGCGACATGGAAGGCCACAGCGCGGTGGCCGAAGTGATGAACGGCGCCGGGCCGGTGAGCGACGTAGCGGCCGAGATGGCCGCACTTGAGGCCGCCATGGCCGACCCCGACCAGGCCGATCAGATGGACGAGATCATCGCCAGATATGGCGAGGCGCAGCACCGTTTCGAGGAGCTCGACGGCTATGCGCTGGACGGCCGCGCGCGCGAGGTGCTCGATGGTCTGGGTTTCAGCCAGGAGATGATGGACGGCGATGTCGGAAAACTCTCCGGCGGCTGGAAGATGCGCGTGGCGCTGGCCCGCATCCTTCTGATGCGGCCCGACGCCATGCTGCTCGACGAGCCGAGCAACCATCTCGACCTCGAAAGCCTGATCTGGCTGGAATCCTTCCTGAAGAACTATGACGGCGCATTGCTGATGACCTCGCACGACCGCGAGTTCATGAACCGCATCGTCAACAAGGTGGTCGAGATCGACGCCGGTTCGCTAACCGCCTATTCCGGCAATTACGAGTTCTACCAGCAGCAGCGGGCGATCGCCGACAAACAGCAGCAGGCGCAGTTCGAACGCCAACAGGCGATGCTGGCCAAGGAAATCGCCTTCATCGAGCGCTTCAAGGCGCGCGCCTCGCACGCCGCCCAGGTGCAGAGCCGGGTGAAGAAGCTGGACAAGATCGACCGCGTCGAGCCGCCCAAGCGCCGCCAGACGGTGTCCTTCGACTTCCAGCCGGCGCCGCGCTGCGGCGAGGATGTTGTGACGCTGAAGAGCGTCCACAAGGGCTATGGCAGCCGCAGCATCTATGAAGGGCTGGATTTCCAGGTCCGCCGCCGCGAGCGCTGGTGCATCATGGGCGTCAACGGCGCCGGCAAGTCGACGCTGCTGAAGCTGGTCGCCGGTGCCTCCGAGCCCGACGCCGGCACGGTGGCGCGCGGTCCAAGCGTCAAGATGGGCTATTTCGCCCAGCACGCCATGGAATTGCTGGAAGGCGAGCGCACCGTGTTCCAGACGCTGGAGGACGCGTTCCCGCAGGCCGGCCAGGCGCCGCTCAGGGCACTCGCCGGCTGCTTCGGCTTTTCCGGCGACGAAATCGAGAAGAAGTGCCGGGTGCTGTCAGGCGGCGAGAAGGCGCGGCTGGTGATGGCTTTGATGCTGTTCGATCCGCCCAATCTGTTGGTGCTGGACGAGCCGACCAACCACCTCGACATCGCCACCAAGGAGATGCTGATCACGGCACTCTCGCAGTACGAAGGCACCATGCTGTTCGTGTCGCACGACCGGCATTTCCTGGCGGCACTTTCCAACCGCGTGCTGGAGCTGACGCCCGAAGGCATCCACACCTATGGCGGCGGCTATACCGAATATGTCGAGCGCACCGGGCACGAAGCGCCGGGGCTGCGGAGCTAAGGGCGCCGAGCCACTACCCCGCGGCCAGCCACTTGCGCGACTGGGCGAAGGTCTTGAAGGCCTTCGCCTCCATCGGGCGGCCAAGAAAATAGCCTTGCAGGATATCGCAGCCAAGCTCCTTCAGGATGCGCGCGTGCTCCATCGTCTCGACGCCCTCGGCAACCACCTCGATGCCGAGCGATTTGCCGATCTCGATGATCGACGACACCAGCTGTCGCTGCGCGGTTGAGCCGGTGATGGGCGTGACCAGTTGGCGGTCGATCTTGAGGCGACGCGGCCGCAATTTGAGCAGGGAGACGATCGAGGCATAGCCGGTGCCAAAATCGTCGATCTCGATGTCGATGCCGAGCTCCTTGATGTGCTCGATGTTCCAGGTGACCAGATCGTCGTTCTCGTCGAGGAAGATGGACTCCACCAGCTCGAACGACACGGTTCCTTCCTTGATGGCGAGCTCGCGCAAACCCTTGATCAAGTCCTTGTCCTCCAGGCGCCTGGCCGAGACGTTGACCGAGACACGCGGGATGTTGAGATGGCTGCGCGACCAGCGCTCGAAATTCTCCAGCGCATCCTTGAGGACGATGCGGTCGATCAGCGCCACGACATTGAGCTCTTCGGCCACCTTGAGATAGGCGTCGGGGGCCAGGATGCCGCGTCGCGGATGCTTCCAGCGCGACAACGCTTCGACGCCGACGATCTCGAGCGTCCTGGCGTCGAACTGCGGCTGGTAGTAGGCGACGAATTCATCCCGTTCCAGCCCGCCCAGGATCTCGTCGGCGACCTGCTTGGTCCGCACGATCTCGCTCTGCAGTTCCTCGTTGAAGAACTCGTAGCGGTTGCGGCCACGGCCCTTCGCCCGGTAAAGCGCGAGATCGGCGTTGACGAGCAACTGCTTTGCGTCGACGCCGCTGTTGGCGGCAATGCCGATGCTGACTCCGAACCGGCACTGATGGCCCCGATAATAGACAGGCTGGCGCATCTCCTCGATGATGTGGTCGGCGAGTGCCGCGAGCTCGTCATCGTCACGCCCCTGGCTCACCACAATGAACTCGTCGCCGCCGATGCGCGCAACGAAATCCGCTGAGCCGGCATTGGCCGTGATGACCCTCGAGGCATGCATCAGCATGGCGTCGCCCGCTGCGTGGCCGAGCGTGTCATTGATCTGCTTGAAGCGGTCGAGGTCGAGATGCAGCAGCGCCATGCGGTCGTGTTGGCCGGTTTCGGCCAGCATCTCGTCGAGGAAGCGGCGGTTGGGCAGGCCGGTCAATGAATCGTGCAGCGCCACATGCTCGATACGCGCCTTAGCGAGCTTCAGCTCGGTGTTCTTCGATTCCGACAGCTGGCGCTCGCGAATGAGGTTCTCATTAAGCAGGACGTCGCTGGTCACGTCCCATTCGGCGCCGATCAGCTTGGGCGTGCCGCTGATGTCCTGGAAGAAGCTTGCGCGCGTGCGCACATGACGGACGGCGCCGTCGGGGCGCAGGAGCCGGTATTGCGAGAAGTAAGGGCCTTTTGTCGCCGCTGCCGAATCGAAGTCCTGCTTTGCCCGCTCGATGTCCTCGGGGTGGATCGCCAGCGCCCAGTCGCTATAGCCGCGTGGCTTGCCGTCGGCTGGCTTGCCATAGATTTCGTTGACGCGGTCGTCCCACAGCAGTTCGTTGGTGACGAGATCGTGCTCCCAAACGCCGATGCCCGAGGCTTCCAGGGCCAGCTCCAGGCGGCCGGACAGGCGCCTCAACTCGGCGTAGTTCCTTTGCCGTTCGCCGAACAGCCGCCCGGCCACCAGGATCGGCACCACCACCAGCGCGCCGGCAAGTGCCATGAGCGCTCGCAAGGTCCATTGATTTTTCGGAGCCGCTTGCCAGCCACCCTTGGGAATGGCCGAAATCTGCCAGGAACCGGAAGGCAGCTGCACATCGGCTGCTACGGGATTGCCGGCGACGACAGTGCCGTTGCCGAAGAAACGTTCGCCCCCGCCGCCCAACGCATCCTTGCCGGTGAGCGCGACATCGATGTCGAGATCGGGGTCGGCCAGTCCGCTCGCCGCGTAGAGCCGGTCGACATCGACGACTGCCGAGACAATGCCCCAGAAGCGGTCGCCGCCTCCCGCCGTCGGCACAAAGACCGGGATGCGGCCTATGAAGCCGCGCCCGCCTTGCGCCAGCTTGACCGGTCCGGCAAATACCAGCACGCGCTGGTCGCGCGCCCGAAGCGCTGCCAGGCGCTGCTCCTCGTTCTTGCGGTAATCGAGCCCGATTGCCTTCTCGTTACCTTCCATCGGGTACATCAGCGAGATAACCAGGTCGGGCGCGCCGGCGATGTTGTGCAATTGCGATTTCTGCGCGAACAGATTGCCTGCGAGCGACGCAAATCTCTGCTGGCCCATATAGGGCTCTGTAACGATGGCTGAGACGAGCCCCTGAACAAGCTGGAGATTGCCGTTTACATTACCTTCGAGCTTGGCGCGGATGACGTTGACCTTGGCCAATACATCGGCGCGCGCCAGCTGATCGGAGACCCGCCTGTTCTGCTGGTCGGCAACGACGGCGCAGACCATGAGCACAACAAAAGCTATCGCCGCCGGCAAGTTGGCGGAAGAAAAAACGGCCTGTCTCAAGCGGCCGAGACTGTATCGCGTAGTGGCCAATTCGACCCGGGTACCTTTCCTGGATATTAGCTCGTCGGTCGATCCTACTGCCAAACGCTTAAATTTAACCTTCCAAGCCAGCCTGAAGTTTCAGCATCGTGCCTATGCCGGCATTTCAGCTCGCAGGCTGAATTGCCGGCTGCTAAGGCTAAAGGTTCGCCTTTGCGAAGATGCGCGATGCCCAGTCGAGGAAGACGCGAAGCCGCGGCGAGAGCTGCCTGTTCTGCGGGTAAAGCGCTGACAGCGGCGACGGCGAGGGCGGGTAGTCGGCCAGCACCTCGACGAGCGTCCCATCGGCGAGGTCCTTCTCGAAGCGATAGCGCGGCGCCTGGATGAGGCCAAGCCCAAGCCGTGCCAGATCGGCGGCGGTGTCTGAATTGTTGGCTGCCACACGGCCCGGCAGCCGGACCTCGCGGATCCTGCCGGCCACGGTGAATTCGAAGGGCAGGGTCTCGCCGGTGCGCGACGAGACGAAGCCCACTGCCTGGTGACCATCCAACGCATCGGGGGAGATCGGCCTGCCGTGGCGCTCCAGATAGGCGGGACTGGCGCAGGTGATCTCGCGGATCATCGCCAGGCGCCGCATGATCATGCCGCTGTCGGACGGCTCGCCGACGCGTATCACGCAGTCGACGCCCTCGCGCACGAGATCGACCAGCCGGTCGCTCTGTCCGATCTGCAGGTCGATGCGGGAATAGCGGGCGAGAAACTCGGGCAGTCGCGGCAACAGGAATGTGCGGGTGAGCAGCGTGCTGGCGTCGATGCGCAGCAGCCCGTAGGGCTCGGCATTGCGGAAGGCGGCCTCGGCATCCTCGATCTCGGCAAGGATGGACAGGCAGCGCCGATAATAGGCTTCGCCGTCCTGCGTGGCGTTGACCTGCCGCGTCGTTCGCTCCAGCAGGCGCGCGCCGAGATGCTCTTCGAGCCCCCGGATCGCTTCCGTCGCGGTTGAGCGCGGCAGGCCGAGATCTGCCGCGGCGGCGGTGAAGCTGCGCCGCTCCAGAATGCGAACGAAGAGCCGCATGGTGTCCAGACGATCCATGGTCTTTGTTCGCAGTTTCCGAATAGTCATGTCAATAGGCGGCTGATTATCCGGAAGGTGGGTTGGTCTATATCCGTGTCACCAACAACGCGGAGACACTTCCATGACAGATACTCAAACCAGAACGGCGATCGTGACCGGCGCCTCCAAGGGCATCGGTGCCGCCATCGCGCAGCGGCTCGCCCGCGACGGCGTGGCCGTCGTCGTCAACTACGCACGGGGACGCGCTGAGGCCGAAGAGCTTGTCCGGGCGATCGAAGCCGACGGCGGCAAGGCCATCGCCGTGCAGGCCGATATCGCCGATCCGGCCGGCCTCGCCATGCTATTCGATGCCGGCGAGAAGGCGTTCGGTGGCATCGACATCCTCGTCAACAATGCCGGCATCATGAAGCTTTCGCCGATCGCGCAGACCGATGACGCCTCGTTCGACATGCAGGTCGCGATCAATCTCGGCGGTGTGTTCCGCGGCATGCGGGAAGGTGCGCGTCGGCTTCGCGATGGGGGCCGCATCATCAATTTTTCGAGCAGCGTCGTCGGCCTCTACCAGCCGGGCTACGGCGTCTACGCCGCCACCAAGGCGGGCGTCGAGGCGATGACCCACATCCTGGCCAAGGAACTTGGCGTGCGCCGTGTCACCGTCAACGCCGTGGCGCCCGGACCGATCGAGACCGCCCTGTTCATGGACGGCAAGAGCGAAGCGCAAATCGAGGCCATCGGCAAAATGATCCCGCTCGGCCGGCTCGGCCAGCCCGACGACATTGCCGGGCTTGTGTCGTTCCTGGCCGGGCCAGATAGCGGTTGGGTCAACGGGCAAATCATCCGCGCCAATGGCGGCGTGGTCTGAGGAGACAATCATGCAACAGACAATTTTGATCACAGGTGCTTCCAGCGGCTTCGGCGCAATGACGGCGCGGGCGCTCGCAAGCGCGGGCTACACCGTCTACGCATCAATGCGCGACCCGGCGGCGCGAGGCGGTGGCGCTGCAGCCGAGATGGAAAAATTCGCCCGCGACGAGGGCGTGGCGCTCAAGCCCATCGCGCTCGATGTGACCTCGGACGTCTCGGCCGAGGCGGCGGTCCGGCTGATCCTCAGCGAGACCGGCCGGCTCGACGTGCTGATCCACAATGCCGGACACATGGGGTTCGGACCGACCGAGGCTTTCGCGCCCGAACAGCTGGCGCAGCTCTATGACGTCAACGTCGTCGGCACGCAGCGCGTCAACCGGGCGGCCTTGCCGCATATGCGCTCTCTTGGCCGGGGCCAGATGATCTGGGTCGGCTCGAGCAGCACGCGCGGCGGCACGCCGCCCTTCCTCGCGGCCTATTTCGCGGCCAAGGCCGGCATGGATGCGCTGGCGCAGAGCTATGCGCTGGAACTTGCCCGCTTCGGCATCGAGACGACCATCGTCGTGCCGGGCGCCTTCACCAAGGGCACCGAGCATTTTCACCATGCCGCAGCGCCTGCCGATGTCGAACGCGCGGCCCTCTACTGGTCCGGCCCCTACACCGGTGTCGATCAGCAGGTGCTGAAGGGGCTGGCCGCACTTGAGCCGGCGGATGCCGACCCGGCTGATATCGCGGCGGCCATCGTCGACCTTGTGGCGTTGCCGCACGGAAGGCGTCCGCTGCGCGTGCACATCGACCCTGCGGACGATGGTGCGGCGGTCGTCAATGGCGTTGCCGATCGCGTCCGCGCGCAACTCATGGAACGGATCGGCCTTGCCGACCTGCTTCATCCCCAAGCCTGAAATCCACCCTCAAAGACCAAGGAAAACGATCATGCCATTCGCCAACATCAAGATGCCGCAAGCGGCTCTCTCCAAGGCGCAGAAGGAAGACCTCATCCATCGAACCACGGCAATGTTCGTCGACTTTTTCGGCGAAGGCGTCCGGCCCTACACGATGGTGCTGGTGGAGGAAGTCGCCGACGGCGGCTATGGCCGGGCCGACGAAGTGTTCGTCGTGCCGGAGGCCTATCGCGCCAAGGCGTAGCGCCCGAACCGAGCCATGCCTTGGCCGGCGTGCTGAGGAAGCGCGGCGCTGGCGCGCCGGGAGGGCCTACTTGCCGGCCATGTGATCGGCAAGCTCCTGGGCCTGGGCGAGAAGCGCCGGGAAGACAGGCTCGCTCGGCAGGTGCTGGCCCATGCAGGCACGATAGTCGGCGTCACCTTTCTCCCAGGCGGCATTGGCGGCGTCATACGCCTTTTGGTCCTTGAGGTCGGAGGCTTGGTAGGCCTCCTGGAACTTCTGGGCGGCGGCGTCCGCCGACGCCCACAAGGCGTCGCAGGCGGCGATCTTCGGAACAGGCGGTGCCGCGGGGGCCGAGGCGATCATGACGCTGTTGCCCTTGACGAGCGTGACGATGACCTGCTGGTCGGGGTTCGGTCCTATGTCCTGCGCCCAGCCGCCGAGCCGCGCAAAGGCGATGTCGGCGCCTTTAGGCTTCTTCAGCGCAAAGTCGAGCGTCCCGGTGAACGCGGCGTCGCTGTTGATGGCCTGGGTGTAGAAGGCATCGAGCTTCAGTGCCGCATCGATACCCGTGGGCAGTCTGAAGCTCGCGTCCATCTCGGCGGCTTTGGACTGGAGCCAGCGCGCGAGAAGCCCCCGCGTCGTTGCCACAAGGCTCGGGCCGTCGTCGCCTTTGGTGTAGCGCAACCCGTCCAGCATGCCGAACCCGATATCGGCATCGCTCAGGCTTTCGAGATTGATCGTGCCGGTTGCCGGGAAACCTGAAACCGCCAAGGGGCCGAGAAGGGCTGAAAGCCGCTTTTCGAGATCGGCCAGCGCTTTCGTCCCGGCGGCATCGAGCGTTTCCACCGGCTCGTTCGCGCTTTCCAGCGCCGCGATAGCGGAAATCGCCTTGTCGCGTGCGGCGACATAATCGTCCTCCGGTGAAGCCGCGAAAGCTGTTCCGGTCGCGAGCGCGAACACGATCATCCAGACCAACCGCATGACATTGCCCCCTTGTGGCTATCGACAGATTGGGAGCCATCGAGCAGCTTTGCGGCTATTGCACGGCACGCCTCACCCCTTCCGCTTCTCCACCTCCGCCTTCCTCAGCAAGAACCGCTGGATCTTGCCGCTCGGCGTCTTCGGCAATTCGGTGACGAAGTCGACTTCGCGCGGATAGGCGTGGGCCGAGAGCCGCTTGCGGACATGCTGCGCCAGTTCCTCGGCCAGTTCCGGGCTGCCGCGAAATGAAGATGCCAGGATGACGAAGGCCTTGACGATCTCGGTGCGCTGCGGGTCGGGCACGCCGACAACCGCTGCCTCGTTGACCGCCGGGTGTTCGATGAGCGCGCTTTCGACGTCGAACGGGCCGATGCGATAGCCCGACGAGGTGATGACGTCGTCGGCGCGGCCGATGAAGTTGATCGAGCCGTCCGGCTCGAACTCGACCGTGTCGCCGCTGCGGTAATAGCCGCCCGAAATCGCCGGAGTTTCAGCCTGGTGATAACCGTCGAACCAGCGCAGCGGCGAGTTGGCGATGTCGACCGCGAGGATACCGGGCTGGTTGGGGCCGAGCTCCCGGCCGGCCTCGTCCAGCACGACGATGCGGTAGCCCGGCATGGCAAACCCGGCCGAGCCCGGGCGCACCGGGTGCGACAGGCCGTGATGGTTGTTGACCATCATGCCGTTTTCGGTCTGGCCGTAATGGTCATGGATAGGTACGCCAAGATGGGCGTCGAACCAGCGGATGACTTCCGGGTTGAGCGGCTCGCCGGCGCTGCTCACCACTCGCAGCCGGCCCTTGATGCGGGCGGCGGGCACCGCGCCCTCGGCCAGCAGCAGGCGGAAGGCGGTCGGCGATCCGGCGAGGCTGGTGACGCCGAGGCGCTCGATGATGTCGTAGGTGCTTTTGGCGGTGAAGGTGCCCTCGTTGAAGGTCGTGGCGACGCCGAGCAGCAAGGGGCCGGTGATCGCGTAATAAAGGCCGTAGGCCCAGCCGGGATCGGCGATATTCCAGAAGACGTCGCCGGGCCGCAAACCGATCGCATCGCGCATATAGGCGCCGAAGGCCAGCAGCGCGCGCAGCGGCACCGGCACGCCCTTGGGCAGGCCTGTCGTGCCCGAAGTCGACATCATCATGAACAGGTCGTCGCCCTTGCGCATGACCGGCTCGCTGGACGTCGAGGCGGCGGCAAACGCGGCGCGGAAATCGATGTCGCCCGCCGGCAAGGTTTCGCCAGGGGCAAGGATGGTCGCCGCGCGGGGGCAATCCTCCACCTCGTCGAGCTTGCCGCGATTGGCCATGTTGGTGACGACGAGTTTTGCACCGCTGGTCTTCAGCCGGTGCTCGATGGCCTTCGGGCCAAAGGCGGTGAACAGCGGCTGGTAGACCGCGCCGATACGCCACGTGCCGAGGATGAGCGCCACCAGTTCGGGAATGCGCGGCAGCATGCCGGCGACGACACCGCCTGGGCGCACGCCTGATTCCTTGAGCACATTGCCGACGCGCGCCGACATATCGCGAAGAGCATCGAAGCTGAATTCCCGCAGCTCACCATCGGCGGAGATCGCGCGCAACGCCAGCCGGTTTTGCCCGGCGTGGCGATCGCAGCATTCGACGCAGGCATTGATGCCGGTCGAGGGGTCGCCATGAAGGCGCGCGATTTCATTCTCGATACGAAAGCGCTGAACGGCATCCGCGTAGCGCGGCAAGCCGGCCGAAGCTCCAACCATCGCAGCATCCCTCCGTAGCGGCGTCCTCGTGGACCATCGTCATTGCCGACAGGATAGCCAAGATCGCACTCACGGTCGATGAGGTGATCGCCGCAAGGCTTGGTGCAAACGGGGTAGGGGCTCGCCTTCACGCTTCGGGCGTCATGACCGCGCCGGGGGGTATCCGGACCCCAAGCGCTCCTCACCCTCTGGCCCTAGAGGCAGAACCAGCGCGAGCGGCGGCTCGATCCAAAAGTCTCCTTGTCAGCGCGCAGGGCCACCGAGGGCTCGTAGTAGGTGCCAGTTGGTGCTGGGCCTGAGAAGAAATCGACCTCGACCTTGCCGATGCGGCCGCCGCCGAACTCGATATAGCAGGTGCCGAAGCCGTCATAGAGCGAGCCGCTGCCGCTCTGACGCAGTTTTGCGATGAGCCCGGTAGCAACGGCGCGCGCCGCACCCTCGGCGAACACGCCGGCCTTGGGCGTGCCGGTGTTGGCGCCGTCGCCGACGGCATAGACATTCTCGTATCTTGTTTCGAGCGTACGCGGATTGACCAGGATCCAGCCGTTCTCGGCCATGCCGCTTTCCAGCACCACTGGCGGCACGCGATGCTTGGGAACACCGAGGAAGAGATCGAACGGCATTTCCGTGCCGTCGTCGAGCACCGCCACATTGCGGGCATTGTCGACGGAGGCGACGCGCCTGCCGGGGACGAACGTGATATCGCGTTCGGCAAAGGCCGCCAGCAGCGCTCGCGAGGTGTCGGGCGAGGGTGGTACCGGGCTGCCCAGCGGCAGCACCAGGGCGATCTCGCAGGCCTCGCGCACGCCCTGCCTGACCAGATAGTCGTGCAGCATCACCACACATTCGCTGGGCGCCGGTGGGCACTTGTAGGGCGCCCCGCAGACGCCGAAGCGCGCGGTGTGCAGCGGCGGGCACAGAACCACGAGATCCGCGCGCTCGCCGCCTTCGACGAGGCGGCCTCGCGCTATCAGGAACTCGGCCGCCCGCGCGACCAGGCCCGCTGCCTTGCCCGCATGGGCCCCGAGGGTTGACGGCAGGAACCGATTACGCGCCCCCATGACGGATGGCGCGTGGGCTGGCCTCACCCGCGCGGGCCTGTATGATCGCAAGGTGAATGCACATAGAGGAGGCTCGCTCATGCGGCTGAATCGGAATCTCCGTCATTGGAGGATCTGGCATTTGAGGATCTGGGCCCTCATCACCGCCATGGTGCTTTGGCCGCAGACGGCGCCGGCCGACGGCATCACTCCGGAGCGGATCACGGCTGCCCTGCCCAAGCTTGAAGCGCTCGCCGAAGCCGCCGTCGCGGAGGGTGCGGTACCCGGTCTCGCCATCGCCGTAGTGCATGATGACGAGGTGATCTTCCTTAAGGGGTTCGGGCATCGCGAGGCCGGCAAGCCCGAGGTCGTCGACGCCGACACGGTGTTCCAGATCGCGTCGCTTTCCAAGCCCGTCTCCGCCACCGTCGTGGCGGCGCTGGTCAGCGACGGGATCGTGTCCTGGGATTCGAAGATCGCCGATCTCGATCCGGCCTTCCGCCTGGCCGATCCCTATCCGGCGAGCCAACTCACCGTCCGCGACCTGTTTTCGCATCGCAGCGGGCTCCCGGGCACCGCCGGCGACGACCTCGAGGACATTGGCTACGGCCGCGCCGAAATCCTGCATCGCCTGCGGTTCGTGCCGCCATCGTCGAGCTTTCGCGCCGGGTATTCCTACAGCAATTTCGGATTGACGGAGGGTGCCGTGGCGGCCGCGATGCCGACAGGCAAGCCGTGGGAGGAGGTGGCCGAGGAGAAGCTCTACCGTCCGCTTGGCATGGCCTCGACCAGTTCGCGCCATTCGGACTTCGTCAAGCACGCGAACCGCGCCGCGCTTCACGTCAGGCTCGACGGCGCCTGGGCCGCGAAGATCGAGCGCGATCCGGATGCGCAGGCGCCCGCCGGCGGCGTCAGTTCCACGGCACGTGACCTCTCGCAATGGGTGCGCCTCATCATCGGCAACGGCGTCTACGCCGGCAAGACACTGATTGCCGCCGATGCGCTGGACCAGACGCATGTTCCGCTGATGGCGCGCGGCAACAATCCCGTCTCTGGAGGTGCCTCGTTCTACGGCCTCGGCTGGAATGTCGAATTCGGCCGGCACGGCCTGAGCTGGGGCCACGCGGGCGCCTTCAGCGTCGGCGCGCGCACCCTGGTGACAGTCTTCCCGAAGGAGAAGCTTGGCATCGTCATCATCACCAACGCCTTTCCGACAGGCCTGCCGGAGGGATTGTCCGACAGCTTCGCCGATCTCGTCTTCGACGGCACAGTCGAGAAGGACTGGGTCAAGGCGTGGGACGATATCTATGCAGGCCTGTTCGGCCCGGCGGTGGCGGCAGCCAAGGCCACCTATTCAGCGCCACCTTCCCCGGCGAGGCCAGCCGGATCGGCCAGCGCCTATGCCGGCCGCTACGCCAACGACTTCATCGGCGACGCAATCGTATCGAAAGCGGGAGACGACCTCGTGCTCAGGGTGGGCCCGGCTGCAGCCCGGTCCTATTCATTGACCCATTTCGACGGCGACATTTTCCTGACCTTTCCAGATGCCGAGACCCCTGACAGGCCAACCGGCGTGAGCTTCGTCGTCGGCCCGGACGGCAAGGCGTCGGCCATGACCATAGGTTTTCTCGACGACAATCATCTCGGGACGCTTCAACGCGTGGGTGACTGACCGTCAAATCGAACAGTGCCGGCAGCAGCTCAAGGCGACGGGCCGTACTGGAGCAGTTTGAAGCAATCGCCGTTGCCCGACTTCGCCTGCGTCAGGAAGGGTTTGGACCGGTCGATCCATTCCTGATGCGACCTCGCATCGGCTTCGATTGCATCGACCGGTGCAAGCCTGACAAAGCTGCGCCCGTGGCTGAAGAGCCAGCACGCACGGCCGAGAAACCGCCTGCTGCGCTGGCGCAGGAGATCGGCATCGTAGAAGACGTCAAGCACCTCGTGCTTGATCTTGCGCCCCGTTTCAGGATTGGCGATCGCAAGCTCGACCGGCTGGCCGCCGATCGCATCCTGCAGGTCCTTGTAGTCGAGGGCGAGCTGGGTGGTGGCATATTTGATCTCGCTCTCGTCACGCACGATGTCGAACCACAGCGTGGGATCGAGCTCGTTGACGACGAACGACGATTCGAAATCGCGCGACAGGTTGAGGACGTCGAAGTCGCGGACGTCGATGTCGCGCTCGACCAGCGCGATCTCGCCGATCTGCTTGCCGAGCTCCGCCCCCTGCGCGCCGATCGCGGCGTTGGTTCCACCAAGTTCGGGGCTGACATAGGCCCCGCCTTCATCCAGCAGTGCGTCGAATTGGCCAAGCGATCCGACGATGGGGGCGCCGTGGGCGATGCGCGCCGCCAGCTTGGCCAGCACCTGCTGGAGTTCCGCTTCACGTCTGCGCTGGTCCTGGTAATTCTGCTGGAAAAAGAAGATGAACAGCGACACGCCTATGCCGATCAGGATCACGCCCAGCTGAGAAAAGATGTTGCGGTAGTATTCCAGCAGTTTTTCGCGGTGGCGTACATCGTCGCGCACGCTGTGGGCGACGCGCAGATTGACGATCAGCGACAGGATCAGCAGGCCGGCGCCAACCAGGATGAGGCCGCCGATGAGCAGGTACCCATGGCCCGTATTGAAGTCCATCTGTTTTCCCTGAAACCCCCGGACTGCGCAGAATAGTGCCATTTTGCTTAAATACCTATGGGCTCGCGTCGGCGGGTCTGCGGCAAGCAGGTGGTTGACCCGCCCGGCCATCCGGCCGATAGCTCCGCCAGAAATTGCCCCCGAGATATCAGATGACTTCAGACGCCAACTTCTCCGATGCGAGCGAGCGCATCGACACCTCCGACACAGCCTGGCAGACCGACGTCCGCGCCGGCGTGCGCCATGTGCGCGACCTCGCGTCCCTGCCGCTGTCGCCGGGCGAGCGCGCGGCGGCGCAAGCCGCGGCCGCGAACCACAAGGTGCGCATCCCGAAAACCTATCTCGACCTTATCGACTGGAACGACCCCGCCGATCCGATCCGGGCGCAGGTCATCCCGTCGCCGGACGAACTCGTGGAGCAGGACGGCGAGCTCGACGATCCGATCGCCGACCACGCGTTCAGCCCGGTGCCGCGGCTGACGCATCGCCATGCCGACCGCGTGCTGTTGTTCCCGACCTATCAATGCGCGGTCTATTGTCGGTTCTGCTTTCGCAAGGAATCGCTGACCTCGATCGGCCGCGGCTATACGCGCGAGGCGCTGGAGCCGGCGCTCGCCTATATCGCCGATCACCCGGAAATCCGAGAGGTGATCATGACCGGCGGCGATCCGCTCTCGCTGCCGGACAAGGCTCTGGCCGAAATCCGGGCCCGCATCGAGGCGATCGCGCATGTGCGGCTGTTGCGCATCCACACGCGCGTGCCGGTGGCACTGCCTTCGCGCATCACGCCGGGGCTGGTCGCGGCCCTGCAGGGCCGGCTGATGGTCACGGTCGTCACCCATTTCAACCACGCGCGGGAGATCACCGGCGCCACCGAAGCTGCCTGCCGCACCTTGCGGCAAGCCGGCTTCGTGCTGCTCAACCAGAGTGTTCTCTTGAGAGGCGTCAACGACACGGTCGAGGTGCTGGAAGAGCTCTGCCGCGAGCTGATGTACCGGCTCGGCGTCAAACCATACTACCTGCACCATGGCGACCTCGCGCGCGGCATGGCGCACCGCCGCACAACCATCGCGCAAGGCCAGGCGCTGGCCGCCGCGCTACGCGCCCGCCTGTCGGGCATCTGCAACCCGGTCTATGTTCTCGACCTGCCGGAAGGCGGCGGCAAGGTGCCGATCGGCCCGTGTTATGTCGAGGGACGCGACGGGGAGAGCTGGCGGCTGCGCGGGCTGGATGGCGAGGTGAGGGGTTATGCGGAGGTGGTTGGGGAGTAGTTGCGCCCGAGTCATCGCGCGGAACGTCGGGCTGGCGAAAGCCCCCAGGCATTCGCGCCCACTTTCCAAAGCGGAGGCATCTCGGCGAAGGGCAGGACGGTGTGAGCAATGGCTGCCGCGACGCGGCCATTGTTTGACCCGATCGTGCGATAGATCGCCTTGACATGCGCCTTGACGGCGTCGACCCCGGTGCCGAGGGCCAGTGCGATCTCCTCGTAGGATCTGCCGTCGATCAGTCCGGACGCGACCGCCAGTTGGCGTGGTGTGAGCCTGGGAAACGCCAGGCTCAATCGCGCGACCGGCGTCAGGGCCGCCAAGGTGCGCTGCTGCGCCTGCCGGTAGCTGCGCAGGATATGCGGCCGGAACGCCTGCAGGCGGTCGCGGTCGTCGTCGCTGAACGGCGCGCGGCCAACGATGCGATGACCGACGATCACCAGGGAATAGCCGTCATGCTGCATCGGCATGGCCATGATGCGGTGTGCGCCCGATGGCAGGAAAGCTTCCTTCGCCATCGGCAGGCCGAAGAACTCCTCATCGCTGAAGAAGTCGGATTCGCGCAGCGCGCGCTCGCCGTAAAAGGCCGGATTGTACTGCCAGAACGGATGCGAATGCATGTTGCGGGCGAACGCCCCCATCGCCTGGGCTCGTTTGGCCGGGTTGTCTTCCACCGACAGAAGAGCCCTGAGTTCCCGCGTGCGATCATGCTGCTCGGCATAGGAGACGACATCGGCCTCGATGAGCCGGGCGACGCAGCCGAACAGCACCCCCGGCAGGCCAGCCAGGTCCGGCTCGGCCGCGTAAAGCGTTATGATCTCGTCCTTCAGGATATCAGCCATGACACGTCATTACTTTAGTCTTTGGTGATATATTACTTTAGACTATTGTTATATACTGTTTTCAACCAAGCAGATCATAGTTGACTCCGCTATGCGCGCGCTACTGAAAAATCGACAGCGTGCCCAGACAAAGGGCGGTCGCCGCGGCGACCACCCTGGAGCGGTTCGTCGTCACAAGGAACGCAGAACCGGCCTATCCCTCGTCTGATGCCTACTCGGCGGCGCGCATCGCCGGCTTGCCGGGCTTGGCGTCGACCAGCCGCAGCGTGATCTGGCTGGCGGCCGGATAGGTCATGGCCGCGATGGCGTCGATCGGGTTGGGCACGGAGGCCGCGGTGACGCCGAAGTCGTTGACGAAACTCAGCGTCGAGGCGGTGATCTGCTCCTGCCACCACCAGCCCAGCGTCTCGACCGTCGGATTGTCGATCCCCTCCGTCTTGGTCGTCGTGGTCTCCTCGTCAACCGTGATCGTCTGCGTGAAGGAGTCCGACCAGGACAGCGTGAGATTCAGCTGGCTGCTGAATAGCCCGATATCGAAGCCCGCCGACAGCCCCAGCGAGGCGCCCAGGGTCTGGGTCTCGCTGCTCGAAAGCTCGACGCCCGTTGTCACCGAGACGTCCTGCTCGGTCGAGGTGTTGGGCTGGCCAAGCAGGCTGACAAGCGCCAGCCAGTCCTGCGACATCGACAACAGCATGTAGACCGTGGTGTCGCTGCTGGGCACCACCATCTGGAAGGTCGGGCCGCTGGATGCACTTGGCGGCTGCGGGTCACTGAGCGAAGTTGGCGCCGGAGGCAGGGCGTTGAACATGATGGAGTAGGGAGTCGACGGCGAAGCTGTGAGCGTGGTGATGTTGGCCGTGCCCTGCGGCGTGACGTCGGCGTGGCCCCAACTGCTGATCGCGTTGGTCGGCATGATGGCGAGGAATTGGGTGGCGTCGGCATAGTCCACCGCGTCGACCAGTAGCACCGACTGGATCATGCCCTCGAAAGGCTGCTGGAAGATGCCGTTGAAATTGTCGCCGACATAGTTCGTCAGCGTGTTCGACTCCAGCGGCACCGTGGTGGGGGCCGCAGTGGAGGCGACCTCGACGCCGTTGATCAGCCCGGTTAGGCTGCCACCCTGGGAGCAGACCATCTCCAGCATCACCCACTGGTTGGTGGGCACCACGCCGCCCTGGATCAGGAAGCTGTTGTGGTCGGCGTCGGCCAGCGTGCCGAAGAGTTCCGGCGGGTTCGAGCCGTAGGTCGTGACGCCGATGCTGAGCACCTCGGTGGAGAAAACGGTCATGTTGATCGAGCCTCCGGTGTCGTTCAGATACACCCAGGCAAGCAGGCGGAAGGCGGGGCCTTTCAGGATGATGACCGGAGCCTTGGTCTCGACCTGGATATTGCCGCCGGAGGTTGCGCTCGGGAAGTTGAAGGTTTGGATTGCGGGCATGGTGGTCATTGCGAAGTCTCCTCGCTGACATCTCCTTCCCGTCATCCCAAGGCAGGTTACGGCTGTTAAAACGGCTTGGGAATTACCCGAACGGGTAGGCTATCGATGCAGCGGCTCGAGCCTGACGCAGCCCGCTTGATTCCAGCCTCTCAAAAAAATCTCGCGGCAACCGGGAATAAAGGCCCGCCCTGCCGGGTCTTCCCTTCAGCGAGGCCATTCGCCCGGCCCGCAACCCGAAGAAACGAAACAAGGACCTACGATAATGACCAAGCTCGCTCTCAGCGTGGCTGCCATGCTGCTTGCCTCGAGCGCTGCCTTTGCCGGCAGTGACCACGGCGCAAACAACGCCAATTCACCGGTCGCTTCCGTCGACACCAACGCTACCGCCTCGATCCCCTACATCGCACCTACAGACGGCGTCGACACCAAGGTCACGACAGGGCCGCGGCACCCGACGACGCAATCGAATGCGAGCGAACCAGACCAAGGCATCTGGGGCCGTTGAGTTCGCCAGGGGGCAAGACCGAATCCCAACGGTCGGACCTCAACCACATCGGGATGGCCCCGGACTTGGCCCTCCATCATCCCTTCCGCACCCACCAACTGAGGAGACCACCATGTTCAGCATGACACGACGCACACTGCTTGGATCCGCCGCTGCCGCTGCCGCCTTCGGCCTTGCCGGCAAGCTTGAATTCACCCGGCCGGCCTTTGCCGAAACTCCAGTGGAGCCGACAGTCGGTTTCTACAAATACAAGGTCGGCGACATCGAGATCACCGCCATCTACGATGGCATATGGCGCAAGCCGCATGACCCGGCCTTCATCAAGGATGTTTCGGTCGACGATACCAAGGCAGCACTCGCCAAGGCGGGGCTGACCACCGACTTCATGCCCATTCCGCTCACCGTCGCCGTGCTCAAGATGAACGGTAAGCTGATCATGATGGATGCCGGCTCTGGCGTTGGCCAGTGGCAGACCAACGCCACCCACCTGCCGGCCAACATGGCCGCCGCCGGTATCGACTACAAGGCGATCGACACCATCATGATTTCGCATTTCCACCCCGACCATGTCTGGGGCCTGATGGAAAAGGGCACCAACGCGCCGGTTTTCCCGAATGCCGAGCTCATCGTGAACGCCACCGAATACAATTGGTGGACCGATCCCAGCCGGTTGGCCAAGCTGCCCGAGGGCCGCAAGCCGGCGGGCAAGCGCATCGGTGAAAACTTCCCGAAATGGAAAAACTGGAAGCTGGTCGAGGACGGCGCCGAGGTGGCGCCCGGCATCCACATCATCGCCGCGCCCGGCCATACGCCCGGCCACTCGGTCTACCTGGCCAACTCCGGCAAGGAGCAGATCATGATCTCGGCCGACACCATGTATGTGCCCGCCCTTCTGGCGCCGCATCCAGAATGGCAGGGCAGCTACGACCAGGACGGGCCGACGGCGATCACTACGCGCCACAAGATCATCGACCGCGTGATTGCCGACAACATCCGCATCTCGGGCTCGCACTTTCCATTCCCGGGCACCGGCGTCTTCGTCAAGGACGGCAACGCCTACGGCTTCACTCCGGTCCAGATCTGAGGCCGTTTGGAAACTCCACTCTGGCGGCCATCTGAAGGCGTTTTCTGCACTTCCGTTGCTCACGGACCGGACGTCCGCTGCGCTGCGGTTCTCGAATCCACCATCAGCTGACTCGCCAGAGCGAATTTCGAAGCGGTCTTCTCAACGCTAGCACTCAACCCAAGCGAGAAAGACAATGAAACATTCTGTTTTTGGCAAACATGCCCTGTTCGGCCTGCTCGGCGCCGTTGCGGTGCTGACCGTGGTTCCGGTCGCGACCATCATGCCCGCCTATGCCGTCGACGACATCGAGGGCGCTGACGCGCCTGACCTCACCGCCGTCAAGGCCAAGATCAAGGCCAAGGACTATACTGGCGCGCTGGCCCAGCTGCGCGACCTAGCGCAGGACACACAGCAGCCCGACGTCTACAATCTGCTCGGGTTCACGCTGCGCAAGACCGGCGACTACAAGACCGCTCTGACCTACTACACCAAGGCGCTGGAGCTGAAGCCCGACCACAAGGCCGCCCGCGAATATCTGGGCGAGCTCTATGTCGAGACCGGCGACATGGCCAAGGCCAACGAACAGCTGGCGTCGCTGGAAAAACTCTGCCCGGCCGGTTGCGAGGAACTGTCGGACCTGCAGAAGGCCATCGATACCAAGGTGACGAAGTAGGGCCCAGAGGGCTGTTCCTCTCCCCTACGAATGTGGGGAGAGGTGGCTCGGCGAAGCCGGGACCGAGAGGGGGCTTGGCGTCGCACCATCCCTCTTAAGCACCATAGTTTGGGCGTTCGTGGCTGGCGCCCATTGCCGGAGCCGGCATCCCCTCCCTTGCGCTGGCTCCGGCCTTTTTCAATCAGACGCTTGGCAGCGCCATTGCGCCTGTCCGATCGGACGCGGCGCCTGCCTGTTAGAGAAATTGGAGCCCGACCATGACACCGACTGAACTTGCCGCGAAGCTGCACCTCCTCGCCACGAAGCTATACGCTGGCGATGTGACACTCCTTGCCGGCCGCCTGCTGCTTTCCCTGCTCTTCCTGCATGAAGGCCTGACACTGGCCACCCATTTCGACGGCGCCGCCAAGGCGATGGCCGCGCTGGGCGTCAGCCTGCCGCTGTTTGTTGCCACGGTTGCGCTGCAACTGGGGGCAGGGCTCTCGGTCGGGCTGGGCCTCTTGACGCGGCTGGGCGCCATCGGTCTCGGCCTGTTCTGCCTGGCAACGGCGATACTCTTCCACACCAACTTCGCCAACCAGAACGAATTGCTGCATTTCGAAAAGGATCTCGCCATTGCCGGTGGCATGTTCGTGCTGGCCATATCAGGCGCCGGCAGGATTTCGCTGGACAGGGTGCTCACTGGTTTCGTGAAGCCCCGGCGTGGCGACAAAGACACGGTCGATGCGCTCATGGCGGCCTATCCCCAGCACGGCCACACCAGCCTGCCGATCTGAAAGTGCCACGGCCTTGCGCTCCCGGGCAGCGTTCGGCGCGCTTCGCGGCTGCATTCAACGCAAAATTCCACGTTTGCGGTGGTTGGTACCACGCGCCGTGCCACGCCGGTGCAAACGCCACGCCCCTATGAATAGGCCAACAGCGCACGAAGGACCAACACGACCGTACGCTGGACCTGCCGCCGCAAATCCGTAGGCATCGCGGTTGGCTGGTTTCGCCCGAGAGCAATCAAGGGACGGCCTCATGAACGCGGTGCGGGCGGCGCGGGGTGGCCAAATGTCAACTTCTAAAGATGGAGCTTGAAATGAGAAAGATCGTTTTGGCTATTGCCACGGTTTTGGTTGCCTCCGGCACCGCTTTTGCCGGCAGCGACAACTATGGCACGGACTACATCCCTGGCCCCGACGCCTATCCGAGCAGCAGCGTCTACCATTCGATGGGGTCCGATGGCGCCAATGCGCTCGACCTCAGCGGCACGAAGAGCATCGGCACTGCCAACAGCGCACCGGCCCTGGGAGGAAGTGCGAACTCGGACATGTCAGCCGGCTATGGCCAGGGAATCTGGGGGCACTGACAACCAAGCCGGCCGCAACGGCCGCCATCCAGGCGGCGGGCTCGCCCGCCACCTGGAATGACCTCTGGCTAGGCTGCCCAGCGCCCCGCGCCATCCCCGCAACGGAGCAACGATCGCGCAGATTTTTTGGATCGTTCGGACCGGTGCGGCGTTCTTCCCTGACAACGGAGGAATGACCATGGGCGACGAACGGCATGAGAAGATCCAGCAACGCGCATACGAGATCTGGGAACGCGAAGGCGGCGGCGATCCCGAGCGGCACTGGCATCAGGCTGCGGCCGAGATCGACCGGGAGGCGGCACTGCCACTGACGGCCGGCGATGCGCTGCCGGAGACTAGCGAGATCGCCAGCTCCGACGTCCTGGCGGTCGAGGCGCTGGCAATGCGCACCGGCATATCGGGCGACGAGGCGCAGGAACTGATCGACAGGCTGGGCCACGACCGCGCGGCGGTCGAGCAAGCCGCGCGCAACCTCAAGGGCAAACGGCGGTCCTAAGCAGGGAGAGCCAGATGATCAGAAAGCTCAAGGACGGAAAATACCGCCTCTATTCGCGCAAGAAGGACGAAAAGACCGGCAAACGGCGCAACCTCGGCACGTTTGATACGCGCGAGGCGGCGGAGAAGCATGAGCGCGAGGTGCAGTATTTCAAGCGGCACTGAGGGGCAGCGGGTCACGATTGTCACCCATTTCCACCGTCCGCACGAGACCTAAACTGCCCCCCGGTCAACGCACGCCAGGACGACCACGCGCGGGGCAACGCAGTAGGCGAGGGTGAGCTTGCGGCCGCCTTTGGTCGTCGCTCGGCCTGCGTTGAGGTTCACTTCTATATCCTCATAGCCAAGGACCTCGCGATCGAGCGGATAAACCGCCTTGTAGACCGCTTCCTTGGCGCAAAACAGCACGCGACCGGCAAGATGCGGGTCCGCGACGTCTGTCCGGTCCGCACGGGTTGCAACAAGCGCAAGGAGGTCGTGCGGCAAGGGTTGGGCGGGCTCGACGTCGATGCCAAGGGAGCCGATGTCGGTAACAGGCGCAACCGCCGCTACGGCCATTTCGTCGTCATGGGCGAGCGAACCGGTTATCCCGTCGGGCCAGACCGGCGCGCCGGATGGCGCGCGCAGGATGGCGAAGTCGTTGACACCAACATCCGCCAGCAGCCCGTGGGCGATCCAGCGGGCCGCTCCGCTTGCGCGGCGCATGGCCGGCTGGCGCGCGGGGATGGAACGCGCTTCCTCGGGCAGAAGATGGGCCTCGTCGCCATCGCGTATCACCTGGCATCCGATGCGGACACTTTTGGGCGCGATGGCGACCATCGCCTGTAGCAGGGACGCTTGCGCTAGGGCGCTTTCAGGGGAGGGTGGTCGCGTCAACGATCATCCGCCGCGAAGGCGAGGTCGGCGATCATTTCTCCATCCTCGTCGAGCCCTTGTTCCACGAAACCGGCGGCACGGTAGAGCTGTCGTGCCGCTTCATTGTGCGGTTCGTAGCAGATTGAAACGTGCCTGATGTGGCCGAGCCTTCTGATTTCGTCCAGCACTTCATGCAACGCAGCCTTGCCGTAGCCTCTGCCCTGCCACGTGCGGTCGATCATGAAACGGTAGATCCGCGCCTCGTCGTCATCCTGCGGCGCCTCGTACATCAGGAAACCGACGACAAGATCCCCAGCCATCACGACGCGGGGCCGCGCGTCGCCGTCAGATGCGGCTTCGTCCAGGGACTCCGCATTGCCGGCAACGAGATCCATCTGCTCCGAGGCCAATTGCAGCGACGTGACCAAGGCCTGGTTGGCCTTGGTCACGGAGGCGAGGCGGATTTCTCCGGTCTTCAAGCCGATGCCCTGGAGGCATCGTCCGTGATCGGCTCCACGAACCGATGCAGCTTGGCGGGGTTGCCCCGCCAGATGGAGTTGGGCTCCAGCTCTTCGCCCTTCATCACGAAGGAATCGACATCGACCACCGATCCTTCGCCCATCACGACGCCGTAGTGGACGAATGCGGAAGGTCCAAGCGTGCAGCCTCTGCCGATGCGGATGTAATCGGACTTGAACGCGCCTTCTTCCAGCGAGTGGGCCTGGATGACGCAGCCTTCATTGAGCGTGACGTCATCGCCGATCTCGACCAGCGAACGCTCGGTCAGGTTGCTGCCGCCGTCATAGACCCGCTTGCCGACCTTGACGCCCAGCATGCGCAGGATCATCGGCCGGAACGGCGTGCCGGCAAACAGGCGCACGATCGGCGAATCCGCAAGCTTCCAGTGGCGTTCGTGGCGCCAGAAGGCGACGTCGTAGATCGTCGTCATCTGCGGCTTCAGCCTGCGAAAACCAAGGCTTGCCCGCTCGACAAGGATGTAGAACGGAATGGTGATCGCGGACGTCAAAAGCACGGCGACGAAGAGGGCGACCTCAGCCCATTCGGTATAGTAGTTCAGCGCGCGGTCCCAGATCGCCAGTGTGGCGAACAGCATGACCCATTGCGTTGCCACGAACAGCAGTATCGTCACCATGTTGTGGCGGTTCTTGAGCGGGATGCGCCGGCGGCGGTCGTCCTCGTCGACACCGGCGATGAGTTCCTTGTCGCGGTTCACCATGCGCGGGATTTCAAAGGACGGCGAACCGAGAAGGCCGACATTCTCGCGCAACGGCCCGTCGATGGGGATCATCACCTTGGTGCCGAGCAGGACGTTGTCGCCCGTGCGCCCATCCGGCGGGTAATAGATGTTGTTGCCGAGATAGTTGCGCTCGCCTATCCGCGTCGGCTCGAGCCTGAATGCGGAAGCGGACTTGTGCATGTTGATCATGAAAAGTCCGTCCGACACCATGGTCTCGGTGCCGATCTCGCACAGGAGCGGGTTTTCGTGCTGCTGGTTGCTGCCGAAGTTGGAACCGGTCTGCACCACTTTGTTGAGGTTCCAGCCGATGGCGCGCATGTAGTGCACGATTGCCGAACTGTCGCCGAACAGGAGGCCCAGGACACGGGAGTTGCTCGAGAATTCGGCGACGGTCTGCAGCCAGTAGCGGAAACCATAGAGCGTGTAGGTGCGGCCGGGCTTCAGGATCAGGCTGAACAGGCGCGGCACCAGCGTTGCCGCCAGAAAGGCCACGGCGATGTAGCCAAAAAGCGTGACCGTGGTGCCGATCGCGACAATGCCGATGGTCTCCTGATAGTCGTCGCCGACGTTCTCCCAATAGCTGTGGAACAGGAGCGGCAGCGGGGTGACGATGGCAAACAGGCCAATCAGCTGGACCGCTTCGAAGAGGAAGCGCCGGATGTTGGAAGGATCGACGTTGCGCACCTTGCAATAGTCCGCCGTGGTCGGCACGGCTGGCGATCCATGCCAGCGTTCGCCGTCGGGGATGCTTTGCCCGCGGTGCAGCGAGGACGAATGGCCGAGCTGGGCGCCGTCGCCGATCCTGGTGTCGATGTCGAGGGTCGAGCCGACGCCGACGAAGGCATCGCGGCCGATGGTCACCGGCCCGGTGTGGATGTAGCCGGACTGGGCCCTGAAGCCGAGGATCATAGATTCCTTGCGCAGGATGGTGTTGGCACCGATCGAAATGAGATCCGTGCAGACGGGCACCGATTTCGATTCGATGACGGCGTTTTTCCCGAGCTTGGTGCCGAGAAGCTTCAAATAGAAGCTGTAGAGCGGGCTGCCCCGGAACAGCACCACGGGTGCGGTGCGGATCAATGTCTTGACGACCCAGAAGCGGTAGTAGCGCAGGCCCCAGATGGGAAACGCCTCTGCCTTCCAGCGGCCGATGAGAACCCATTTCGCGATGACGGCAAAGCCCGACATGCCGAAGAACACGGCGGCCGAAAGCGCCACGCAGCGCAAATAGAGCTGCAGCGGATTGTCGAGCGCGTCATACATCCAGTTGAGGCCGTCATTGATCGCCCACAGCGCCACATAGCTGTAGAGCCCGTAGAACATGAGCTGCGCCCCGCCGCAGGTCCAATAGGCGAAGTTCGATGCCTGTCGGGTGAGGACACGCTCATTGGTGGGCGTGGTCATCTCTTCCGCTAGGCTCAGATGTTTGGCCAGCCGCGCCACGGTCGGATAGAGATAGATGTCGCGCATCGACGTCGTCGCCCATTCCTTCTTGGTGCGCACGCGCGCGCAGAAATGGGCCATGAGCAGCGAGTTGGCGCCGAGATCGTCGAAGAAATTGTCCTCGACGGATACTTCGTCGAATTTCAGCACCGCGGCCAGTGCGTCGGCAAGGAAACGCTCGTCGTCATTGCCGGGCGGCACCATGGTGCGGTCGGCCGAAAGCCGAAGGCTTGTCGGTTTCGGCAGCTGGCGAAGGTCGACCTTGTTGGAGACCGTCATCGGGATCGCCGGCAGTTCCTCTAGGTAGGAGGGCACCATGTAATCCGGCAGGCGTCGCTTCATCGTCTGGGCGAGATCCGCCCGCGAGATCGCCGGCAGGGCGGGTTTTGGCGCGTAATAGGCGACGAGTTCCACGCGGCCGGGCTCGATCTCCCAGGTGGTGACGGCAGCCTGCGCGATCTCCGGCTGGTCCAGCAGCACCGCCTCGATCTCGCCGAGTTCGATGCGATAGCCGCGGATCTTCACCTGGGTGTCGATGCGCCCGTTATACTCGATCTCGCCCTTGTCGTTGATCCGGCCAAGGTCGCCCGTCCGGTAGATGCGCTGCGACGGGTTGTTGGGCAGGCCGACGAAATCGGCGATGAATTTCTGATGCGTCAGGTCCGGCCGGTTGAGATAGCCGACCGCGAGCCCGATACCGGCGATGCCGATCTCGCCCAGTTCACCAGGCTCGGCAAGCTGCGGCAGCGAAGCGTCGAGAATGACGATCGAGTAGGTCGGCAACGGCGCGCCGATCGTCACCGGACTGTCGGCCGTCAGCGCGCCCATGGTTGCGGTGACGGTGGCTTCGGTCGGGCCATAGGTGTTGAGGATTTGCCGCCCCGGCTTCGACCAGCGCACCACCAGATTGTGCGGGCAGGCCTCGCCGCCCACCAGCAGCGTGCGCAGGCTGGGCACGTCGCTCGCCATCGACGACAACAGGGTCGGGCTGCAGGCCATGCAGGTGATGTCATGGAGCCGCAGGAAATCCGCCAGTTCCTCGCCCACGAGAGGCATCTGGCCTGGCGCCGGCACGACCGTCGCGCCGGCGACAAACGGCACCCAGATCTCTTCGGAGGAAAAGTCGAAGGCGATTGTCATGCCCTGATAGACACGATCGCCCGGCCGGTATCCGTAGGATGCGGCGGCGACGCGGACGAAGTTGACGAAGCTCTGATGCTTGATGACCACGCCCTTGGGTTTGCCGGTGGTGCCCGAGGTGTAGAGGATGTAGCAGGTGTCGTCCGATACAGCGGTCCTCTCATCCGGCTTCAGCGGCGCGCTGGACTGTTTGCAGATCTCGGTGGCGGCGCTGTCGATCAGCAGGTGGGGAACGGGCAGTTGATCGGCTCGCGACGCGTACGCTGCGATGGTGACGACCAGGCTGACGCTGGCGTCTTCGATGATGAGCGTCATCCGCTCCTGGGGAAACGCGGTGGCCAGCGGCACGAAGGCCGCGCCTGCCTTCATAACCGCCAGCACGGCAACATAGGTCTCCGCCGACCGGTCGAGAATGAGCCCAACCCGATCACCCCTTCGCACGCCTCGCTTGACCAGCAGGCGGGCGAACTGGTTGGCACGGTTGTTGAGCTCCTGATACGTCCAGACACGCCCATCGGAGATCACCGCCGGCAACGCGGCAAATGTCTCGGCGAGCTCTTCGAAGACGGTATCGAGCCGCTCACCGGGTTGCCCCTGCCGGGCAAAGTCGGCGCCCGTCAGGATCTGGCTGCGCGCGCGCCTTCCGGAGCCGTGAGCGGCCTCCACGAGCGCATCGACGATTGCCAGGCCAGTTTCCGGCTGGCTGTCCGGTCTTGCCGCTTCCAGTTCGGCCGCATCCAGTTCGGCGATATCGAAACCGTGGTCCATTTCCATTCTTTCCCGTCTTGGCCGAGCAACGGCTATCGCAGCCGTTTCGGGCCGCCACGGGAAGTTATGCCATCCGATCTTTTCGCCAGTTTTTCCCAACTGTTGAATATTGTTTCTGGATTGTGTCTGGGCGCTCTTCTGACCCTCCGCCTCAGGGCTCCGAACTCAGGTCAACAAAGCCTGTCGACGGCCAGTCCGGCGGTGTCGGCGGCTTTTGTTCCGGGGGCTTTCGATAGGAATTTATTCTTGACATGGTGAGGGCAGCTATGCTAAATATTCGTCCATGGTGCTGATTTGCGCCAATGACCCGCCGCACAGGCGGGTTTTTGCGTTTGATGCTTCGTCAACCAACGCGCCGGCGCCCGAAGGAACCCGTTAACTTGGATTTGTTGCGCTGCTCTCCCTTGTTGGTCCTTGGGGGAGGGTGAAGCCTCCGCCGTCGAGCTCCACGGCGCCCCCCTCTGGCCTGCCAGCCATCTCCCCCACTTGTGGGGAGATGGCAGCTTCGGCGCCGGCGTTTTGCAACGTTGAAAGTTAGCGAAAGGCGGATGTACCGGCCAATCTCCCTTCTTGCGGGGGTTGAGAAGTGATCCGCGAAGCGGACGGAAAGCCAATTGCTTGGCTTTCCGAACGACGAACGCCCGGCAGGGCAGAAGGGGGCGCCGTAGGGCGCCACCTTGGCGAAGCGGCCGAGAAGCACGAGCGCGAGGTGCAGTATTTCAAGCGGCATTAAGGGGATGGGCTGCCGAACATTGCGGCGCGGAAGGAAATTGAAAACAACTGAATGCAACTTGAAACCAGATTGAGACATAACTGAAACACATCGACGCGACAGGCGACATGCGTGCGAAACGCCCTGGGGAGATGGTTGCGCCTTACCCACAAACCCAGGAGCGCGCCGATGACACCCGACCAGATTCGACTTGTCCAGGATAGTTTTCGCGAAGTCGTCCCGATCCGTGCCGCTGCCGCCGCCTTGTTCTATGAACGCCTGTTCGCCATCGACGGGAATCTTCGGGCGCTGTTTCCGGTAAGAGACATGACCAAGCAAGGCGCCAAGCTGATGGCGAGCCTGGGCTTTGTCGTGCATGGTCTGGATCGTGCCGAGACCATCCTGCCCACCGTGCGCGAACTCGCCAAGCGTCACGTCACCTACGGTGTTGAAGAGCATCATTACCCGATCGTCGGGCAAGCACTGATCGAGACGCTGGCGGCCGGCCTCGGCCCCGCTTTTACACCGGCGGTGCGCGAGGCCTGGGAGGCAGCCTACGGTTTGCTCGCGAGTGTCATGATCGCAGCCGCCCGTGAGGTCCAACTCGCGGCGTGAGCGCTGGCGCGCGCAGGAAGAACGAAAAGACCGGCAAGCGGCGCAAGCTGGGGACATTTGATACGCGCGAAGCTGCGGAGAGGCATGAGCGCGAGGTGCGGTATTTCAAGCGGCAGTGAGGGGAGGCCCCGCTGTTTGCAGGGCAGGCAAGCCGCAGGCCTGGCGGCAACGCTCTAGGGCAGTGTCCCTGCACTCTGCCAAAGCCAGATTGCCAGCGAGCCGGATCGCCCGCGGATCTGTGTTTCCACAGGTCCTTTCAGGGTGCCGGATTTGAACAACGCGCAGTCGCGGCCGGCGGCATCGAGCATTTTGTCGCTCACCGCGACTTCGGCATCCTGGTCGGCCGCGATCTCCATCAAGCGGCTGGCAACGTTGACCGTGTCGCCAATGGCCGCGATGTGCTGACGGCCTTCGCCGCCGAGCCGAGAGGCGACGATCGTTCCGTGGTGGGCTCCAATCTTGAAGCCGAGCCGGGATACGGTCGATGCAGGCATCGAGGCGAGCCAATCGTTGGTGCGGCCGGAGAGCCCCACGCAACAGCGGGCGGCATTGAAGGCGTCATTTGCCGCCGGTTCCGGCAGGCCGAACAGGATCATGGCTCCGTCACCCATGAAACTGGTGACGACGCCACCGCAGCTCGTCACTTCTTCGTCGACCAACGCATGAAAATTGTTCAGGAGTTCGCGTGTGGCGGTCGGCCCTAGTGTTTCACTCAGTCCGGTGAAGCCGGACAGGTCGATGAACAGGATGGCGGCGTCTGTCCGGACGGGCTCCGAGAGGAAGTCGCCATGCTTGGCCAGCCACTCCCCCATGCCTGGGGCTTCAACGCGCTGAAGCAATTGGCTCTGCGTCGCGAAAAATTGGGCCCGGCTCCTGCCAAGCCAAAGCTGCGCGGCCCCGAACAGGATAGCCGGCGGAATGGCGGCGGTCATCGGCAACGCGGCGCTCAGCCAGATGTGGTGCAGGAAAGCGGTCATGTTGACCACCAGCCAGATCAAGACCACGCCGGCGACCGCCGCGAGGCCACCGGCGTTTCGCCGCCATACCAACAGCCCGACAAGAACCATTGGCAACACAACTGCAAAGCCCGCATCCGCCAGCCGGACATACTGGTCTCGCACAACTGCGTCGCCGGCCATCAGATGGGCAATCGCCGTCGACATGACTTCGACGCCCGGTAGTATGGGATCGAACGGTGTCGGGTAAACATCGCCGGTGCCGGTTGCAGTGGCGCCGATCACCACAATTCGATCCAGGATCGCGCCGGGATCGAGTTGGCCCTCCAGCACGGTCGCCGCGCTGATCGTGCGGATCGTGCCGCGGGGGCCATAGAATGTCAGCGGCAGGATGTGACCAATGTCCGTCCGGATAGAGCGCCCGCCCAGCGATAGATGATCGGCTGCGATTTCTGGATCCCCTCCTGCCGCCATGGCGGCAACACGCAAGGGGAAAGACGTTTCCAGCCGATCTCCGGCCCGAAACAGCAACGGCACGAAGCGGGGCGTTCCCGTCTTGTCGGTGGCCACGTTGACGACGCCGACAGCGGCGGCATCCGAGAATGCTTTCAGGGGCCACAGGAACCGCTCGGCATTCGGTACGCCGGCGATGGGGCCGCCGCCCTTGGCCTCCGTCCATTGTTCACCTCCGGGATAGACCGCCGCGGCAGCGATGACGCTCGCACTCCCGCGCAGCGAATGTGCGAGCGCCTCATCGTTGTCTTTTTCCCCGGGATCGACCAGCAGCAGGTCGAGCGCAATGGCTTTCGGTCCAAGCCGCGCGATCGTATCGACAAGCCGGGCCAGCGTGGCGCGGCTGAGGGGATATGCACCCTCGTGCCGCACCGCCTCATCGTCTATCGCGACGATGGTGATCAGCTCCGGCGGCTTTACCGTTCCTCGAACAAGCGTTCGAAGATCGGTCATCGTGGCTTCGACGCGATCGAGAAACCACAGATTGCCGCGCCAGTGCGCGAAGCCCAGGCCGGCGCCCCAGAGACCCGCCAGGATGAGCGCGATCAGCGTCGGAAGCGCTCGCCTGCTCACTGCGGCTCACTGGCCGAAACGGGCCAGCAAGGCGGAAACGCGCTTGGCGGGCCAGCGCTTGACGGTCAATGGTCCTGTTCCGGCCTCGACATCGACGCCATCGCCTGGCGCCAGCACCACGCCGGCACTGGACGCCGGCCGGTTCACGGCGACGCGGCCCCTGAGGACGAAAACGGACGTCTTGCCCCGGCCGACGTCGACCGCCCATTTGGTGCCTCGCGCCGCGGCGATCGCCTGCGGGGTGACAACCGCGAAGCCAGCCGGGATCGAGCCGGCCGGAGCATCGAGCAGCAGCGCCTTGCGCCGCAGCCTGACGGCATCGACCTTGCCGTTTCGATCGCGGTCCACCAGCGTGAAACGAGCGCCACCTTCGACAATGATGGTCAGGCCTTCCTGACATCTCACAATCTGTCGGGACGTACCGGCCACCGGCGCGAACGCACACCCTGCGCCCTGCGCCAGGGCGGCATCCACCCAGAAGACACCGGCAAACAGGCCAGCCATCATCAGGCTGCGGAAAAATCGGTCCCTTGCGCTCATCACCGCCCCCTTGCTCCTGCAGAAATTTGCGGCCAAGAAAATCTGCTGCCGTCAGCCTATGCTTGCCAACCGGCATTTGCAGCCGCGTTGCGCTGAGGCAGCAGGGTGCCGACCGGCGATCCTAGCACGACAAACCTTGCTCCGACACCAAGCAAGGCCGGCCGCGATGCGAATGTCGATCAGGCGGCGACGTTTACCGTCGATGACACGGGGCGTGAGCTGGAGGGGTGGGCAATAACGGACCTCCTCAGCAACACCATGGCGACCTCGCGCGGCATGCCGCACCCTGCCGAAGGCCAAGCGCCGCCGCTTCGGCATATCGGGCGACCAGGGGGCAGGAGTTGATCGACAGGCTGGGCCGCGCGGCGATCGAGCACGCGCGCAATCTCAAGGGCAAGCGGAGGTCCTAACCAGGGAGAGACACAGGATTTGGAAACCCAAGGACGGAAAATACCGCTCTGTTCGCGCAAGAAGGACGAAGAGACCGGCAAACGGCGGAACCTGGGACCTTTTGATACCCGCGAGGCGGCGGAAGCATGAGAGGGAGGTGCAGCATTTTAAGCGGCATCGAGGGGGCGGCGGTGAAACGACGGGGCTAAACTAGTCGCGGATGCGATAGTTGCTTAGCTACATCAGTACAGGCGCTATCGATCAATTCTCGTTTCCATCCCAAATCTCGTCGTCCTCGAACACGTCTACATTGCCAAGGTCGACTTCATGATCCCGGATATCCAAGTCGCTATCTTCATAGATGATTTCCTCGTGTTCGGTACCTTGCTCGTAGACAGATACTGTCATTGTGAGCCGGCCGCTCAGCTCTTCATCAATTTCGATGGAGCGCGCAGCCAGATTAACGGACTCTTTGTCTATACTATCCCAAATCGAAAACTTCAGCTCGATGGAAACTCGCGTAGTCAATTGGAGTGGCAGGCTGACCGTGACCTTTATTGTGCCTTCGTCGCCGACGAGTTCAGTCTCGATGATGTCAATATCGGAAGGGTCTGGCCATTCAAGAGTTTTGAGTTCAGCGCCCCAAGCCAATGCTTCCAACTCGCCTGATGTCGGATAGCCGAGTACCGTGAATTCGATCTGCTCAACATTCCTTGCAATATGCTCTCGAACCTCATCATTGCCGGCACCACCCTCCATCATCCAAGACACAACAGCCTTCCGTAGGCCGGAGGGCGCATTGTTCACCAGGTCAAGCGCTTTTTCGATTTCAGGCACAAGATAAAGCCGTTCTGAGTGTGCACAGTAGGCCCGCCAATCTCCGTCTTTAGACACAACCAGAATACCGGTGTCACGGTCAGTCGCGGCGCGCTCTAACGCAAACAAGGCCAACGCATCGGGGAATTCACTTTTTTTCTTGCCAGGCCCAAATGGCGGCCTACTTGAGAAATATTCCTCGAACAAGGCTGACATATCGACCAATTTGGTATCGTCGAGTACTTCGCAGCTTGTCTCCCTTAGAAAGGAGTTGAAGCGCCCCTTCGCAGCTTCGGCAGCGGACTGTCCACCGGAAATCTGCTCGATTAATTCATCTCGCGTCGGTTTCTCTGTCCCGAACGCAAAGAGCGCTTCTCCGATTCCTTTTTTCGCAGACCGAATCGCCTCCTCGAACGTTTTTTCGAGATGCCCGGTTACTTCTTTCACAACAGTATTAGACAAAATGAAAGAAAGGGGTCTCTCTTTTAGACTGGCGAGTGCTTGGATCGGTGGCGAATTGAGCTGTAGGCGCTTTTGATCGAATATGCTTGTGTCAATCGTAAGGGCCTCAATTTGCTCAGCCGCAAGGAGCGTTCGTATCTGATCGTCACCGATAATTGGCATTTTTGATTCTTCTGACTTCAGAATTGTTCCGAAAATATGAGATGTAAAATTAGACAGGAAGGCGGGCCGTTGTCGACTGGACTATTTTACAAAGGTGCATAATCGAAATACAACGATGTAGTGAAAAGGGGTAAGATAATGCAGTCCACGGGTTTTGGACCTCAAGCTGCAAAATCGAGTCGCTTACGCGACCTTTGCCCTACCATCGCAGCCGATGGACAGGTAGAGGAGGAACATACCGGTCTGAGAAAGGGATTGTTCCGCCGGGATGCGTCGAAGGATCGCGACGGGAGTTGGCCGGCTACCGCGTTGCGCATGGTCAAATGACTAGGCAGCCATATTGTAAGAAATTATTCGCTCGCCGATCTGTGAGACGCTATCCATGGCGATAAGTCGAAGTTCTTCTTGGTCTGCTTGAGCTTCTAGTGCGCTTAACGCCTCCGCGATAGTGTATTGTTGCTGTTGCGTCACTTGAGGATCATCTTGTGGAGGACGATGAAGGATCATCTCATGCTCCCGAGCAAATGCCGGAGCGGGCTCGCGGTCTCTGTCAACCTTTAAGTCCCACAGCCGCCGCTTAATTAGATAGACTGATTGGGTGATGGCGTGAGCTCGTAGGGTTCCAAAGTTTGCCACTAATTTCGGCCCTGCAAAATCTATCACGATCTGATGGCTACCGCCTTTCATCCGTTGTGCTCGACCGTTGCGAAGATCTGTGCTGAAATATCCACTGTATCCCACCCGATGCTCTTTCACATAGTCGCAAACTAGAAATGGCAACCGATCGCCGCCACCACCGCTTGCCGCAGCCGCCACGAGGTCTATCGGCTCGTCCACAGAATGAACCAAGGCTGTTCCTGGCGCTATATAGAGCGATGATAGGGCCGCCATCCAACTCTGCGCGAGCGCTTCCAAGCTTGTGCCTTCGCCCTCTTGGCTAGGGCCAAATACTATTCCCGATAACGGCGGATCGGGCTTCAACAACGCTTCGACCGATCGCAAGGATAGGTCACGCCGCAAATACGTAGCAGCTAGCCTGACGGCGTTCGCTGCGGCGCCAGCCTCAGCGCCGTAAAGGCAATTGAGCCTATGTAGGGCGTTAGCGACTTCCAGATGGAAGCCATCAGCATTTGCAACTGCCACGCCAACAACCAAGCGCTCAAATGAGCCTGAAATCGGCTCTAACAGGATCGGCGCCCAATGCGCTTGGACGCTCCGTTCTAAAGAAGGGAAATGGGCTATTTCGAAATGCGTCATACGATCACCGGCACGCCAAGAGCTTTGCTTGCCCCGGACGTAATTCTAGCGACGCGCCCCTCAATAAAGGCTTTCACGACCTTCACTTTCTCTGGTGGCAATAGATCCACTATCCGACTTAATTTTGACGCTTCGGTCGCATCGAACCCAGAAATGGACGCTTCCATAGCCGTCGCCTCCTGCTTTCTTGAGCTGCGTTGTGCTGCTGACAGCATCGGCGTCATCCAGTCCTCCAGCCGGTTCTTGAAGTCTTTTACGGGGTCAAGATCGGCTTCGCTCCACGTTGGACCTGAGAATCCATGGCCATGATCGATGATCCACGCATCGCCTGAATTGCCAAACAAGAGATTCCCGCAGTGGCGATCAACGTTAGCGATCCACGTGTCGAATGCGTAGAGCTTCCCAAGGTCAGCCCATTTTGCCACTTCCGCAAGGAGCGTCATGCGTCCAACCGTATCTTCTCCTGTTAACCGAAAGGTCAGGTTAGGAACTTTCACATTCGTGCTGACAAAAACCAGGTGAGATCCGCCCGGCAGCTCTGGGGCCTTGGTCGTAGGAAGTATACCTGGACGAACAAGCCCAATAAATGCGTCAGTAATTGGCAATCCAACGTGTTTCGCGAGGCAGAAAGCGAGCAACTCATTGCACAGCTCTATCAAATGGAGATCTTTTATAACAGCTTGCCTTACTTCTCCGCCGTCAAGGAGGACCTGACCACGATACGTTTCGTTGATGTTGCCTTCTTTGAAAGGAGACGCTCCACGCAACACAGTCGCTAGTCGAATTTCGGCCATATTCCCTCAGTCCGTGGGTGGGGTTTAACTTTCAGCAGTAGGTCACGATTTAGGTTTTTGGCGGGCCGCAGCGTCCCATGATGGTGGCGATCTCTGCCTTGTGGTCGCCTCCCGACATGGACGCGACCGGCACACCAATCAGGAATACCCCAGGCATCTCAGGTCGAAGCCTTGTTCTGCAGGTTGGATATGACGGTTAGGCGTTGTCTGTCAGCCTGGTTACGGGGACCGGAATTTTGAATTCTCGATATCTTGTCTGGCGGTGTGGCGCATCCTGCGAGGCTGGCCAACACCGATATTGCCGAAACAGCACGTTTCACTATTCCCCCACTATTCAATAAAGCCCATCCACCGACAACATTGCGCAGCTCATGACGTTGCGCAAGTATTCGGCGGAGACTCACACACGATTAATTTCGACGATCTGCGCCGATATCCATGGCAGTGGTGGTCGTTGTGATTGTAATAAATAGCGTTGCTGGCGGTAGGAGATGATCGCGCCAATTCGCGCCTTGCGTGGGTCACGGGCCATCGCGCAGCTGTCGAATATGCTCGCCGCAGGCGCCGGCGCGAGGTTGTCAGGAGCCGCCATTCAGGCGCGCTTCCACCCCTCGCATTAACCATTCGTTAACCATTCACTCGCTAGCGTTTACCTATCAGTAAGGATTCGCGCCAGTGACTTTTGCCGCTCCCCTCGAGGCCAAATCCATTCGCTTTCGCGCCCGCTCGTTCGTCGCTTTCACGCTGACGCCGGAGGCGCCTTTGGCGGCCTGGCTGGAGGGGCTCGATCACTGGATCGGCAACTCGCCCGGCTATTTCAGTGGCCGCCCGGTGCTGCTCGATCTGAACACGCTGAAGCCGCAGCCGAGCGAGATCGCGGCGCTGGTGGTGGAGCTGGCCACGCGCGGCATTCGCATCTATGCCATCGAGCTCGAAGGGGCTGCCCTCGGCGCCGAATTGCCGCCGGTGCTGACCGGCGCCAAGGAGGCGACGACGGATGGGCTGCTGCCCGGCCGCAAGGCGAGGGAGGCCGACAAGGCCGAGAGCAAGGCGCCGGAGGGGCGCGCGGATACGGGCGGTGCCGGCAAAGGCAAGGCTGGCGCAAGCAAGGTGGGCGAAAGCGAGCCGCAGGCCGCGCAGCCTGAGGCTTCGGGCACGTTGATGATCAAGTCGCCGATCCGTTCGGGCCAGGCGATCGTGCATCCGCATGGCGATGTCATCGTGCTGGGCTCGGTCGCTTCCGGTTCGGAGATCATCGCGGCGGGATCGATCCATGTCTACGGCACGCTGCGCGGGCGCGCTTCGGCGGGTGCGCTCGGCAACAAAGGCGCGCGCATCTTCTGCCGCCGCAACGAGGCCGAACTTCTGGCGGTCGACGGCTGGTATGTCACCGCCGAGGAGATGGAAGGCGTTTCGCGCGGCAAGCCAATTCAGGCATTTCTCGACGGGGACGGGCTGCGCGTCGCGCCGCTCAGCTGAGCGGGCCGATATGGGCCGCGCGACGGACAATAACACAACAACAACGGAGGCATTCTTATGGGCAAGGTAGTGGTGGTCACCTCGGGCAAGGGGGGCGTCGGCAAGACGACCTCGACGGCAGCCCTCGGGGCGGCGGTCGCCAAGACCGGCAAGAAGGTGGCCCTGGTCGACTTCGACGTCGGCCTGCGCAACCTCGACCTGATCATGGGCGCCGAGCGCCGCGTGGTGTTCGACCTCGTCAACGTCATCCAGGGCTCGGCCAAGCTTTCGCAGGCGCTGATCCGCGACAAGCGGGTGGAGACGCTGTTCCTGCTGCCGGCCTCGCAGACGCGCGACAAGGATGCGCTGACCGAGGACGGCGTCGGCGAGGTCATCGACAAGCTGCGCTCGGTGTTCGACTATGTGTTCTGCGACAGCCCGGCCGGCATCGAGCGCGGCGCGCAGCTCGCCATGCGCTTTGCCGACGAGGCGGTCATCGTCACCAATCCGGAGGTGAGCTCCGTGCGCGATTCCGATCGCATCATCGGCCTGCTCGATGCCCGCACCTTGAGGGCAGAGCAGGGCGAGCAGATCGCCAAGCACGTGCTGGTCACGCGCTACGACGCGGCGCGCGCCTCGCGTGGCGAAATGCTGTCCATCGACGACGTGCTGGAAATCCTGTCGACGCCGCTGCTCGGCATCATTCCCGAGAGCCAGGATGTGCTCAGGGCCTCCAACCTCGGTTCGCCGGTGACGCTGTCGGAGCCGCTCAACGCCGCCGCCAAGGCCTATATCGACGCCGCCAGGCGGCTCGAGGGCGAGAACTTGCCCGTCGTCGTGCCGTTCGAACGCAAGGGCTTTCTCGATCGTCTTTTGGGAAGGAGGGCGGCATGAACCTGCTCGACATCTTCAAGCGGCGCTCCAGTGCGCCGGTGGCGCGCGAGCGGCTGCAAGTGCTGCTCGCCTATGAGCGCCGCAACCGCAGCCAGCCCGACCTCGTCTCCATCCTGCGCGAGGAGATCATGGCCGTGATCGCCAAGCACGTGCAGATCGACCAGGACTATCTGCAGGTCTCGATGGACCGCGGCGAGACCATGTCGACGCTGGAAATCGACATCCAGATCCCCAACAAGAGCGCCGTGCCGCTGGCGATGGCGGGCTGACAAGCCTTTCCTCGCCCTCGCTGACGTTGGCTATTGGCGAAAGCCGGCGTGACGTTCGATCTCCCCCTAGGGGGAGATTGCGCTTTCACCTTGGCTGTCCATCCCGCGAGGTGTGGTCGGGCTGGCATCGTTAGGACGATGATAAGCATTTGGTAATAAAAGCCAGGAATGAGATGCTGGCTCGATTTGACATGCAGGATGCCGTCGTTTTCGGCGGTGCCCTAACGTGCGCATCAAAAGCCTGATCATCCTCAGCATGGCGAGCGCCGCGGCCTTGATCGGGCTGGTTGGCGGCCTCGCGATCTTTACGCAGATGATCGCGACCAGGTCGCTGGGTTTGACCGAAGCGACCAACGTCGCCCGGGAACTGGCCGACACGATCGTCTTCAAATCATCCGACGGCTCACCTTCGCTGTTCGAGCGGCCTGAGGCGCTGCGCGAATTTCTGGAGCTGCAGCACCATCGCTCGCTCAGGGATTTCCTGATCGTCGACCCCAACAAGATCCTGCTGGCCCACGCCGCCGACGAAGAACACAAGACCGGCGAGAAGTTCGATCACGACCCCGGCAACGAAGTCGGTCAGACTTTGGCGGATGGCATCCCGCGCAAGTTCAGCGATACGCATGAAGCCAATGAAATACTGGCCGTTGCGATCGAACATCCCAAGGATACGATCGTCGGCGCCGTGCTGCTGGAATACGATCCCTTGCTGCGCGCCGCCGAACAGCGCACCAACAGCTTGCTTTGGCTGGTTGGCCTCGGTGCGGCAGCCGCCATACTGGTTGCGGCGGCATTCGCCTGGGGGCTGCTCAGCCGTTTCGGCGCCGGCCTTTCGGACATGATGAGAGGCATGGAATCGCTGGCGAAAGGCAACGCCATGACGCGCATCAGCCACGGCCGCAAGGACGAGTTCGGGCAGTTGGCGCGGGGCTTCAACACCATGGCGGACGAGCTTGCATCCGCACGGGCCCACATCGAGGATATCGTCCAGACGGCCGCCGAAGGCATCGCCGTGCTGGACAGCGATGGCAAGATTGCAAGCGTCAACCCCGCGGCGGCGGCGATGATCGGGCGGCGCGCCGACAAGATCGTAGGGCAGGACTGGGGCTCGGTCATGGCAATGCGGGATCCGAGGGGAGCCGAGTTCGCCGGGGGAACGTCTCCCGTGGAGCAGGCCTTGACCACGGGCCGCCAGCACCAGAGCGAAGTGCGCCTGACCAAATCGGATGGCTCGCATGTGCCTGTCATCGCCAGTTGCAGTCCGCTCAGCCGGCCCGACGGCGGCCTCGTGCTGACGCTCAGCGACATCAGCGAGCTGCGCCGCGCCGAAGGAGTTGTGAACGAGCGTGCCGATCAGCTGGCGCTGCTCAACCGCGAACTGCACGAGAAGTCCGAAACCACGACCCGCCTGGTGAAGCTTGGCGAACTGCTCCAGGCCTGCGTCACCTTCCCGGAAGCGTTCTCGGTGGTCGGCACCGCCATGGCCGAGTTCCTCAGCGGCTTGAGCGGAACCGTCCACCTGACCAGCGCGTCGCGCAATTTGGTGGAGGAGATGGCGCATTGGGGCGACGTCCGCTCGAGCGCCACGCAATTTGCGCCGGAAGACTGCTGGGCGCTCCGACGCGGCCAGGAACATGTCACCGGCCCCGGCATGCTCACGCCGCGCTGCGCTCATATCACCGAGAACGGCAAGAAAGGCTATGTCTGCATGCCTCTGGCGGCGCAAGGCGAAACGCTGGGCATCCTTCATCTGTGCGAGCCGAATGCGGCCGAAAAGCCGCAATGGCTGGCCGAAAGACAGCAGATCCTGCGCGGCGTTGTCGACACGCTGGCGCTGGCGCTGGCAAATCTGCGCCTGCGCGAGACCCTGCGGCAGCAGTCGATCCGCGATCCGAACACCGGTCTCTTCAACCGGCGATATCTCGAGGAGACGAGCAGCCGCGAACTGCGCCGGATGGAGCGCTCGGGCCAACCGCTGGTGATCATCATGCTCGATGTCGATCATTTCAAACAGTTCAACGATACGTTCGGCCACGAAGCCGGCGACCTTGTCCTGAAGCAGGTCGCCGCCACATTGATCGAGCATGCCAGGGATAGCGATGTCGTGTCGCGCTACGGCGGCGAGGAGTTTGCCCTTGTCATGCCGGGAAGCTCGGTCGAAGAAGGCACCGAGCGGGCAGAAGCGCTGCGCCAGGCGATCAGGAAGCTTCATTTGACGCATCGCGGCCGGACGCTGGGCACCGTTACAGCCTCGTTCGGGGTCGCCGCCTATCCCGAGCATGGCGTGGGCTGGGCCGAGTTGACGAATGCCGCGGATCACGCGCTCTACGATGCCAAGGGCAACGGGCGCGACCGGGTCGCTATCGCGCTGGGCAACGCGTCCGGGGAGCGCCCCCCGATCCAATTGGTGCCAGCCCCGAAAAGCAGCTGAGACGCCTTTTGAGGTAGAGTTTTCCATGGCCGTGGCATTGTTTGCTCGCGGCATCCACCCCCAAATGTCCGAACCTACCTCCCGCCAACGGGGGCTTCCCCTGCGCAAATTGCGGATGTAAGGATATGTTAGCAATTCGTTAAGTAGCAAGTTGGGGTTTGCGTAAGGGGGAGTTCGGCTATGAACTTCAAGGGCCTGATCAAGCGTGCTGAAGACGTAGATAAAGCAATTCAGGAACTCGAGATCGATCTGGCGGATGCGCTGGATGCAAGTCTCGACGCCGAGGACGAGGCGCCGCCAGAGAGCGACGATGTCCCGGATGCCGTGGCAGGACCTGACGAGCCGCCACCCGTGGCCGATGCGGCAAATGCGGATAGTGCGAAGAATGCAGACAGTGCGGGCAATGCCGACAGTCCCGAAACCGGGCCGCGACTGACGTCCCATGCACAGACCCGACTGGCTGCGTTGAGTGCGTTTGAAGGGCTGTTTCATGACGCCAGGGATTATCTGGACGACATCCACGGCAAGCTGTCGGAGATCGCGACCTCACATCACCTGACGCGCGAATATCTCAACATCCTCCATGGCGACATCCTTCGCGCCAACGAGCTGGAGCTGGTAAATGCCGGCCTGATCGCCGAACAGAGAACGCTGTCGGAAAAGCTGCACGACGCGGGCAGAAAGTTGCGCGAGCGTGAAAGCGCTTGCGAAGTGCTGCAACACCGCGAGACAAGCTTGGTCCAGGACAGGGAGGCGCTTCGCACTGCACTTGCCGCGACAAGGCTGGAACTCGCGGAGGCAGCCAATGCCAGCGCAAAACGTGACGCGGACTTCGGCGACATCGCCAAGCGGCTGACCGCCAGGACCGTCGAGGCCAACAGGCGCTTGCGCGAGAGCAAGATGCTGCGGGAACAGCATGTCAGCCTGTCGATGGAGCTCGACAAGGCGTTGAAGCGGGAATCCCAGGCGCGCCACCGGCTCGACGAGCTCTCGGCGATCCATGCCAGCGAAGCCGCGCGGCTTGCCGAACTGCTGGCCGCGCTCGCCAAGAGCGAGAAGGAGGAGGTGCGGCTCCAGAAGGCATTTGAGGCCGCACAGGCGAAGCTGTCGGGCATGGCCGAAGCGGCCAGCATGGTGGAAGGCGACCGGGAAGCCGAGCTGGCGCGCAGCCAGACGGAAATGCGCGGGTTGCGCTCCGAGATCCAGGACCTGCAATCGCGGCTGG
Organism: Mesorhizobium sp. CNPSo 4670; assembly: GCF_057784235.1. Lineage (NCBI taxonomy): Bacteria > Pseudomonadati > Pseudomonadota > Alphaproteobacteria > Hyphomicrobiales > Phyllobacteriaceae > Mesorhizobium > Mesorhizobium sp. CNPSo 4670. The sequence goes on along the minus strand of NZ_JBWJFQ010000003.1, from coordinate 165,286 downwards.
AGTGGGCCTCGAATGAGAACAGCGAGGCCGCCAGCGAGATCGCCAGGCTCAAGACTGAATTGAACGACACCCTGGCCGAAAAGAAGATCGCCGACGAAAAATTGACCGCGCTCACCGATGAGAACGAAAGCGACAAGGCCAGCCTTTCGAAAGTGAACGCCAATCTTTCACAGCTTGTGCTGCAACAGGCGTCGGAACAGATACAGCTCGATGTCCAGAGGCAGGAATGCGAGGACCTCAGGGCCGAAATCGTCTCGCTCAATGCCCGGATCAAGGAATTGCTGCCCTACGAGCGGCTCCACAAGGCCACCAGCGGCAGACCGCGTGAGGGCACCGTGGTCGAGATCACCGGCGTGGTGGCGGAGAAAGCGCGTGCAACGGGCAGGCGGCGCGTCCGCAGGAACCTGCGCGCGACGCCGTAGCTACTTCGCGGGCTCGCCGCGACGTCGCTTGGCACTCGCTCGGCCGGGGGCGGCGAGTTGCTCGTGCTGGTAAAGCTCGTCCATGGTGAGCGATGCCAGCGCCCCGAAAGGTGCCTGCTTTTTCACCCTGCCGCCGCTCAGGATCACCACGTCGTCGCAGAACGAGATGGTGCTGTGATGGTGACTGATGACGATGGTCGTGCGGCGGCCGGCTCTCGACTTCAGCGTCTCGACGATCGCTGCTTCCGAGAGCCCGTCGACGGCATTGGTGGCCTCGTCAAGGATCAGAAGATCGGGATCGCGCACCAGGGCCCTGGCCAGTGCGATCCGCTGTCGCTGTCCCGCCGAGAGGTTGACACCCCTGTAGCCGACGAGCGTGTCGTAACCGAGCGGCAGCCGTTCGATGAATTCGTGCGCCTCGGCCAGTCTCGCGGCACGCTCGGCTTCGGCGGCCGTGGCCGCGTCCTGCCCGTAGGTGATGTTTTCAAAAATGGTGCCATCGACCAGCTCCAGTTCCTGGCTGGCCAGTGCGATGTGCTGGCGCCACTGGCTGGCGTCGATCCCGTCGAGCGGTGATCCATCTACGAGAATCCTGCCGGTGTCCGGTTCCACGAAGCGGCACAGGAGATTGACGATCGTCGTCTTGCCGGCGCCCGAGCGGCCGATCAGCGCCGTCGAGCGGCCGCCGCGGATCTCGAAAGTCGCCGAATGCAGCACCACCTCACGCCGGTCCGTGCCGGAATAAGTGAACGTCACGTCATCGAACTTGATGCCCTGGCGCAAGCCGTGGAACGGCCCGTCGCCTTGCGGCGGTTGAGGCTTGCCGGACGGATCCAGCATCCATATCACCTCTTCGAGCGATCCGCTCAGGCCTTGCAGTTGGCTCCACGACCCCTGCAGGGCCCGCATATGCGGCTGCAGCCTGTAGAGCAGGATGACAAATGCGATGATCAGCGGGAAGTTCACCTGCGCCAGCCAGGCGCCAATCACCACCGCCAGAAACAGCGCGGCGTGGAGAACCTCCGTCAGCGGCGGCAACGCTCCCTGGCGGACAAGCAGGACGAAGGAAGCGCGGCGGACCGCATCGGACGCCGTATCGAATATAGCCTGCTCCCGGCTCTCCTGTCCGAAGATGCGGATCAGGCGTCCGGCATGCACCAGATGGAGCATCTGCGATGCGAGGTACGAGTTGCGCGAGGCGACGCTGCGGCTGGGCCCTTTCAGATTGGCCGACAGGATGGCGTGCGCGATCTGGACGGCGGCCAGTCCCAGCGTGACCAAAAGCGTCATGCGCCACGAAAGCAGCAGCAGAAAAGCCAGCAGGATGATTGCGGCCGAGGCGCTGACGATGGCCGACAGCACGATCTGGATCGCATCAGACGCCCGCCAGGATTCGTTGGAGATGATGTTGAGCAGCCGCCCCGGACTCTGCCGCAGGAAGAATGGGTAGCCGACCCGCAACAGCCGCTCCGACAAGGCGCTGCGGATCGAATGGCTTGCCTTGCCGTAGATGAAGGTCGTCAGCAGCGTGTTGGCGAAGGCGAAAATGTTCTTCAGGACGATCGAGCCGAGGATGGCGATCGAAATGACCATAAGCCGGTCGCGCTCGCTGAGGCCCGATCCGACATGCTGGAGGACGGCGGAGAAGCCGCCCATTCCCGCTGCGTCCCCGTGTCCCATGATAATGCCCAGCAACGGGATGATCAGGCCGATGCCGAACCCTTCGAGGACGGCGCCGACCAGGCCGAGGACCACCACCGCCGGAAGCAGGCGCAGTTGCTTCTTTCCGAACGTCCGGAACAGCATCGGCAGGCTGGGCGGTAGCAATGGCATTATAGCGGTTCAACTCGCTTCGGCATTTGCCTGTTGATCTTGTCGCATCGGCGCACCCTGCGCCCGTCTCGCCAGCATGAGAACCGCGAATCTGGCCGCGCCGAGCAAATTCATGCCGACGATCGGCCAATGCGACAGGTTGAGTTCACGATCGAACGCGGGGCCGCCCGCCGATTCCCGGAAAGCGGCTCTCGCGGCCCAGTAGAAATGACGCAGCAGCCAGGGCGCATGGCGAACATGTTTCAGGCAGAGCCCGCCATTTCCCAGGCTGTAGTCGCGGTGGAGCTTATCGATCGATTTGCGATCCCGCCGGCCGTGATGGTGGAATATAGTCATGTCCGGCACATACTCGACCGCGATGCCGAGCAGCACCGCGCGCACGAGATAGTCGGTATCCTCCGCCGACCGCAACGGCCCGCCGGCGCCGAAACGTTCGTCGAAATAGCCGATACGGGCCGCGACATCGCGGTGCATCGTCATGTTGCAGCCCAGCACGAAACCGCCGGGATGGACATCCGGCGTCAGCCGCTCACGTACCCGCGAGCGCTTGATCGTGAAAGGCAAATCCCGGGGGTCGCCAAGTTCGACACGGCCGCCCCGGATGAGCCATTGTTCCCCCGACGCATAGTGTCGCTCCAGATCGCGCAGGTAGTCGCAATGGACCGCGCAATCATCATCGACAAAGACCAGCACACGGCCCCGCGCGCGCTTCAACCCGGCGTTACGGGCAGTCGCCAATCCGGGGCGGGGCTCGCAGACGGGCGTGAATGGAATGTCCGACATGGCGGCGATGCTGGCCAAGCGTTCCGCCGTGCGGTCGCTCGAGCCGTTGTCGACGACCACCAGTTCGGCAGCGAAGCCGGCATGGGCGCGGCACGCGGCCTGCACCGACTTGATGCAAGCCTCGAGCACGGCGACGCGGTTGCGCGTGCAGATGATGAAGCTGACTTCCGGCGCTGATCGTTCCGGGCGGGGATTGGCCGGGCCGGCGCAGAGCGCTGTCGAACGATCGCGCTGCAGGGGTTGGTGGGCTTTGACGGTCATCCCTCTAACTCAACTGATAAGGCGCCAGGACCGTCTCGGCGGGCGCGGATTTGAAGAAGTATGCCAGGGCGTCCGCCTGCCGGCCGGCCGACAGCGAGGCAAGGCTGAGCCAGGGCGCCCAGGAGCCCGGCCGCAGCGCATATTTCTCGCGGCGCCGGATGACGTTCCATTTCGCGGTCCGCGTCAGCAATTCATGCGTCAGCGAGGGCTGCTTTTCGTCGGCGACGAGTTGGTAGAGGAAATAGAACAGGTTCAGCGCGCCGGCCTCGAAGCTCCGCCGCGTCTCGGCCGGCAGCGAGCAAATCTCCTCCTCCAGCGCGACGATGAAGTTGGCCGCACGGGCAACGGTGTCGACGCTGACCGCATCGCCGATGTCGCGCAGGTCCCGCGTGGTTTCCGCGAGGCCCTCGCGCTCGAGATTCTCCGCCACGATCCGCAAATGCGTCCGGCGCATTTCCTTGCTGTGCCGGCTGGTCACGCTTGCCTGATGGATGCGGTAGACGACCAGGTTTTCGGGCATCATGGCTGCCGGGTAACGGCCGGCCAACCGCCTGAAAAGGTCGAAATCCTCGGCGTGCCTGTACGTCTTGTCGTAGTGGAGATCGCCGTCTTCGATGACCTTCCTGTTGTAGACGACCGTCGGGTGCATGAAGATGGTGAAGAACATCGCCAATATGGGAATGCGGCCGAACTGGAACACCGGATCGGGCTTGCCCCTGGCGATGCGGCCGCGGATCAACATGTCGACGCCAGCGCCGCAGAAGCCAAGTTCGGGCCGCTGCTCGAACAGCGCCACCTGGCGAGACAGGCGCCAGGGGTAGGCGACGTCGTCCGCGTCCATCCGTGCGACCAGTTCGCCCTGGGCTTTTCGCAGCCCTTCGTTGAGCGTCGCGACGAGGCCGCGGTTTTCGCGCGAGATGATCGAGATGCGGCTGTCGGCTTGCCGGTATCGCTCGAGGATTTCGAGCGAATTGTCGGTCGACCCGTCATCGATCGCGATGACCTCCACGCGGCAGTAGTCCTGCCGCAGGATGCTTCCCAACGCGGCGGCGAGATAGGGCCCGGCATTGTAGACCGGCAGCAGGACTGAGACGAGCGGCGCGGCGGTCATGGTCTCGCGTCCGTTCGCTGGAGGTCGAGCGATGGTGCCAGGCCATCGGGCGATCGGCCGGGCGCCCTCGCGACCCAACCGGCGCGCTCGGCGCGTGTCGGCGCGGCATTGGTGCGCGCCACATAGGGGAAGTGGCGCTTCAGGCGGTTGAGCGGCCCTTCGAAAACCACCCAGGAAATCGAGGCCACGACAATCGTGGCTGCGCTCGCAACCAGCAACCGCCCTGGCCCTTGCTCCGAGACGTTAAGCGGAATCCAGTGTTGAGACTTGACGGCGAGCGACAACAGTATCGGATGATAGAGATAAACGCCGTAGCTGATGCGACCGAGAGCGAGCAACGGCGGCAGTTCGGCAAGCTTGCCGATTGTGCCTCCAAGCCCGCTCGAACAGGCGGCGACAATGGCCATCAACGGCACCAGCGGCAGGACTTGCAGCAGCAGCCAGCGGACCCATTCCAGGGTCGGATCGGGAGGCGCCGGGACAAACCACTCGATCACCAGGAATGCGGCCGCGAAGGCAGGCCAGCCCAGCCGCATCCATTGCGGCAGGACAGCACCTCTGGATCGCCAGCAGGCAAGCAGCGCACCCGACGCCAGCGCATCCATGGATGCCGGCGGCAGCAGGTCGCGTGCCAGCGCCGGAGTGGCGGTGACCGGCCAGTAGAAGCGATAGGCCAGCGACAGCAGGATGATGCCGATGCAGATAGGCTCGAAGCGCCGTCGTGGGACAAGCAGGACAATCAGTGGCCAGGCGACATAGAACTGTTCCTCGATGCTCAGGCTCCAGAAATGGCACAGCACCCAGGGCGTCCAGTCATTGCGCAGCGCATACCAGAAATTCGACAGATAAAGCGCGTGCCAGATTAGCGATGCCCTGGCCTGTTCCAGGTCAAACAGCCAAACGAAACCCAGGACGGCGAAATAGGGAGGAAATATCCGCAGCGCCCGCCTGATGTAGAAGGATCGCAACGCGGCGCCGGTTTCAAATTCGGCGGCCGAACGCGCTTCCAGCAGCAGGCGGGTGATCAGGAAGCCGCTCAACACGAAAAACAACCGCACGCCTATATGGCCCCAGAAGGAAGATCCTCCGGCCGCGAAGAAATGGGAGTACAGCACCATCGTGACGGCGATGGCCCTCAAGGCATCCAGTTGGATGTCGCGGGCGTTTCCCATCAGCGGCGTCCGCCGGCGTGATGTCCGCGACGAAGCCGCAAGGCGGTCATTTCGAACGGTAGGCCAAGACCCGCCACGGGGCCGGCAGCGTCAAACCCGCGTTCTGCGAGTCCGCTCGGGCCGGGCTCGAAATCGACGGACGAACAGCTCAAGTCGGTCAGCCTGGCGGAATCCTTCACGGCGTATGTCCAGTCGCAAAACGAGTCCCCCAGAAGATGGTTCGGCTACCGCATTGTGCAGCGCAACACAAAAAATCTACCAGGCCGAAATACTTGTGTGAGCAAGCGATAAAGGTTGACAAAGCCGCCCGGATTTCACCCTTTTTGGCGATTTCCCCAGCATTTCAACCCCGTCGTTGAGCTGTATGGATCTGCCCGCTCCGGTTGATTGGAAAAAACCCCGGCTTGGAGAATAAGAAAAGCTCAGATCTTTATTAAATCGTGAGCGAAACTCGAAAATCTATAATCTACTATACGTAGTTGGCCCCCGGTTACGCATGGAATGAATTGGAATTATTGGGTTTTGCGCGATGCAGCATGATCGCCGGCTTTTTCGTGGGTTGCCCGCACGGTTCGCTCCTCCCAAAGCCCAACGGGAAGCCGCACGCAAAGCCCTTCACCCGGCAGAGCGGGCTTGCGCATAGGGAAAGATCAGCTCACCAGAGGCGAAGTCTGGTAGCGATACCACGATCTGCCTCGATCCGTTGCGGAACTGGCCAGCTTCATGGCCGGAGATGCCTTGGAACTGAACCTGCAGGACGCGTGGCCGCGCCCATTCGCCGTTCACCCCGAAGCTGACGGCGCCCATGACGGTGTCGAAGATCGCTTCGCGCGTGTATGCCGACAGGGCGGCGTCGTCGAAGCCGCCGGTCGCCTCGATTGCCTGGGCAACCACCTGCATCTGCGCAAAGGCGAGCGGCGCCATATAGTGCCCCAAGAGGTCGACGCCGGCATCGCCGGCTCGCGCCTGGTAAGTGTCCAGAAACTCCTGAACGCCGGGGAACATCATCCTGGAGACGGGGACCCAATATTCGTAGTTCACGAAGCCATTGAGCAGCGGGCCGAGCGCCGTCTTCACCGCTGTGTTCTGCGGCCCGGTCATGCCGGCGCCAACCATCTTCGGGCGGAACCGGTGCGCATGGATGGCGCGTGCCAAGTCGATCGAATCCTGAAGGTATGAACACAGAAACAAGAGGTCGCAGCCACTTTTGGCGACGGCATCAAGCACCGGCTTGAAGTCGGTTGTCGTCAGCGGATAAGTGGCCTCATGAACGATGCTGAAGTCGTATTTGTCGGCGTTTGCCTTGGCGCCGAGAATGGGATTCCTAGAAAATTCGGCGTCGGCGGACAAGAGCGCCACGGTCGCTGGCCGCGGCTTCTGCTGCGCGGCGAGCGTGAAGAATCCTTCGGTCAGTGCCGCGTTCGGATCCGGCCCGGTCGGGATCATGGCGAAATAGTTGGGATAGGCGAGCGCGTTGTTGACGCCGAGGCCCATCAGGCCGACGAAGAAGCGCTGCCGTTCGATGATCAGCGGCATTGCCGGCAAAACCGTGTTGGTGCCGTAGCCGCCGATGACCAGGTCGACCTTCTCGTCGTCCATCAGCCGCTTGTAGAGGCCAGGCACGAGCGAGGCGTCACCATGGTCATCGTGGCAGACAAGTTCGACAGGGCGGCCGAGCAAGCCGCCCCGTCTGTTGGTGTCTTCCCGCCAGATGTCATGCGCGAGCCGCGCCGACCGGCTGTTGCCCGCGAGCGGGCCGGTCAGCGACAGGCAGTAGCCGATGCGGATGGGCGCGGCGGACATGGCTAGCCTCTCTCGAAGTACGGGCCTCTTGACGTGCGGGCCTGTTCAGGTGTCGGCTTTGGCGCGGGTGGCGAGCAGCTGCATTTCCCAGGCGAAGGCGACGCCACTGGCACCGCCATGTTCGGCAACGACGTCGGCGATACCGGCGGCCGTGTCTTCGCGCGCCCAGTCACGCTGCCATTCGCCGAGCACCGCCATCCAGGTGATCGGCACCGCGCCTGCGGCGACCATGCGGCGCACGGCCATGTCATGCGCTTCCAGCGAGACGCCGCCTGAAGCATCCGTGACGATAAAGACGTCATAGCCTTCGGCCAGCGCCTGGATCGCTGGCATGGCCAGGCAAATCTCGGTGTAGAGCGCGGCCAGCACGAGCTGCTTGCGTCCGCTCTTCTTCACGATGTCGGTGACTTTGGGGTCTTGCCAGGTGTTGATGAAGGTGCGGTCGATCGGTTTCTTCTCCGGAAAGACATCCTGCAGCCCCTTGATGATGTAGCCGCCGCGCTCCTCGAGCACGGTGGTCAGGATCGTCGGGACATTGAAGACCTTGGCCGTCTTGGCGAGACCGACGACATTGTTGACGATCATCGTCGGCTCGTGGCTGTTGAGACTGGTGAACTGGTAGGGCTGATGGTCGATCAGCACCAGAATGCTGTCTTCGGGTCGAAGCAGGGCTTCGAGGCCGGTTTTGGGCATGGGAAACTCCTTGGATATGCGGGCGACTGGTTAAAGCGCGTCGTGTTGAAACGGCTTCAGTCGACGCGCTTTAAGCTTCTGTTTTTTGTGCATGTCGTTGTCCCAAAACGCTGCGCACTTTTGGGCGACATGCATCAGGCGCCGGCGGGATCGAGAAAAACGTAAAGGGAATGGATGAGGTCGCCCTGGAAATGCGCGACATCAGTGCCGGTCACGGCGACGGGACCGTTGGGCGGGCCGGACTGCCAGCGCAGCCGCCCGATGCCGTGGTGACCAACGGCGGGGCCGATCGCCTTGAAGACAAAGCCTGCCGGCAGGCTCGACAGCAGCGCATCCACCGCCTGATTGATGGCGATATGGCCCGTTGCCGCCGCATGCGGTTCATATAGCACCGCATCGTCGGCATAGATTTTTGCGATGGCGCTCATCCGGCGGACGGCATCGCGCTCGCCGAACACGCGGGCGAGGTTGGCCTGCATCAGGGTATCATAGTCGATCGGTTCTGCGCTCATCGTCCACCTTCCGGATCAGGAGTTCTGGGGAGGCGGATGTCGAAAAGTGCTCAATCCGATGTCTCGCCTGCCGGTCAGGGGACTATTGCCCGTCACGGGGCGCAACACACTGTTCGATCCTGCTGTTTCCAGCCTGAATCCGCCGTCGCCTTGCGATCAGCTCTTGCGGTCGCGCCGCCACGTCGCCGGGGTCGCACCGATGAGCTTGCGGAACGTGCGTCCAAAATGCACGGCATCGGCAAAGCCGGTGGCCTCGGCCACATGGTCGAGCGTGGCGCGGCTGTCGATGAGCAGTGCCTGCGCGCGCCGGATGCGGGCGTCGAGTTGCCAGCGATACGGCGCCATGCCGGTCGAGGCCTTGAATGCCCGGCTGAAGTGCGATTGCGACAGGCCGGCCAGTGCCGCCAGCCGCGCGAGGTCGACACGCTCGGGCAGATGCGCATCGAGATGGTCGACGACACGCCGAAGCTGCCAGGGCGCCAGGCCCTTGCCGTCCGTGCCGGGCTCCCGCGGATCGGCGAACAGCCGCGCCATGATCGCCACGGTCAGCCCATCGCCGTAGAGCTGCGCCGACGGATCGGGGTCGTTCACCACCTCGGCGAGCAGCTTGACCAGGGTCCAGATGCGGTCATCGGCAAAACGCAGCCGCGGCGTCGAGACCGCTTCGCCATCGAACTGGGTAGCCAGCTTTTCGTCCATGGCGGCGAGATCGAACATCAGCGTGGCGTCTCGAACGAAGCGGACGTCGGCGCTATAGCCCCACATCTCCATGCCGGCAGGGGCGAAGTCCATGTGCCTGGCCCTGTAGCCGGCGGGGCAAGGCTGGTTCTCACGCAGCCGCGGCTCACAGGGGCTGCCGACCTCTTCCAGCAAGGCAATCAGGCGGGTCTCCGTCTCGTGGGGAAATTGGTGAGCCACTCTGCCGGAGCCGCGCCATTCATTGACGTCGAGAGAAACGCCGTTCCAGGCCCGCCGCGCTGTCGACAGGCTGAGCACATTTTCGGGCAGAGGTGCGACGGCGTCGACGCGGGCGAGCACGGATCAAATCCTCCTGATGTCGAGAAGACTAGCCCTATGTAAGCAATGGAGCCTAAACCATAAGCGCCGTTGCGGCGAACACAGCGTCACCTGGTTCCACGGGCCTGGTCTGAGTGCTCACCGAGCCCCTTGCCCCATCAAGACGTCGGCTCTGCCTCACGACAGACCGGCCGGTTCAGCCTATCGCGATGCCGCCAAGCGGGTTTTGGCCGGCGGCATGGAGGATGAACCAAAGTGACATCGACGCCGGTTGCCCATCGCGAAGCGGCGCCCTTGCCGATCGCCGCGCTGATGGGTGCCATGGTGTCGATCCAGATCGGCGCCACCTTCGCCAAGGGCCTGTTCCCGCTGATCGGCGCGCAGGGCACGACGACGCTCAGGCTGGTCGTCGGCGCGCTGATGCTGATCGCGGTGCTGCGGCCGTGGCACATGCGGCCGTCGCGCGCCACCATGCCATGGCTGATCGCCTATGGCGTGACGCTGTGCGCGCTCAACCTTCTGTTTTACGCCGCACTCGCCACCATTCCGCTGGGCATCGCGGTAGCGTTGGAATTTTCCGGTCCATTGCTGGTGGCGACGTTGACCTCGCGGCGTGCCAGCGACTTTGCCTGGATCGCGCTGGCGGTGGCCGGCATCGTGCTGTTGTCGCCGTTCGTCCATTCGCTGCAGCCGCTTGATCCGACCGGAGTGATGTTGGCGCTGGCGGCCGGCGGCTTCTGGGCGCTCTACATCGTGCTCGCCCAGAAGGCGGGCGCCGAACTCGGCTCTCGGACCACAGCCTATGGCATGGCGATCGCAGCCGTGCTGGTGCTGCCCTTCGGCGTGGCACAGGCGGGAGCCGCGCTGCTCGCGCCATCGATCCTGACCAGCGCGCTGCTCGTCGGCCTGTTTTCCAGCGCGCTGCCGTTCTGGCTGGAGATGGTGGCGCTGACCCGGATGCCGGCTCGCATCTACGGCACGCTGACCTGCCTCGAGCCCGGGCTGGGCGCGCTGGCCGGCTTCCTGTTCCTGCACGAAAGCCTGACCGCGCCGCAACTGGCCGGCATCGCCGCCGTCATTGCTGCCGCCTTCGGCACCGCGCTGACGTCGCGGCCACCGGTACCATCGCCGGAATAGCTCCTCGACAAGAGATTGCGCTCGGCCGCGTTCGCAATCGCCGGCGTCGCTCCTCTTGGACTTCGCCAAAATACAACCCATATTGATTTCACGGAGCTTTGAGCGTGACCTTCGCGCGGGTGGCCCTTCTTGCCGCGGCCTTCGTCGCCGCAGCTGTCTTTTCTCCCTTCTCTTCGGCCGGGAGCGAGAAGGTTGCGCTGAGCGTCGCCATTGACGGCGCCATCGGGCCGGCAAGCACCAGGCAGCTCGAGGAAGCGCTTGACGTCGCCGCCAAGCGGGGCGCCGAAGTCCTCATCCTTCAGCTCGATACGCCCGGCGGGCTGGTCACCTCGATGCGCGAGATGATCGCCGATATCCTCGCCTCTCCGGTGCCCGTCATCGGCTATGTCGCGCCGGCCGGTGGCCATGCCGCCAGCGCCGGCACCTATATCCTCTATGCCACCCATGTCGCGGCGATGGCGCCCGGCACCAATCTGGGCGCCGCGACGCCGGTCGAGATGGGCGGGCTGCCCTCGCTCCCCGGCGGCGACAAGGACAAGGGCGACCAGAACGACAAGGGCGACCAGAAGGACGCCACCGGGCGGCCGGCAGGCGACGCGATGATGGCCAAGGTGACCAACGATGCGGTTGCCTTGATCCGCTCGCTGGCGGAATTGCGTGGGCGCAATGGCGACTGGGGCGAGAAAGCCGTGCGCGAAGCGGCGAGCCTTTCGGCCAACGCGGCGCTGCAGGAACATGTGATCGACTTCGTCGCCCACGACACCACGGAGTTGTTGCAACTGGCCGATGGGCGGACCGTCGATGTAGCGGGCAGGAAAGTGGTTCTGGCGACCAAAGGGCTGCCGGTCGAGACGCTGGAACCCGGCTGGTTCATCCGGCTTCTCTCCGTCATCACCGATCCGAACGTCGCGATCATCCTGATGCTGGTCGGCGTCTACGCCATCATCTTCGAGTTCACCAGCCCCGGCGCGGTGGCGCCCGGCGTCATCGGGACCATCTGCCTCGTGCTTGGGCTCTATGCACTCAATCTCCTGCCGATCAATTATGCCGGCCTCGCCCTGATGCTGCTCGGCGTCGCCTTCCTCGTTGTCGAGGCCTTCAATCCCACCGTGGTGCTTGGACTCGGCGGCGTGGCCGCCTTTCTGCTTGGCGCCACCGTGCTGCTCAAGACCCAAGGTCCGGGCTTCGCCGTGTCATGGGCCGTCATCGGTCCCGCCGCCGCGCTGACGCTTGGGTTGGCGCTGCTGACGGGGACCTATGTCTGGGCGGCGCGCAAGAGCCTGCCGCGTGTCGGCGGTGAGGCCATGCGCGGACTGTCGGCCCAGATTCTCGACTGGCAGGACGGCGAGGGCCATGTAATGGCCCAGGGCGAGCGCTGGCGGGCGAAGGCCGACGAACCCATCGCACCCGGCGACAGCGTCGAGGTGACCGACATCAGCGATCTCGTGCTGACGGTGCGGCGGCGCGACGCCGGAAGGAATGGAGCAAAAAAATGAGCATCGGTTACGTCGCCTATCTGTTGCTTGCGCTTGTGGTGGTCATGTTCCTGTCCGCGGCCATTCGCATCCTCAGGGAATATCAGCGCGGTGTGGTCTTCACGCTCGGCCGCTTCACCGGGGTCAAGGGTCCTGGTCTCATCATCCTCGTCCCCTTCATCCAGCAGATGGTCAAGGTCGATCTGCGGGTGGTGGTGCAGGATGTGCCGCCGCAGGATGTGATTTCGCGCGACAACGTCTCTGTGAAGGTCAACGCGGTGCTCTATTTCCGCATCGTCGACGCCGAACGGGCGATCATCCAGGTCGAGGACTTCATGGCCGCCACCAATCAACTGGCGCAGACCACGCTGCGCTCGGTGCTCGGCAAGCACGAACTCGACGAAATGCTGGCCGAGCGCGACAAGCTCAACAGCGATATCCAGGAGATCCTCGACCAGCGCACCGATGCCTGGGGCATCAAGGTCTCCAATGTCGAGATCAAGCATGTCGACCTGAACGAGAGCATGATCCGCGCCATCGCCAAGCAGGCCGAGGCCGAGCGGCTGCGCCGCGCCAAGGTGATCAACGCCGATGGAGAGCAGCAGGCGGCGGCCAAGCTGGTCGAAGCGGGCAAGATGCTTGCGGCCGAGCCGCAAGCCATGCAATTGCGCTATTTCGAGGCCTTGCACGACATCGCCGGCGAGCGCTCGTCCACAGTGGTGTTCCCGCTGCCGGTCGATCTGCTCAGCCAGTTCATGAAGGGGCAGGGGAAGTAGGGGAGGAGCGTGTGATCGCCCCCTTTGTGAGGAGACCGGCGGTTCACCGCCGCCAGGGCGGCTCCGGCGCGAAGCGCTTGCCGATCCAGTCGGCGAAGGCGCGGGTCTTGGCGGCTTGTCCCTTGGCTGAGGGCGTGACGACATAGACCGCGCCTTCGTCGGCCAGCGTCCAGTCCTCCAGGATCGGCACCAGCCGGCCGTCGGCGAGCTCACGGCCGACCAGCCAGTCGGTGCTCATCATCAGGCCGACGCCTTGCACGGCGGCCTCGACCAGCACCTCGGCATCGTCGGAGACCAACGGCCCGGAAACCTCGACGCGCACGTGCTGGCCCTCACGGTCGGTCATCTCCCAGGCCGGAAAGGTCTGGAAGCCGCTGAAGCCGAGGCAGGAATGTTCGAGCAGCGCCTGCGGTGTCTGAGGCCTGCCCCTTCGGGCGAGATAGGAGGGGGCGGCGCAGAGCAGCCGGCGCCGCGTCGCCACCTTGCGGGCCACCAGGCGCGAATCCTCCAGCACGCCGAGCCGCAAGGCGACGTCGAAATTCTCGGCGACCAGATCGGCGAAGCGGTTGGAGAATTCGGCCTCGATGCGGACATCGGGAAATTCGGCAAGGAATTGAGGCAGCAGCGGCCCGATCCACATGCGGCCGAACGTACCAGGCAGCGCCAGCCTGAGCAGGCCGCGCGGGCGGCCGCCGGCATGTGCCGACGCGGCGGCCTCGGCCTCGTCGACGGAGGCGAGGATGGCGCGCACGCGCACCAGGAATTCGGCGCCCGCTTCGGTCAGCGACACGCTGCGAGTCGTGCGGGAGAGCAGCCTTACCCCCAGCCGCTGCTCCAGCGATTGCAGGCGGCGCGACAGGATGGTCGCGTCGCGCCCGACACGCGCGGCCGCCGTGGTGAAGGAGCGCGCCTCGGCGATCGCCGCGAAGGCCGCCATTTCGGAAAGGGCCGCGGGTTCATAGGATTGCTGCATAATTCACAGTACTTAAATGCAATTGGTAACGATTATCCAGAGATAGCGCAGCAGCTAGGTTCACTCAACCCATCAATCGCCCCACGGGAGTGAAACCATGAAAGCCATCGAACTGAGCCAACCCAGGCTAGACGCCTTCCGCGCCGCCACCATTGCCACCCCCGAACCGCAGCGTGGCGAGGTGCTGATCCGCCAGCGTGCGGCGAGCCTCAATTTCGTCGATGTCGCGGTGGCGAGCGGCAATTATCCCGGACCGAGCTTTCCGCTCATCCCCGTCGCCGACGGCGCCGGCGAGATCGTCGCGCTGGGCGAGGGGGTTACGAGACTGGCCGTTGGCGATCGTGTCGTCGCCCACGCCAAGCCGCGCTGGATCGGTGGCCGGCCGCGGCCGTACGAGATGACGCAGATGCGCGGCATTTCGCTGCCAGGGTCGCTGGCCGAATATGTCGCGCTGCCGGCCAATTCGGTCGTGGCGGTCCCGGCGCATCTCTCCTTCGAGGCAGCGTCGACGCTGCCGATCGCCGGCACCACCGCCTGGAATGCCATCCGCGCCGCGGATGTCGGGCCGGGCTCGGTCGTCGTGCTGCTCGGCACCGGCGGCGTCTCGATCTTCACCCTGCAGCTTGCGAAAGCCGCCGGCGCCACCGTCATCATAACCTCGTCGTCGGACGAGAAGCTTGAGCGGGCCAAGGCACTCGGCGCCGATCATCTCATCAACTACCGCGCGATGCCCGACTGGGACGGCAAGGTGCTGGAGCTGACCGGCGGCCTCGGCGCCGACCTCGTCGTCGAGACCGGCGGCACCGCCACCTTCGCCCGCGCCGTCAACGCCACCGCGCCCGGCGGCACGCTGTTCACCATCGGCTTCGTCACCGGAGCCGAGGCCACGGTCAATCTGCTGCCGATCATCATCAAGGCGCTGAGGGTGGTCGGCAACAACACCGGATCTGTGTCCGACCTTCACGACGCCGCCCGCGCCATCGGTGCAGCTGGAATCGAGCCGGTCGCCGACAAGGTGTTTTCGCCAAACGAGGCAGCCGAAGCCTACGCCCACATGGCCGCCGGCGGCCTGCACTTCGGCAAGCTGGTGTTCGGGCTGGAGTGGTGATCGGCGAAGATGGCGGAGCTGCCACTCTCCCCCTTGCGGGGGCGATGCCCGGCAGGGCAGAGGGGGTGGGAAGGATCGCCAAACTTCGCGGTTGCCACCTTCAACCGGAAATCACTGGACGGCACGATTGTGATTGGGTTGAGATGCCGGCGGGACAGTACCCCCCTCTGGCCTGCCGGCCATCTCCCCCGCAAGGGGGGAGATCGCAGCTTCGTCGCCGTCGCCCCCTAAATCAGCTTCTCCAGCGTGATCGGCAGGTCGCGCACGCGTTTTCCAGTGGCGTGGAAGACCGCGTTGGCGATCGCGGGTGCCACGCCGACGATGGCGAGCTCACCGACGCCCTTGCCGCCGAGCACCGAGGAATGCAGGTCGGGAATGCCGACCGAGATCACCTCGATGTCTGGAATGTCGGCGTTGGTCGGCACCAGATAGTCGGCAAGGTTGTTGTTGACGATGCGGCCATGGCGGCGGTCGACGATGCCTTCCTCGAGCAGCGCCTGGCCGATGCCCATGATGATGCCGCCCTTCCATTGGCTTTCGGCGAGTTTGGGGTTGTAAAGCCGGCCCGAATCCAGCGCCGACACCACGCGCGACACGCGCACCGTGCCGAAATCCTCGTCGACACGCACCTCGATGAAATGCGCGCACCAGCTGTGGCGGGAATAGTCGCCCTCCGTATGCGGCAGCGCCATGGCGATGGTGGTGTAGTTCTTGTAGCAATCCTGCGCCGTCGAGTTGGCCGGCATGGTGTCGCCGGTGGCCTCGATGTGGTCGCGGCCGACGCTGGCCAGCAGTTCGGCGATCGAGAGATCGGGACCGTCACCGCGCGGCGATGAGATGCGGCCATTGGCGACCACCAGCGTGTTGGCCTGCAGCGCGTGGAAAGGCGAGCGGGGATCGCTGATCGCCAGCCCGACCAGTTGGTCGAGCGCCGAGGTCGCCGCCTTGTAGACGGCGCCGGTCATGACGCCGGCCAGCCGCGACCCGCCGGCGACGCCGGCGCGGGGGAAGCGCGAGTCGCCCAGCTTCACCACGACATTGTCAGCCGGCACGCCGACCGTCTCGGCGGCGGTCTGCGCCAGGATCGTGTAGGTGCCCTGGCCCATGTCGATCGAGGAGCTTTCGACCTCGACCGAGCCGTCGGCGAGGATGCGCACGATCGCCTCGCCATAGGCGCGCCGCACCGGATAGGTGCCGGCGGCGACACCCCAGCCGATCAGCTGGTTGCCGTCACGCATCGAGCGCGGTTCGGGCCTGCGCTTGGCCCAGCCGAAGCGTTCTGCACCTGCAGCAAAAGCCTCGCGCAACTGCCTGGTCGACCAGGCTTTTTTGGCGTGCGGATCCTGCTCGGCATAATTTCTCAGGCGGATCTCCAGCGGATCGATGCCGACCTCATAAGCGAGTTCGTCGATGGCGCTCTCGATGCCGAAGGCCGAGGGGTTTTCGCCCGGCGCGCGCATGGCGCCCGGCACCACCGAATTCACCCGCACGACATTCTGCTTCGATGAGAAATTCGGCGTCGCGTACATGATCGAGGTGACCGATCCCAGCGGCTCCACCCACATGCCGTCCATCGACGTCTCGCTGATGCCGCGATGCACGATCGACTGGATTATTCCTTGCCGGTCGGCGCCGATTGTCACCGTCTGGCGTGTCGCCGCGCGCCCGCCGTAGCCGGTGAAGGTCTGCGGCCGCGTCATCACCAGCCTCACCGGCCGGCCCAGCATCCTGGCGGCACTTGCCGCCACCGCGCCATGGCTGAGCGCCAGCGCCTTGGAGCCGAAGCCCCCGCCAATATAGGGCGAGACCAGCCGCACATTCTCGAACGGCACGCCGAACCATTCGGCATAGGTGCGCGCCATGCCGTCCAGCCACTGGCTCGGCTCCCACACGGTGAGCTTGTCGCCCTCCCAGTGCGCGATCAGGCCATGCGGCTCCATCGGCGCCTGGTATTCGCGCGGCGTGTTGTAGGCGGCGCAGATCCTGACCGGAGCCGAGGCGAAAGCCGCCTGGGCGTCGCCCCATTCCTTGGTCATTGCGTCGATCGGGATGCCGTCACCGGCCTTGGAGTCGCTGAGGTCGACAATTGAGGGGGTCTCGTCATAGCTGACTTTGACCAGTGCAGCGGCCGCAATCGCCTGCTCGAAGGTTGCCGCGACGACCGCCGCGACATGCTGGCCTGAGAAGGTGATGTCGCGCGCCAGCGGGCAATAGGGCTTGTCGGGCGGCGGTGTACCGAACCAGTCAGAGGCAGTCCTGAGGCTGATGATGGTGTCCGGCGTCAACACCTTGAGCACGCCGGGCGCTGCTTCGGCCGCCGCGGTATCGATCGAGCGCACCTTGCCCGATGCAATCGTGCTTTCGACCAACACGGCGTAGGCCAGCCCTTCAAGCTGCTGCTCGACAGCGTATTTCGCGGAGCCGGTGATCTTGGCCGGGCCGTCGACGCGCGACAGCCGGCCGCCAATGGCGTCGGCGCCGCCATCGGACGCATCACCGTGTCTCATGTTGTGAACGGTCATGCCGTTTCTCCCATTTTTAGGATGGCGCGGGCGACGACGCGCGGCGCCAGTTCGATCTTGTAGTGGTTGGCGCCGTTGTCGACAGCACCTTCGATGGCGAGCAGGCTGGCGGCGCGGACGGCGTCCGGTTCCAGCACCTTGCCTTTCAGCGCCTCTTCCACTGCCCGCGCCCGCCACGGTTTGGTCGCGACGCCGCCTAGCGCCACGCGCAAATCCCGGATGGTGTGCCCGTCAGTCTCGAACTCGATGCCGACAGCAGCACTTGCCGCGGCGAACTCATAGGATTGGCGGTCGCGGATCTTCAGATAGGTCGAACGCCGGGCCGCTGCGGAGTCGGGGATATCGATCGCGGTGATCATCTCGCCCGGTTCGATCGCGTGTTCCCTGTCGGGCGTGGCGCCGGGCAAGAGAAAGAAGTCGTCGACCGAAAGCTGGCGCTCGCCGAGATGGACGATCGCGTCGAAGGCGACCAGGGCAGTTGCGAGGTCGCCCGGATACATGGCGATGCAGGCGTTGCTGGTGCCGAGCACGGCGTGTCCGCGGGTGACGCCGCCGATGGCCGAACAGCCGCTTCCGGGTTCCCGCTTGTTGCAGGCCGGGAAATTCGCTGGATCGCGGAAGTAGGGGCAGCGCGTGCGCTGCATCAGATTGCCGCCGATGGTCGCCATGTTGCGGATCTGCGCCGAAGCCGCCTGCCACAGGGCTTCGGAGACGGCGGGGAAGTGGCGCTTGATGTCAGCATGGTCGGCGACATGGCCCATTTTAGCCAGTGCACCGATGGTGGCGCCGCTTGCGCTGACTTCGATCTTGTCCAGCCCTTTGAGATGGGTGATGTCGACGAGGCTGTCGGGCTCGGCAACACCGCATTTGGCGAGATCGATCAATGTAGTGCCGCCGGCCAAGAGCATGGCGCCGGGCAGGGCGGCGGCCTGGCGGGCCGCATCGAGCGAGCCGGCACGCAGATAGGAAAAATCTCTCATGACTGGACCTCCAGGGCTGCCTGGCGGACAGCGGCGACGATGTGCGGATAGGCGCCGCAGCGGCAGAGATTGCCGGCCATGTATTCGCGGATTTCTTCGTCCGAGCCGGCATGGCCCTCGCGGATGCAGGCGACCGCCGACATGATCTGGCCGGGCGTGCAATAACCGCACTGGAAGGCGTCCTGCTCCAGGAAGGCAGCCTGCACGGGATGCAGTTCGCCCTCCCGTGCAAGCCCCTCTATGGTGGTGACGGTGCGGCCCTCGACTTGCGCGGCCAGCGTCAGGCAGGCCAGCACGCGCTCGCCGTCGACATGCACGGTGCAGGCGCCGCATTGGCCGTGGTCGCAGCCCTTCTTGGTGCCGGTCAGGCCGAGCCGGTCGCGCAAGGCGTCGAGCAGCGTGACGCGCGGCTCGAGCTGCAGGGTATGGCGATGGCCGTTGATGTCGAGATGGACGGGAATTGTCGTTTTGGTCATGGGCGTCTGGCTCCAGTTGCTTGACGCGGAGTCGATTGAGCTGATGTTGGGCAGGCAAGGACAGCCGGCAGACCTACCGGATCTCCCAGCTGTCCGTCCCTTCGCTTTCGCTCCGGGCATTCGTCGTTTGGAAAGCCAGGCAACTGGCCTTCTGTCCGCTATGCGGATGACTCGTCATCCCAGCAGGTCCTCGATCCGGATTGGAAAGCGCCGGGGGCGCACGCCCGTTGCATGCCAGACCGCATTGGCGACGGCGCCAGCCGTGCCGGTGATGCCGATTTCGCCAACGCCCTTGATGCCGAGCGCGTTGACGTAAGGGTCGTCCTCGTGGACCAGCAGCGCCTCGACCGACGGCACGTCGGCATTCACCGGGACATGGTATTCGGCGAGGTTGGCATTCTGGATACGGCCCGAGCGCCGGTCGGTGACGGCCTCCTCATGCAGTGCGAAGGAGACGCCCCAGATCATGCCGCCATAATACTGGCTGCGCACCAGCCGCGGATTGATGACCCGCCCGGCGGCAAAGGCACCGACCAGTCGGGTGACGCGGATCTGGCCGAAATCGGGATCGACCTTCACTTCGGCGAACACAGCGCCATGCGCGTGCATGGCATAGGCCTCCCGCGACGACGGGTCTGGGGTTCCCGTGCCACGCCCATCGATCTCGGCGAGCCCGGCACGGGCCAGGATCTCGCCGTAGCTTTCACTGCGATTTTCGTCGTCGCGCCGGTAGAGGCGGCCGCCACGGGCCAGGACGCCCTCGTTGCCGGCGCCGAACAACGGCGAGGCTTCATGGCCGGTGGCGAGATCGGCGAGCCTGGCGATGACGGCGGCTCCGGCATTGTGGATCGCCATGCCGGCCGTCGCCGTATGGCCGGAGCCGCCGGCAATGCCTGCGTTGGGCAGGTCGGAGCTGCCGGCCCTGAAATCGACCTGGTCGATGTCGAGCCCCAGCCCGTCGGCGGCGATCTGGGCGAAGGCGGTCCAGGCGCCTTGCCCCATGTCCTGCGCGCCGGTCTCCATCAGGCCGCTGCCGTCGGCCCTCAGCACCGCACGCGCCTCAGCCTGGAACATGATCGCCGGAAAGGTTGCCGTGCCCATGCCCCAGCCGGTCAGAAAGCCACCCTTGTCCGGCATCTGGCGCGGCTGGAGCGGACGGCGCTGCCAACCGAAGCGCTCCGATGCCTGCGTGTAGCACTGGCGCAGCGCCTTGGACGAAAACGGCTTGCCAGTCATCGGCTCGACCTCGGCATAATTGCGCAGCCGAAACTCCAGCGGGTCCATGCCGCAGGCCGCGGCCGCCTCATCGATGGCGCTCTCCAGCGCGATCGAGCCGGTGGCTTCACCCGGGGCGCGCATGAACAGCGGCGTGCCAGTGTCCAGCCGCACCGCCTCGTGCGAAGTGGCGATGGCCGGGCTGGCATAGAGCGTGTGCGAGGCATCGGCGGCCGGTTCGAAGAAATCGTCGAACGTGCTCGATGCGGTCTTGGCGTGATGGTCGATCGCTGTCAGCCGCCCTTCGCTGTCCATGCCCATGCGCAAGGTCTGGCGCGTTGGCGCGCGATGGCCGACGGGCCCGTACATCTGCTCGCGCCTCAGCACCAGCTTGACCGGACGACCGACGAGACGCGCCGCCAGAATGCCGAGCACCTGCGGCCCGGAGATCATGCCCTTGGAACCGAAGCCACCACCCAGGAAAGGGCTGCGGATGTGGATATTTTCCGGCGCGATGCCGAACAGGCCAGCGATGCGGCCCTGTGCCATGGCAAGGCCCTGGCTCGGCGTGTCGATCGACAAGCTGTCGCCATCCCAGGCGGCGACGATCGCATGCGGCTCCATGGCGTTGTGGTATTGGGCCGGCGTCTCGTAGGTCGCCTCGATCCGCGTCGCTGCCGACTTGAGACCGGCCTCGACATCGCCCTTGTGGTGCACCGCAGGACTGCCGATGCCGACACCGCCCGGCACAAAGCTTTCAGCGCCGTCGAGGCCAACGCGCGCCGGCTGCGCTTCATAGTGCGGCGATAGCAGTGCCGCCCCCTCGGTCGCCGCCTCCAACGTTTCGGCAATCACCACGGCGATGGTCTGGTTCGGGTAGCGGATATGGTCGTTCTGCAACAGGTCGAGCCGGAACATGAAGGGATTGTTCTTGGCATCCGGATTGGTGGCGAGCGGCGGCCGGTTCTCGGGCGTCATCACCTCGACCACGCCCCCGTGCGCCTTGGCCGCCCCGACATCCAGTGAAGCAACGCGGCCGCGCGCGATGCTGCTGACGGCCAGTACCGCATAGAGCATGCCGGGCGGATGATTGTCGGCGGCGTAACGGGCGGCACCTGTGACCTTGAGAAAACCGTCGCGGCGGGTCAGCGGCTGGCCGATGCTGGAGCCCTGCCGGAGATGGGCGGGTTGCTGATTGAGGCTGAGTTCAAGCGTCATGGCGCACTCCGGGAATGGAGGAAAATGGGGAGGCAGGAAGGGCTGGCAGCCGTTCAGGCGTTCCCGCCAGGACAGACACCAGCGCCCTGACCACGATGCGGCGTGCGAGTTCGATCTTGAACGCATTGTCGCCGGAGGGACTGGCATCGGCCAATGCGGCGTCCGCCGCACGGACGAAGCTCGTCTCGTCGGCATCGGCGCCAAGCAGGACCGCTTCCGCCGAACGCGCCCGCCATGGCTTGGCTGCTACCCCGCCCAGCGCCAGCCGCGCCTGGCGGATCTTGCCGCCTTCGACGACAAGGGCAGCGGCGGCCGAGACAACAGCGAAGGCATAGGAGGTGCGTTCGCGTACCTTGAGATAGCGGGCATTGGCGGAGAAGGAGGCGGCCTCCGCCGGCAGGCGCACCCCAACGATCAGGTCGCCGGGCTCCAGCCCATTCTCCCGCTGCGGCGTCTCGCCGGGAAGCCGGTGGAATTCCTCCAGCGTCACATGACGCCGGCCCTTCTTGCCCTCGATCTCGACCACGGCGTCGAGCGCCACCAGCGGCACGCAGAAGTCCGATGGATGCGTGGCGATGCAGGCGTCGCTCCAGCCGAGCACGGCGTGCAGCCGGTTCTCGCCACCCAGCGCGTCGCAGCCCGCGCCCGGCTCGCGCTTGTTGCAGGCGCTGGCGGTGTCGTAGAAATAGCTGCAGCGCGTGCGCTGCAAAAGATTTCCGCCGACGGTGGCCGCGTTGCGAAGCTGAGCCGAGGCGCCCGACAGCAAGGCCTCCGCCACCGCCGGATAGGATCTGGCGAACTCTGGATCATGAGCGAGGTCGGCATTGCGCACCAGTGCGCCGATGAGCAGGCCGCCATCGGCCAGCCGCTCAATGCGGTTGAGCTCCGGCAGGCGCGAGATGTCGACGATACGCTCGGGGCTGGTGACCCCGCCTTTCATCAGATCAAGCAGGTTGGTGCCGCCGGCGAGATAGGCCGAACCCGGTTCGGCCGCCGCCGCAATGGCGTCGGGAATGGTAGTGGGCCTGATATAATCGAAGTTCTTCACGCCGCGGTCCTCCGGTCGGCTTTGGCAAGCTGTTCCTGGGCTTCCAGGACGGCCTCGACGATGCCGCCATAGGCAGCGCAACGGCAGAGATTGCCGCTCATCCCCTCGCGGATGCGCTCGGGATCGTCGCCGGCCTGTGCCTCGGCGATCAGACCGAGTGTGCTCATGATCTGACCCGGCGTGCAGAAACCGCATTGGAAGCCGTCATGGGCGATGAAGGCGGCCTGCACCGGATGCAGGTCTTCACCATGGGAGACACCTTCGATGGTCAAGACCTTGGCGCCGTCATGGCTGACGGCAAGCGCCAGGCAGGAGTTGATGCGCTTGCCATCGACCAGTACCGTGCAAGCGCCGCACTGGCCGCGGTCGCAGCCCTTCTTGGTGCCGGTGAGCTCAAGCTGCTCGCGCAGCAGGTCAAGCAGTGTGATGCGTGGATCGACCTCCAGTTCGTATCGGTGTCCGTTGATGGTGAGAGCGAGGGGAAGGCTGGTCATGGGCGTCTGGCTCCAATTGCTTGACGCGAATGGGAATCATCTGGTGCCTTGCTGGGGAAGAGCAAGGTTACCTTGCGGTCAGGTTGGGTAGTCTCCCCGCATGGGGGAGATAGCACTCATCGGTCTTCACCGACCTCCAGCGGGCGGGGGAGGCTACTTTCAGCACGTGACATACCGGTTCGCCTTATTATATGATAAAGGTGCTCCACTAAAACGGAGGCGCCTCCGTTTATTACGTGGGGGCTGACCCGGCCGGGTTCAAGCCCCCCGCCACACCGTGGAGAAAAAATTGGCCGCCGAGCCGTCCGCCATCGCCAAAGAGAAGGTCGAAGAGGCCAAGCCGTTGCGCGCCGACGCGCAGCGCAACCGTGACAGGCTGGTCGAGGTGGCGGCCGCCGTCTTTGCCGAGCGTGGCATCGACGCCTCGCTGGAAGAGATCGCGCGCCGAGCCGGCGTCGGTATCGGTACGCTCTACCGGCATTTTCCGACCCGCGAGCACCTGGTCGAGGTGGTCTACCGGCGCGAGGCGGAGGCGCTGTGCGCGGCTGCCGGCGAGCTCGCCGGAAAACATCCGTCCGATGTAGCGCTGGAGCAGTGGATGCAGCGCTTCGTCGACTATATCGCCACCAAGCGCGGCCTGGCGACCAGCCTGCGCATCCTGCTGACCACCAATTCGACGCTGTTTTCCGACACGTCGGGTAGGGTCTCGCAGGCCTTGCGGCAACTGGTCGAGGCTGCGGTGGCCGAGGGCACCATCCGCGGCGACGTCGACGCTTCCGACGTGCTGCACGCACTGTCGGGCATCTACTCGGCACCCGACACCCCGCAATGGCGCGACCGCTCACGCCGGCTGGTCTCGCTGCTGATGGACGGTCTGCGGTTCGGGGCGGCGAAATCCGCCAAGGCCTGATCGTCTGCGCGATCGGCCCAGGGCAGGCGACGGCCCTGTAGCAGACATGTCCGTTGGTCATGGCAGGCGGATTCGCACACCGCGCTTGCAACTGAGTGAGAGCGGTTGTTAAATTCCTCACATTTCAGGCGACCGACAGGCCCAACGCATGACTGCTCGTAAAGCGCAAAGGACAGCCCTACTGATCCATCTGCTATCGGAACGGCGGGTTATCCATCTGAGCGAAGCGGCAACGCTGCTCGGCGTCTCTGAGATGACTGTGCGGCGTGACATCGCCACCAATCAGGGGCAGATCGCCTTTCTCGGTGGGCACATATTGGCGGCGGCCGAGATCGATACCGACGCTCCTTACGAACTGGCGACCGCGGCCGACAGCCATGCGGCGGCGAAGCGCGAAGCCTGTCTGCACGCGGTGCGGAAGATACGGCCCGACGAGACGATCTTCATCGATTGCGGCACGACGCTGATCCATCTGATCGACCTCATTCCCGATGATTATCGAATAACGGCAATATGTTACGCCATGAATGTCGCGGAACGCCTGACCCGCAAGGCCAATGTGACGATCATCATGCTGGGTGGCGTGTATCATCCCGCCTCGGCGTCTTTCTCGGGCACGCATGACTTCGACATTTTGAAGAGCGTCGGCATCAATGCCGCCTTTCTGTCGGCCGCCGGCGTCGATGCCAAACGTGGTGCCACCTGCGAGCATTTTCACGAGGCGGTGGTGAAGCAGAAGGTGATGGGCCTGGCGCGCGAAAACTACCTCGTCGTCGACAGCAGCAAGATCGGCAAGCTCAAGCGCGCCTTCTTCGCACCGATGGACGGTTTCGACGCCGTCATCACCGAACATGGGGAGGTAGGGCCGGAATCATTCCAACTGCCGCCTGACTCCGTTTGACATTTCGCTGGCCTGATGGAAAAGTCACAAAAAAAGTAAGAGAAGTCTCAAAAGACAATCTCGATCGGGGTAGGGGACGCGTCAACGGAAGGAAATGCAGGCGTCATGATCGAACAGGGTTCGATTTCGCCATCGTCCGGGACTCCCTTGCTGCGCGTCGAGGGCGTCAGCAAGCGGTTCGGCGGTGTCAATGCGCTGCGCGGCGTCAGTCTCGAAATCAAATCCGGTGAAGTGCACGCCCTGCTTGGTGAAAACGGGGCCGGCAAATCGACGCTGATCAAGATTCTAAGCGGCGTCCACGTGCATGATGGTGGTTCGATCGAGATCAACGGCGAGCCTGTCTCGTTCGCTTCGCCCGCCCAGTCGCGTGAGGCCGGCGTGGCGGTGGTCTACCAGGATCTGAGCCTGGTCGAATCGCTTTCGGTTGCCGACAATCTGATGCTGGGACGAGAGCCGAAGACCCGCTTCGGCTTCCTGAAAAAACGCCAGTTGGTGGCGCAGGCCGAAGCCTTCCTCAAGTCTCAGAATATCCCGCTCGATGGTCGCGCCCTAGTCGGGTCGCTGCCCTTTGCCTATCGCCAGATGACCGAGATCGCCAAGGCGCTGATGGGCGACGTTCGCCTGCTCATCCTCGACGAGCCGACCTCGGCTCTGACCGACGATGAAGAGAAGATCCTGTTCGAGGCGATCCGTGCTGTTGCCGCGCGAGGCGTCGGGGTGATCTACGTCACGCATCGCCTCAATGAGGTCTTCCGAATTTCGAACCGGGTGACCGTGTTCCGCGACGGACAGAACGCCGGAACATTTGTCACGTCGCAGACCAATATGAGGCAATTGGTCGGCGCGATCGTCGGGCCGGATCACGCCGTCCTGAAGGCGGACAGCATGGCAGCCGGGCAAAGCGTGCCGTCCTCGGCTAGCCCTGGTTCACCGGAAAACCCCGTGCTCGAATTGAAGGGCATCAGCAATGACAGGCTGGACCGGACCAATCTTGAACTGCGCAGCGGCGAAATCCATGGCCTTGCCGGCCTGATCGGCAGCGGACGCACCGAAATCCTGCAGACGATCTTCGGGCTGCGGCCCATCCAGTCGGGCGATGCCAGCCTCGACGGCGTTTCGCTGAACAGAACCGATCCGGCCGCGGCGATACGGCGAGGCATCGCGCTGGTGCCGGAGGACCGGCACGTCCAGGGCCTGGTCCTCGAACATTCGATCGAGCGCAACCTGACCCTGCCACGGTTGCCGTATTTCTCGCGCCTGGGCTGGCTGCAGCGCCGCGCGGCGAGCGAGCACGCCGACGCCGCCATGCACCGGCTGGCCGTCAAGGCGCCAGGCGCATCGACCACGGTGAAGAATCTGTCCGGCGGCAACCAGCAGAAGGTCGTGTTCGGCAAATGGAACGAGCCACGGCCGCGCGTCCTGTTGCTCGACGAGCCGACGGTTGGTGTCGACGTCGGCGCGCGCGAGGAGATCTACGGCGTCATTCGTGCCGCGGCGGCGGCGGGAAGCGGTGTGCTGCTGGTGTCTTCGGATCTTTCCGAACTGCTTCAGCTCTGCGACCGCGTCTCGATCGTCGTCGATGGCCGGATCACGAAGACGATTTCGAGACAGGAATTCGGCAGCGCCGAGGATCTCCATCACCTCATTCAACTTTCGCAGCCATCGGAAGAGCACGCGGCATGACCGACACCCAAAGCCCGGCAAATCCATCAGTGGCAAGGGGGGCTGCCGCCAACCAGCCAGGCGGTCGGTCGGCGCTGCAGCATCTGCTTCAGGGCGAGCGCCCCTATATGCTTTACGTCGCCTTTGTCGTCATGCTGATCGTCTTCAGCCTGGCGTCGCCCTGGTTCCTGTCGATCGACAATTTTCTCAACATCGGCCGCCAGACGACGCTGGTCTCGATCATTGCCGTCGGCATGACGTTCGTCATCATCTCCAGGCAGATCGACCTGTCCGTCGCCTCGACGCTGGCGCTTTCGGGCATGAGCGCGTCGCTGGCCATGGCTTTCGTCGCCAACAACTGGCTCGTCGGTGCGCTAGCGGGATTGGGCACTGGGGCGCTGATCGGGCTGATCAACGGCGTGTTGACCACCCGCCTCGAAATCCCGTCCTTCCTGGTGACGCTGGGCACGTTGAGCGGCGCGCGCGGCCTGGCGCTGATGGTCACCAACACCAAGCCGGTCATCATCACCAACGACTATTATTTCGCGATCTTCGGTGAAGGCTCGGTGCTGGGCATCCCGGCGCCGATCCTGTGGACGCTTGGCGTCACGATCGCAGGCATCCTGCTGCTCCACTACAGCGTCTATGGGCGGCGCGTCTATGCGGCGGGCGGCAACCCGACTGCGGCGCTCTATTCCGGCGTTCATATCAAGCAGGTCACCACGCTGGCTTTCGTGCTGACCGGAACGCTCGCCGGGCTGGCATCCCTGATCCTGTCGGCGCGTTCGCACGCGGCGCGGCCCGATGTCGTGCAAGGCATGGAGCTCGATGTCATCGCCTCGGTGATCCTCGGCGGCTGCAGCCTGTTCGGCGGTCGCGGTTTCGTACTGGGCACGCTGCTCGGCAGCCTGATCATCGGCACGCTCAACAATGGGCTGGTGCTACTTGGCGTCAGCTCGTCGCTGCAACTCGTCATCAAGGGAGCAATCATCGTCGCCGCGGTCGCCTTCACGAGGAGGTAAGGCGCGCGCCCGCGGATATCAGCAGAAAATTGCCGGCTCCAAACGGCACCAGAAACGTCAACGATCAACGGAGGAAAGTCATGAAGCACTCGGCACGAATCCACTCGCTCTTCTGCACATTGAGCATCGCCGCCAGCGCGTTCGCGCTCTCAACATCCATAAGCCCGGCGCAAACGCCGGAGACCTGCGTTACCGGCGTCGACATGGCCACGCTCGGTCCCAAGGGCATTGTCGGCCAGGGTCCGCACGGCGAAAAGGCAGCCTCGCCCGATGAGTTGAAATTGAGCGACGACCAGGCTGCCAAGGTCAAGGCCGGCAAGTTCAAGGTCGGCATTTCCATGCAGACGGTGAACCTCGACTGGTCGCAACTGCAGGTGCAAGGCATCAGCGAAACGCTGGCCAAGTATGGCGTGACCGTGACCGGCGTCGCGTCCGCCGAATATCAGGTCGACAAGCAGATCGCAGATATCGAGAACACCATCCAGCAGCATCCCGACGGCATCATTTCCATCCCGGTCGACTTCACCGCGACGGCTCCGACCTACAAGAAGGTGGGCGAGGCCGGCATCAAGCTGGTGTTCATGGACAGCATCCCGGTTGGCCTCGAATCTCCAAAGGATTTTGCCTCGATGATCTCGGCCGACAGCCAGGGCAACGGCCAGATCGCGGCGCAGATCCTCTCTTCCTGCATGCCGAAGGGCGGCACGATCGGCCTGGTGAATTTCGGCGTCGACTATTTCAGCACCAATGAGCGCACCAAGGGCGTCGGGGAGTGGATGAAGAAGAACCGGCCCGACATCGTCATGAAGCAGGTCGATTTCACCGATCCCTCCAAGGTGTCGCAGATCGCCGGCGACTTCCTCACCGGCAATCCCGATGTGAAGGGCCTGTTTGCGGTGTGGGATCAGCCGGCGCTCGACACGCTGTCGTCGATGCGCGCGCAAGGCATCGACATTCCGATCACCACTGTCGATCTCGGCCTGCAGTCGGCGATCGAAATCGCCAAGGGTGGGCCGCTCAAGGCGACGGGCTCGCAGCGTCCCTATGACCAGGGTGTCGCCGAGGCGCTTGCCATGATGAAGGCGCTGATCGGTGAACCCACGCCCGCCTGGGTCGGTGTCCAGTCCTTGCCGGTGGTGCAGTCCAACGTGCTGGAGTCCTTCAAGACCGTGTTCCACAAGGATCCGCCGGCCGAACTGGTCGACGCCTGCAACGGCGCCAAGCCGAAGTGCAATTGAGATAGGTGGAAAGCCATGGGCACGGGGGCGACCCCGTGCCCATGTTTTTGGTAAGATTGGACGCGACGCGCTTTGGGAAATCGGCCCGCAACCTTCGGCTTCATGCCAAGACGGCCATTCATGGTGAGCAAACGGTATGCTAGGCGTGATGGCTTGATTCGCTTGTCGTTCACGCTTTCGAGGGCATCCGATGTATGTAGGCCGTTCCTACAAGGTGGTAGATTTCGCTGTCTGGTCGCGGGGCAGTGTCATCTACATGGTGGTGGTGAGCGCACTGGCCGTGGCGGCCTACCGTCTGCCGGGCATCGCCGGGTTTTCGGTGCCATGGTCGGTCGTGCTCGTGCTCGGCACCACCGTGTCACTCGTTGCCGGGTTCAAGAATTCGCAGGTATTCACCCGCAGCAGTGAAGCGCTGCAGGCCTTTGCGCAAATTACAGCCAGCAGCCGGTTGTGGTCCAATTTCTGCAGGGACTTCAACGATGTGCCGACAGCCAGGCAACTGATCTACCGCCATCTCGCCTGGTTGACGGCCCTCCGGTTCGCCCTGCGGCGGCCGATGCCGTGGGAATCCATGGGGCGGGCGGCCAATGTCGAATTCCGGCGGCGTTGCCGTATCCAGGAGGATGCGGGCTCGATCACCGACGAACTGCGTCCGCTGTTGGGCGAACAAGCCGACGACGTCCTGAAGTCGCCTCGTCCAGCGCTAATCCTCCTCGAAATGCAATCGGTCCAGGTCAATGCGTTGTTCAAGGACGCCAAAATCCCTCCCCAGGTCTATGTCGAACTCACCAAGCTGATCCGCGACTTCCATGATCAGCAGGCGCGGTGCGACCGCATCAAGAACAATCCATATCCCCGGCAATACGCCATAGTCAGTTCCTTGTTCGTCATGATCTTTTGCACCTTGCTGCCATTTGGCGTCGTTCCAGTCTTTGCCGACATGGGCAAATTGGGCGGCGCACTCGGCCCGATCGCGATCTGGCTCACGATCCCGTTCAGCACGCTTCTGGGGTGGGCATACATGTCTCTCGACCAGGTCGGCGAGAGCAGTGCCAACCCTTTCGAGGGCAACGCCAACGATGTTCCGATCTCGCAAATCTGTCGCGACATCGAGATCGAGCTGCGCACCGGGCTGGGCGAAGTTGACCTTCCCAAGCCATTGCTGCCCATCAACGATATCGCGACCTAGGCAAGCGTCACCGATCCCCGATACCAGGTGCCGGCGCGACCGCTCTCGCCGGCTGGCAACACACAAAAAACCTGGCGTGAATGTCACATTGGCGGATCCCAACTCGTCATGAGGTCGGCACCAACAGAAGGAAGCCAATCATGACCGCAAAACTTGATCTCTTCGCCGCTGCCCCCTCGCTGATGAAGGAATGGCAGCGCGCATCCTTCGCCATTTCCTCCAGCCTCGAGCCCAGCCTGGCCGAGCTTGTGAAGATCCGTGCATCCCAGATCAACGGCTGCGCCAACTGCCTCAACATGCACACGGTGTTTGCGCGCGAGGACGGCGAAACCGAGCAGCGCATCTATCTGTTGTCGGCGTGGCGCGAGGCGCCCTGCTACACCGACCGCGAACGCGCAGCGCTCGGCTGGACCGAGGCGCTGACGCGGATTTGCGAAGGCCATACGCACGAAAGCGCCTATGAGGCCCTGGAGGCTGAATTCACGCCGGAAGAACAGGTCAAGCTCACCTTGATGATCAATGTGATCAACGGCTACAACCGCCTTGCGGTTGGGTTCGGTGGCTGGGCCGATCCGGCGGCCATAAGGTCCGCCGCCAAGGCGGCGGCCGCCTGATGACGAGCGCAGGGACCGAGCATGCGGCGGCAGCCTTCGACCCGCTGCGTCCGACGCTGATGCGCGTCGCCTACCGCATGCTTGGCTCCGTGGCGGACGCCGAGGATGTCGTGCAGGAGGCCTTCATCCGCTGGATCAGGGCCGACCGCGGCGAGGTGCGTGAGCCGGCGGCATTCCTGCGCCGCACGGTCACGCGGCTTTGTCTCGACCAGCTCAAATCCGCGCGCCGCCTGCGCGAGACCTACGTCGGTCCCTGGCTTCCCGATCCCGTCGTGGAAGAGGACGAAGTGGAAGACGTCACCTTGCCGATGATGCTGGTGCTGGAACGTCTTTCGCCGCTCGAGCGGGCAGCCTTTCTGCTGCACGATGTGTTCGGGCTCGGATTCGACGAGGTCGCCGCCGCCATCCAGCGCGAGCCCGCCGCCTGCCGCCAACTCGCTGCCCGCGCGCGCACCCATGTCCGCCAGGCGAGACCGCGTTTCAAGGTGGAAAGGCAACGCGGCCTCGAGCTTGCCGAGGCCTTCTTCGCCGCCTCGCGCAGCGGCGACATGAAGGCGCTGGGCGCGATGCTGACGGCCGACGTCAGCGCCCATGCCGATGGCGGCGGAAAGCGTCCGGCAGCCACGGAAGTGGTCCTGGGGTTCGATGCCGTGATGCAGCAATACGCGCGTGTGGCGGAATGGCTGCAGAAGAACG
Source organism: Mesorhizobium sp. CNPSo 4670 (assembly GCF_057784235.1). NCBI lineage: Bacteria > Pseudomonadati > Pseudomonadota > Alphaproteobacteria > Hyphomicrobiales > Phyllobacteriaceae > Mesorhizobium > Mesorhizobium sp. CNPSo 4670. The sequence continues at coordinate 134,025 of NZ_JBWJFQ010000003.1, read as the reverse complement.
CCTCGACGCTTGTTCGTGTGGTTTTCGTCAATGGACTGCCCGGCTTCATCACGTTGGAAGCCGATGGCGAACTGCAGACGACCGCACTCGACATCGAGGACGGAAAGATCTCGGCAATCTATGTGGTGCGCAACCCCGACAAGCTCAGGCACCTGCATTAGGTCAGGGAGTTAGCCCTTCGCTTCGACCAGGATCACCAGCGATTCCGGCACCACGCCATCGTAGACCATCGCGTCGGCGGCTTTCTGGCTCTGCATCATTGTCGCAAGGGCATCCATGTCCGGGACGTCCATCATCACCGCCACGCGTTTCGGATTCTGCGGATCGACGAACGTGCGGATGTTGGTGATCCCAAGGGCGCCGAAAAGCTCCTTGCGCTTGGGTGAACTGAGCCAGTGCTTGCTGTCTTTCGTGATGTTGTGATGGCCAATGACGGTTGGCATGGCATCCTCCCCAAGGTGAAGCCGGCGGTCGATATCGCCCGCCTGATGTGCGATCCACCTGTTCAGCCAGTCAGCGCCGTTTCCTTCGGGCTGTCAATTAGCTGTTGCTGATGGATGATCGGTGGGGGCTGTGGGGCTGCCGCCTTCGGAGCGCTCAAAGTTCTAGGCAAACCTTGCCGAAATGCTGTTGGGATTCGTAGTGCGTGAAGGCGGCGGCGATGTCCTGAAGCGCAAAACGGCGATCGACGACCGGTTTCACACGGTTGACATCTATCGCTCTGATCATGTCCTCCTGGTCGGCTCTGCTACCAATCGAAATCCCGCTGATGCGGATCTGGTTCGAAAACAAGGCCGGGATCGAGACATCAGCCGCAAAGCCGGTGAGGACGCCGATCAGGGCGATGTGGCCGCCCGTTCGGCAGGCCGCTATCGACTGCGTGAGCGTTGCGGGGCCGCCGACTTCGATGACGTGATCGACGCCGCGTCCGTCCGTCAAATCCCGGGCCTTTTGGCCCCAGTCCTTCACGGCCTTGTAGTTGATGACGGCGTCGGCTCCGAGGCGCGTGAGCCTTTCCAGCTTCTGCTCGTCGGAAGACGTGGCGATGACCCTGGCGCCGGCGGCTTTGGCAAATTGCAGCGCGAACAGCGATACGCTGCCCGTGCCGAGGACCAGCACCGTATCGCCGGGTTTCACCTTGCCGCACACAACCAGGCCGCGCCAGGCGGTGACCCCGGTGCAGGTGAGCGTAGCCGCCTCCACATGCGTGTAGCCCAATGGTGCCTTGGTGAAGGCCTGCGCCGGCATGCACACATACTCGCTGGCAAAGCCGTCAAAACTTTCTCCCGGTATGTCGCGCCTGGTGGCAGGCGTCATGTCACCGCCCAGCCACCAGGGGTAGAAGGTGCTGACGACGCTGTCTCCAGCTTTGAACGCATCGAGATTGTCGCCGACTTCGACCACCTCGCCCGCGCCATCGGACAGCGGAACGCGGCCATCGGCGAACGGCACCTTGCCTTGAACGACGAAATCGTCACGCAGGTTCAACGAGCAGGCCCGGATTCTGACCAGCACGTCACCCGGTCCTGGCTGGGGACGGTCTTCCTCGACCAGTTCGAGCTTGTCCAAGCCACCCGGCGCTCTCAGCCTGACCAGCCTCATTGCCGGACCGGCCGGCCGGACATCACCCTCAGCCAGGGCGCCAGATGGAAGGCACTCATCAGGAGATACATCACCGGCATGCTGTTCAACGGTGAGGCGTTCGCAGCCATGCATAGCATGGCCACGTCACCATTCTGAATGCAGGCGAACAGCGCCATCAGGGCGAAGGTCGGTGCCGCGGCAAGGCACAGCCAGTCGGCGAGGCCCAGAGAGGCAATATTTTCAGGGGTCTCGCTGCTGGTGCCAGAATGGGTATCGCTCATGGTCTTTTCCTTGATGGTCATGGCGGTGTCGAGACCAGGATTTGGGTTCCTCTCCCTCGCCAGAGGCGGGGGAGAGGTGGCCGCGAAGCGGACGGAGTGGGGGCTTTCGTAGGGCCCAGCCCCCACTCCGTCTCGGCTTCGCCGAGCCACCTCTCCCCCACTGCGTGAGGGAGAGGAAACCAAGCTGGATGAGCGTGCGCCACCCTTTCCCGACAGGTTACTACTGGCCGTCCTTGTCCCGGAATGCCGCTTCGCCGGCAGCCGACACTTCGGCCCATTTCTGGTCGGGCGCGGCGTCGTAATTGTCGTGCCAGTTCCACCAGCTGTAGAGCGGGGTCTGCGGATAGCCTTCGGGCGAGTCTTCCCAGATCTCCTGGCGGCCGAGCGGCGTTGCGTCGAGGTAGCTCCACACGGTGCCCATCGCCTCGTCGCCCCGGCTGTTGATAAAATAGGTGCGGAACACACGGTCGCCGTCATGGATGAAGACGTTGTGGCCGTGCCATTCGTCGACGCCGAAGTCCTTGTCGAAGCTGTCGGTGATGGTGTACCAGGGCATCTCCCAGCCCATCCGCTTCTTCAGCCGCGTAATGTCGGCCTGTGGTGCGCGCGAGGCGTAGGCAAGCGTGGTGTTGCGGGCGTTGAGATGGGCGAGATGGCCGACCTGGTCGGCGCCGAGCGAACAGCCGCGGCAGGCGTGATCGGGCCAGCCATGGACTCCCGGTTCGAAGAAGGCGCGGTAGACGATCAACTGGCGGCGGCCTTCGAACAAATCGAGCAGGCTCGCTTTGCCGTTCGGCCCCTCGAACACATAGGCCTTGTCCACTTCCATCCACGGCATGCGCCGGCGCTGGGCGGCCAGCGCGTCCTTGGCGCGCAGCGTCGCCTTCTCCTTCACCAGCAGCTCTTCGCGCGCGGCTTCCCACGCCTGCTGTGAAACGACTGGTGGGGTCTTCATTGCGGTGTGCTTGGTCATTGCTCGTCTCCTTTGTCAGTCTGTCGCGCCGTGGCGGCGTGTCGTTGCTTGCGGATCGTGAGGCAGGGTAGGGCGATGAAGTGCCGCGGTGGAGTTACAAGTGTGACGGGATTTGAATGGACAGGCCCGCCGCAGCAGGGGTGGCGTCCGGCGCGCTCGACCATGTCGTTCGTCGCGTGGAGGGGCAGATCGTCGGAGTCAGGCATTGTCTGTTTTTCCCTTGTGAGAAGCTTAATATCTTTGTCTGAGATGCTCAGGCTAGCCAATGCCCATATTGGCGTCAACGGCGGCTACGGCGCCTTCAGCCAGTCCTGATGGCTAGGTCATCATCCAAGTCATTGCCGTTTTCCCTAGTATGCTACCTGTTGCCGATACGGCTTGCTGGGGGGCGGTCATGACTTAAGTTAGGGCGTGGAATGCAGGGGTGGGAGTTACAAGTGTGACGGGATTTGAATGGACTCGCTGATCACGGCAGCGGCATTGGCGCTGGCCGCGGGCAATCCGCTCGGCGCGCTGGATCGTGTCGCCCTGCGCGAGGACGCGCCGGCGCTGGCCTTGCGCGGCATCGCGATGGCGCAGCTCGGCGACCTCGACCGCGCCAAGGCGCTGTTGCGCCGGGCCGCACGCGCCTTCGGCCCGAAAGAGGCGGTGGCGCGAGCCAGATGCGTCGTCGCCGAGGCGGAGATCGCGCTGGTCTCGCGGGACCTCGGCTGGCCCGCCAAGGTGCTGGATGCGGCGCGGGCGACGCTGGAAAGGCATGGCGATCGGCTGAACGCCGCGCATGCCGGCCACCTCAAGGTGCGGCGCCTGCTGTTGATTGGTCGCCTCGATGAGGCTGAAGACGTGCTGGCCGGGCTCGATCCGGCGCCGCTTCCGCCAGCCTCGAGAGCCGCGCACGAACTGGCCGTCGCCGGCATCGCGATGCGGCGCCTCAAGACAAGGGCTGCGCGCACCGCGCTGGAGTGGGCGCGCCACGCCGCTCGCCGGGCCGGCATCCCGGGGCTGATGGCCGAGGTCGACAACGCCTTCCTGGCGCTGGACGCGCCGGCGGCGCGGCTGATCGCGCGTGGCCAGCAGCGCCCCTTGCTGCTCGAGGAGGTCGAGGCGCTGCAGGCATCGCCGGCGCTGGTGGTCGATGCCTTGCGCCATCTCGTGCGCCAACAGGAAACCATGGTCTCGCTGGCAACGCGCCCGGTTTTGTTTGCGCTGGCGCGCACGCTAGCCGAAGCATGGCCGGCGGACGTGTCGCGGGCGACGCTCATCGCTCAGGCTTTTGGCGGCAGGCACGCCGATGAATCGCATCGGGCGCGATTGCGGGTCGAGATCGGCCGCCTGCGCGCCGAACTAGGCCCGCTTGCCGACATCAATGCCACCAGCCAAGGTTTTGCGCTGGCGTCGCGCCAGGCGCCCGAAGTGGTGGTGTTGGCACGGCCGATCGAGGAGCGGTACGCGGCGGTGCTGGCCTTGCTTGCCGATGGTGAATCCTGGGCGAGTTCGGCACTGGCGCTGGCGCTTGGTACCGGCCAGCGCAGCGTGCAGCGGGCGCTGGAGCAACTTGGCGAGGCCGGCAAGGTGCAGTCGTTCGGGCACGGGCGGGCGCGCCGCTGGATGACGCCGCCGGTGGCCGGATTCACGACGACCTTGTTACTCCCGGCACCGCTGCCGAACGGTTAGAGCATGATCCCCGAAAATGCCCGATCATCTCAGTGAGGATAACGACATGAAACATTCAGCGGCCGAAATTCTGCGCGAATACGGACCCTTTCCGGGCGTCGACACCGTGCACGGGGTAAGCTTCGACGGGCGCAACGTCTGGTTTGCCTCCGGTGAGAAACTGAATGCCTTCGATCCGGAAAGCGGGCAGGCGCTGCGCTCGATCGATGTCGCCGCGCACGCTGGCACCGCCTATGACGGCCGACATTTCTTCCAGCTTGCCGGGGATCGCATCCAGAAGATCGACCCCGACACCGGGGAGGTGCTGGCATCCATTCCAGCGCCCGGCGGCGGACGCGACTCCGGGCTCACCTGGGCCGAAGGAACGCTTTGGGTGGGCCAGTACCGGGAGCGCAGGATTCACCAGATCGATCCCGAGACCGGGGCAATCCTGCGCACCATCGAATCCAACCGCTTCGTCACTGGGGTGACGTGGGTCGACGGCGAACTGTGGCACGCCACTTGGGAGGGTGAGCAGAGCGACCTGCGCCGCGTCGACCCGCAAACCGGCAAGGTTCTGGAGAAGCTCGACATGCCGGCCGGCATGGGCGTCTCGGGGCTGGAATCCGATGGCGGCGACCGCCTCTTCTGCGGCAGCATATCCGCCGGGGTGGTGAGAGCGGTACGCCGGCCGAGGTGAGCTCAATCAGAGATCAGGACTAGAGGCCGCACACCAGGCAAATTTGACCGCTGTCGACTGGTCGTTGCTCCCTGTCGAACCTAGATAGGGCATGCGCCGGGCGGACCGCCCGGATCATCTTTTGCAAAGGACCTGCCATGCCTGAACAGATACCGTTGAACGACGGCTCCGCCATTCCCCAGCTCGGACTTGGCGTGTGGCAAGTCGACCAGGATATCACCGCGCAGGTGGTGGGTTGGGGGATCGAGGCCGGCTATCGTCTGATCGACACCGCCGAGGGCTATCGGAACGAGGATGGGGTCGGAGAGGCGATCCGCAGCGCCGGCGTGCCGAGAGGCGAGCTGTTCATCACCTCCAAGCTGCGCAACGGCGCACACCAGCGCGATGCGGCGCTGCGCGCCTTCGACGAGACGATGGAGAAGCTCGGCATCGAGCAACTCGAGCTGTTCCTGATCCACTGGCCGGTGCCTAGCCAGGACAAATATGTCGAGGCGTGGAAGACGCTGGTCGAACTCAGGCAGGCCGGCCGCATCAAGTCGATCGGCGTTTCGAATTTCAACCAGGACCATCTGGAGCGGATCATCGGCGAGACCGGCGTGACGCCAGTGGTCAACCAGATCGAGCTGCATCCCCAGTTCCAGCAGCGCGGCATCAGGGACTTCCATGCCAGCCATGACATCCGCATCGAGAGCTGGAGCCCGCTGGGCAGCGGTCGGCTGCTGGGCGACCCGACCATCGCGGGCATCGCCAGGAAGCATGACAAGTCCGCGGCGCAGGCGATCATCCGCTGGCACCTTCAGGAAGGGCTGATCGTCATTCCAAAGTCGATCCGCAGGGATCGCATCGCAGCCAATTTCGATGTCTTTGATTTCGAGCTGGATGCGCAGGACCTGCAGGCGATCCGGGGCATGGATTCGCCAAACGGCCGCACCGGCCCAAACCCCGCCACGGCGTCGTTCCTTTTCTGAAGGGAGAGGGGCGCTCGCCCCTCAAGACTACTCGATGGGCCGGGCGCCAGCCAGATAGCGATCGTTGTCAAAGGGCTCGGCTCGATTGCTTTGCATATCCCAGAGTTGTCGATGGGTCGCCGGCAGGTCGCCCAGATAGACATGAAGCGCGCCCGACCGTGCGCTGCCGGTGTTGGCGACCGAATGCACAGCATGTGGAGGCAGGTGCAGCACGGTGGGCGCGGTGGAGTCCTGCCGTTGGGGAGCATCGAGCTTGCTGGCGGCATCGGGATAGATGAAGTTCGTCTCGCCACCCCTGTAGATGCCGATCAACGCGTCCATCAGGTGGTTGTGCGGCGGGTACTGCAGGCCGGGCGACAGCGTGATGTGATAGATCGTCAAATTCCGGCTTGCATGGAGAAGCACCTCGTCGTCTTCTTCTTCATGCACGAGCACCCCCAATGCGTGAAGACGGTTCACATGATCGCCCAGCACCCCCCTTATTCGTGCGAGGGGATCGGGACTTCCGGCGGCGTTGACGATAGCATCCACAACCGCGTAGAGAGGCGAGCCAGCCGGAACAGCCATTGCCGTTATCCCTTTGAGATGATCAAATGATTGATCTGAGATGCTCAAGGCTACTCAAAGTCGATGGCGGCGTCAACCGGATCGCCAGAACGGAACAAGCATGACTCGTCGTGATTTGACTGCCGCATCGACGAAACCGGCACTGTCCGCCGGCACGGCCGCAGTGCCGTCGACCGCCGACCTGCTGCGCAGCGAGCAGGCGTACGAGCAGGTGAAGAGCGACATCGTCGCCTGCGTGCTGCGCCCTGGTGAAACGCTGACGGAAAAGCAGATTGGCGATCGATATCTGATCAGAAAGGCGACGATCCGCGCGGCGCTGACCCGGCTGATGCAGGAGGGATTGGTCAGGAGCGAGCCGCGCCGTGGCTACGTCATCACGCCGCTGACGCTGCGCGATGTCACCGAGATCTTCGATGTCCGCAGTCTGATCGAGCCGGAAGTGTTCAGGGTGGCTGCGTCGGGCCTCACCGAGCGGGGACTCGAAGATGTCAGGCAGGCGGCGAGGAAGGTGCTGAAGCCGGAGACGCTGCGCAGTCACGTTGCATTCCTTGCAGCGGATCGCGCCTTCCGTCTTGCCTTGGCGGAGCTATCCGGAAATTCACGCCTGGCGCAGCTGCTGGGCCAGATACTCGACCAGTCGGAGAGGGCTCTCCACCTCGGATTCAGGTCGCGCGACTTCACGCAGCTGATCATTGGTCAGCAGAAGGACCTGGTTCATGCCTGCGAGGCAAGCGACGTTTCCGGCATCGTCAAACTTGCCCGCTCGCAGTGCCTCAATCTCAAGAAGCAGGTGCTCGAAGCCCTGCTGGCGGGCGCCAAGCTCCGGGAAGCCAACCTGCAAGACTTCGCTTGATCACCTAAGGCTTCGCGCCTTAAATCCCCGAGCCGTCGAGCTGCTGGGCGTCGTCACCCTCCCAGGGGGCCGGCATGGAAGCGCGGCTGAGATTGGCTGTCGGCAGTGGCATCCAGCATTTCAGTTCCGGTTCGGCGTATTCGACGACGCGCCCCGGCGAGGAGTCCGACGCGCGCCAGCCTTCGCTGGCGAACTGGTCGGCGCGCGACCAATAGGCGAGGTCGACTTCCGCCGGCCCCTGTTCGGACGGGCGAACCGTGACCAGGATGCGGCTGCCATCCCTCGGCGCCGTCGACATGTGGCGCCACCGTTCGGGCTCGTCCATCGCTTTTCCTCCTCGCACTTCCAGCGTCGGGGAAGTGTCGCCTCGCGCTCCGGGGCGGTCAACCCAAAGTTTGCGCCAGCGGGCGAGTCTCGACGATGTCGGGACTTGGCGGGATCAGGCGAGGTTGGCGACCGACATATACTGCGAGAGGGAACTTGAAAACGTCGGTCGCCAGGGGGCGGTTGGGACGCACCACGTTGGGGACGCGATGCAAGGTCAGGCTAAGCGGATGCGGCGCGTCTTCAATCGGAACGCCGGCACATGGTGAACAGGTGGTTACTATCCACAGGGTTCCCTTGTTGTCGATGATCCGGAGACGGTCCTTGGCCTGTGCGCAACACGGCGCGGGCGGCCATGCGCGCTCGACGGGCTGTGATCGGGTTGATAAGCCCGTCTGCGAAAGGAGCGCCTGAGTCGAGATGACCGTTGCGATCGAGATGGGACACACGACCGCAGGCGCCGCGGCGACGCTCGATCTCGAGGAGCTGCTGGCGACGCGCCTTTTGGTGCAGGGCAATTCGGGCTCCGGCAAATCGCATCTCTTGCGGCGGCTGCTGGAGCAGAGCGCCCCCTGGGTGCAGCAGACCATCATAGACCCCGAAGGCGACTTCGTGTCGCTGGGCGACCGTTTCGGCCATCTGGTGATCGATGCCGAGGAGCATACCGAGCGCGGCTTGCAAAGCGCCGGCGAGCGGGCGCGTATCCACCGCGTCTCCACCGTGCTCAATCTCGAGGGGCTCGACGCCGAATCCGATGCTGGTGGTGGTGGACGAAGCGCAGCTGTTCGCACCGGCGGTGGCCGGCGAAGTTTCGGACGAGGCGCGCAAACTCTCGCTCGGCGCCATGACCAATTTGATGTGCCGTGGCCGCAAACGCGGGCTTGCCGGCATCATCGCCACCCAGCGGCTGGCCAAGCTCGCCAAGAATGTCGCCGCCGAGGCGTCCAATTTCCTCATGGGTCGCACCTTCCTCGATATCGACATGGCGCGCGCCGCCGACCTTTTGGGCATGGAGCGGCGCCAGGCGGAGGCGTTTCGCGACCTGGAACGCGGCCAGTTCATGGCGCTCGGCCCGGCCCTGTCACGCCGGCCGCTCGGCCTGCGCATCGGTCCGACCGACACCAGTCCGCGCAACGGCACGCCGCGCCTGATGCCGCTGCCGGAAGCAGCGCTGGAGGACGCACGCGCCATCATCCTGGCAGCGCCGCCGCCCGAGACGGTGCGGCCGCAGCGCCGGTCGTCGCCGGACCTGCTCGATCAACTGATGGCGGCGAAGTCGGCGGCACTCGAAATCCGCCCAGAGCCGGTGGAGCCGCAAATCAGCGCCGAGGACCTGGCCGAGCGCCGCGAGCGGGTGGACCGTGTGCTGCGCGCCATCCTAGCGCAGCCCGATGCAGGCTTCCGTGTCATCGGCGTGCTCTATCAGGAGTTCGTGGTGCGCTGCCGCATCGAGGGCCTTGCCTCGGTCGTGCCCGACCTGCCGGAGTTCCGCCGCATGTTGACGCGCGCCCGCGCCGGGCTCGGCTCCGACATGGCAGCAGGGGATGATGCCTGGCAGGACGTCTCGGTGCGCGCCTCGCTTTTGCCCGATGACATGCAGGGCGTGTTCATGATGATCGCCAGGGCGGCGAAGGAGGGCTGGCCTTGCCCGAGCGACGCCGCGATCGCCCGCGCCTATGGCTCCCACTCGCTGCGCCGTGCCCGGCGTCTCCTCACCTATATCGAGGAGCAGGGCCTCATCGTCTGCCAGCTCGACGGGGTAGGCCGGCGTACCGTGACGCTGGTCGAACTCGCCTGGGCAACGGCCCCGGGCGACCCCAACGCCGAGGAGGCGGAGCAGGGGAGCCTGGCGGTGTGAGGGCCGCGTCAGTCGCCGGCAGCCGCTGATCACACCTGTCCGGAACTATGCGCCTCATACTTGATGTCTCGGTTTCGAGCGCCAATGTCGTTCAAAAGCCGCCATTTCGCATACGCCCGCTGGCATTTTCCTGGCGAGAGTATGACCGCACCTTAACGTAGCGAGACGTCAAGATGCGGCCGATCTGGATGAGGTTCAGAAGCACAAAGAAGACATTCCAGCCGACCACGTTCATGAGCGGTGCCGGCTGGCTGTAGAAATACACGGCGAGACAGATTGCTGCTGCAGTCGTTAGAATCCGCAGCCGCAATATATCCAACGTGAAGTAAGCGACCACATACATGATGTTCGCCATGTTTATAAGAATTTCCATTTTCCAATTCCATCTATTGCGAGCGTTCAAATGCGATCGTGCTTCAGATGCTCTCGAACGGCATAAGAGATTGCATCGCGTCGAAGGCCTATGTCCTTCAGGGTATGGTCTGGCAGAGCGCGCAAAGCCCTCTCGGTTCTGCGAGCCTTCAGCCCAATCGAAACATGCTTGAGGTAGTGAAACATTGTTTTCTCCACTTGCTAGGATTCGAGGCGCTGGTAGGTGGGCAGGCCGCCTCCAAGCGCCGTCTGTTCATTGCCGGTTGGTTGCGTGATGCTGCCCCACGCTGATGACGTGAGGCAACAAACGGACTCCGTCAGGCGGCCGCTGTTGAAATCGGATCGTTTTGAAGGATGACAGTGTCGGCCACCGGGTAGAATTCCTCTCCCGGCATGCCGACGCGCTTGGCGTGATCCCGGATGGCCTCGCCGTCTTTCGCTTCGTAGATGCAGAAGGTGCCGATGCGCCCATCGGGTTCATTCACCACGTAACTGCGGATCCAGCGGACCTGGCCCGGCATCTGTTCCTTGGCGACCTTTGCTGATTTCGCGCCGGCGGCTTCGAGTTCCTGCAGAGATTCCCATGCGCTAGGGCGACGGATGACATAGAGGTTCATGATTTTCCCTTTCGCTATCGCGCCAACTCATCGGCGCTGCTGATTGCCATGCGTGTCTGCATGACGGGGAAAAATTACCTCCTGAGGGGACTGACCGTCCTTATCTCAACCTTATCCTTGGCTGATCTTCGCCCTGGCTCGGCGGCAAGAGCTGATCCGTAGCTCATTGCGGCAGGCAAGTGAGCGACGTTCAGGTGATGAGCTCTTGCCTGGGACCATTGATGAGCGATTGGCTATCGGGCAAAAGGCTGTGGCGAAGCAGTTCGGCTTCTTGGTCCAGGCGCTGCGATCCCAGGTGACGGGCCGATCTTTCTGCCGCTGTGATCTCTACTTTCGCGCCGCTGACGTCGCCCAAACTGAGCAGAGCTCTTGCCAACTGCAGGCGAATCCTCGCTGCATGATAATCGACGCCGGCGCTTGTCCAGAGTTGCCGGGCCAATAGCAGAAGGCGATTTTTGTTCGGGTCGTCTGGCTTGCAGAGTGCAGCCTTTGTTTCGGCTATCAGCGCCTGCGTCGCTGGTTGTCGCCAGCGTTGTGGCTGCGCATCGATTTCGGCGAGATAGATTGATGCCTGGTTCGAGCGTCCGCCGCGTGCTGCAATGCAGGCTGCATTGACCAACAGGTTTCCACGCCGCTGAAGATGGAACCATGACCCCCCTTGTAAGACACGGTCAATTGCAGCGAGCGCACCTTCCAAGTCGCCGGTTTCGAACAATAGCAAGGCATTGCCCGGTTCCGCGTCCCAGCCGAGTGCATAGGCCTGATCGTAGTCAACTCGCGCCGACGCGAGATCGCCGATCATGGCGAAGATATCGCCACGGACCCGAAAGCCCTCGCCAAGCGACCAAGATTCCTCTGCAGAAAGTTTAGGAAGCGCCTCATTTATGCAAGCCAGGGCCTCAGGCAAAATCTGTTGCGCCGCAGCCACTTCGGCACGATGAAGATCACAAGCTCCTGATGTTTGGGCAAAGCTTGCGGTGCACCAGCTTTCAAAACCTTCACTCCACTGGCGAGCACGAGACCAATCGGCGAAAGTCCTGCAACTCCAGAGGATGTTGCAATAGGCCAAGCTACCGGTGATCGGGTCCACCTGACTCGACAACGCGATCGCCGCCGCATGGTTTTGCTGCTCGTTGCCCTCCTCGATCTTGCCAAGCGCCAGATTGTAAAATCCTTTGTAGGTCAGGGTCAGGGCTCGCAGGCCAGGGTCGTCGCAATGTTCAGCTATCGAGTGGGCGGCTGAAGCCAATCGAAGCGCTTCCTCCGGGCGGCCGGCTGAGGATGCAAGACGTGACTTCATCCACAGCAGATACGATTCCGTGCTCGCGTCCTTGGACTGAGAAAGAAGCGAAGCAGCACGTTCCAGCCATCCCTCCGCAACGGCAGCCGCTCCCCGTTCGGCTTGGATCTTGGCCAGTGTCACAGCGGATCTGGCGGCGCGCGCCGAATCTCCAGCCTCGATATGAGCAGCAACGGCGCGGGTCAGCACAGGGATCGCCTCGGTCGGCCGCCCTCCGCATTCAACGACCAAAGCCCAAAGATCGACATCGGCCGGAGAGAGAGCTTCAATATCCGCAAGACCTGCGAAGAGCTTTGCGGCCGCGCTCCAATCACGTGCCGCCGCTAGCCTGCGAGCCTGCGCAAGGTTGTCATCCCCCGCGAACGTGGCAGGCCGCACGTAGCCCAGTCCTGGCTCATCGATTGCGAAGCGATAGCCGTGGCGGACGTAGCTGTGTATTGCGTCCTGCAATCCGCCTGCTGCAAGCGCCTTGCGTGTAAGGCTAACCACCCGCTGAAGCGAAGCTTCTGTCACAATGACATCCGGCCAAAGAGCGTCCATCAACTCCTCTTTGGGTACAACTCTGCCTGCGTTGCGAACCAGGTACACGAGCAAGTCAAAGACAAGCGGCTGGATTTTCTGCCCAACGCCCTCAAGGGACAGTCTGCGGGCAGCTTCATCAAGTTCGAATTGTCCAAACGAATGGTGCATCGCCGTTTTCCGATGCTGCAGTCTACCTTATCGGTCTCAGATATGGGAGCGGCCCCGTTCTAGTTGATGGCAGCCCGACTCGCCCAGGACAAGCGGCAAATCAGGCCCGGAGCCGCCACATTCGCACACGACCTGTGCCCCGCAATTCCGTTTCCTCGAGTGGGTCGCAAGCGAAATCTGGTCCAAGCAGTGTGTGAGTTGCATCCGAAATACGGATTTCATCGGGCTCGGCGGACGTTTGAATCCGTGCGGCGAGATTGACGGTGTCGCCCCACAGGTCATAGGCAAACCGCTTTTTGCCTATGACGCCGGCGACGATCGGTCCTGAGTGAATCCCAATTCTCAGTCTTAGCGGTTCTCCTGCGAAGCGTTCGCGCCGACCCGCCTCGCGCAGTTCAAGTGCGTAGTGCGCAAGGGCTTCCGCATGATCGGATCGCGCGGCGGGCAGGCCGGCGACCACCATCACACAATCGCCGATTGTCTTGATCTTTTCGCAGCCATATCGTTCCGAGAGCTGATCCGCCACTTTGAAGAAGTAATTCAAGATAGCGAGCGTCGTCACGGCTCCGACGCTGCGCGCTCTTTCCGTAAAACCGACGATGTCGGCAAAAAGCACACTCACCTCTGCGTGGTTGTCCGCAATCTGTTCGTGCGCCTTTAGCCGCTCCGCGATCGACGCCGGAAGAATGTTGAGGAGCAGGGTTTCGGCGCGCTGGTATTCACGCGACAATCCCTCCTGGCTCTCCCTCAACGCCTCGTTCGTCGATCGTAATTTCTCGTTGAGTTGACGCTCCCTCTCTTGCAGGAGCGTCATTTCATAAGCCTTCTGTTGAAGCCGCTGCCTGCTGTCGCGTTCGGCGGTGGCGTCAAGAACGAGCAGCCACACGCAGTCATCGTCAGCAAAAAGATGAAGGTCCGCGACACGCCCGCCGGGCAGTTCGACCATGGCCATATGAAATGGAAGCTCCGGACAAGGCAGCAAGCCTTCCATGAATTCAAGCTGGTCGCTAACTGGTTTGCCAATGCGAAGTGATGAGAGCCCGTAGTGTTTAAGGTTGCCGCCCTTCGCAGCGATGCAAAGGTCTGCGTCAATTTTCAGATATGCGACAGAGTGCTCACGGTAGAAGAAGTTGAAAATCCAGCTTCTGACTTCTCTTGGCAATCCATGCATGGTCTATTCAGTGACCATCGAAGCAAGCTGACGAAACGCATCGTCGACACATTCACCCGAAAGCGCGCTTGTGAGATAGATTTGCCATCCAAGCTGCCTCAGTCCGTCAATCTCACTATCCGGTATTGCCCACCGATCGGCCAGATCGGATTTGTTGAACAGCAATACGAACGGCATAGGCCCGAATTCGGCCTCAACCCGCTCGCGCAGCGTGAGCGCCACGGCAAGAGTGGCGGCGCGGGTTCCATCGACGACAAGCACGAGCCCGGTCGCACCTCGCACATAGCTGACTCGGAATGAGCCGATATCGTCTTCGCCGGCCAAATCCCACAAAATCAGATCCACGGTTTTGTCCGCGAGTACGACACTCTTCTTGTCGATTTTCACTCCCACCGTGGTCAAGTAAGTTTCCGAAAAGATGCTTTGCACGAACCTGCGCACCAGGCTCGTCTTTCCGACGGCGAACCCGCCCAACATGCAGATCTTTTTTTGCAGCATCGTGGGCCCCGCCCTAGTCCAGGTTTACCGTAACCGAAACCCGGCGATTGGTGGAGCTACCAGTTTGAATATTTTCAGGCACCAACGGCTCAAAAGTTCCCGCGCCTCGAACCAGCAGCAGTTCCGGAGGGACGCCGCGCTTGTTGAGAAGCGCGCGAACTGTCTCGGCGCGGGCGGCGCTGATCGACGCGTTGGCCGTCTCACGGCCAGTGGCGTCCGAATGCCCGGTTAACATGAACCGCGCTGTTACGCCTGACTTGCGGGCATTCTGGGCGAATTCCTTGATTTGATCCGCCAACCTGTCGAGAACCGGCACCTGCTCTGGTCCCGGCACAACTTTGCCGGAAGAGAAGAAAATATCGGTCGTCTGGATGGCTTCTCTCAAATAATTAAGTTCTGCAAGGTTCAGCTCACGCAGCTGCGAGACATCCAGAACCACTCCGTCCGCCGAAAGTTGCTCGGAGGCGGCCTGCGCCCGGGTGATCCAGGCGGCTGGAGCCTCACCCACGACAACGATGCGGCCCTGGACGATCGAAACCTGAACCGATTTCGGCGGGGTCAGCGACGCCGTCAGCCGCTTCACCACGAACTTCGGATCAAGGCTCTGATAGAATTGCCACTGTGAATGAACGCGGGCAGGATCAACCTCCGTTCCGGACAGCAGAGCTTGCGGGTCGGCGGCAAGCGGGTCTCTTAGGCCGGAAATGTAGAAATGTCCGCCCCTCGCCGTTTGTTGGGCGACGATGATTCCCGGTTGGGCCTCAAGTCGCGACACATAATATTGCCAGTGCTCTGCCGCGCGTGCTTCGGGGCTCACATCACGGACCTTGGAGATGTCGAATTCCGGTCCGCCTGCCGAAAGCTGTCGGGCTGCTGCGCGCGCCTTATCTATCCAGGTGTCGGGAGCCTCACCCTCGGCAACGATGCGATCATTGACGATTGAAAGTCGCACTGTATCCGGCGGATACAGCGACGCTGTCAGCCGCTTCAACACGAACTTCGGCTCAAGGCTCTGATAGAATTGCCACTGCGAATGAACCCGGGCGGGATCGACCTGCGTTCCGGACAACAGCGACAGCGGGTCGGCGCCAAGCGGGTCTCTGAGGCCGGCAATATAGAATTGGCCGCCGCGTATCTTTTGTTCTGAAACGATGATGCCCGGCTGGGTCTCCAGTCGCGACACATAGGCCTGCCAGCGCTCCGCCTCGCGTGCTTCGGGGCTAACATCACGAACCCCGGAGATATCGAAGACCGGTCCGCCTGCCGAAAGCTGCTGGGCGGCGGCCTTCGCCCGGTTGATCCACGTGTCGGGAGCCTCACCCTCGGCAACGATGCGATCATTGACGATCGAAAGCCGTACCGAATCCGGCGGAGCCAGCGACGCCGTCAGGCGCTTCAACACGAACTCCGGCTCAAGGCTCTGATAGAATTGCCACTGCGAATGAACCCGGGCGGGATCGACCTGCGTTCCTGACAACAGCGACTGCGGGTCGGCGGCAAGCGGGTCTCTCAGGCCGGCAATATAGAATTGGCCATCGCGTATCTTCTGATCTGCAACGATGATGCCCGGCTGGGCCCCCAGCCGCGACACATAGGCCTGCCAGCGCTCCGCCGCGCGTGCTTCGGGGCTAACATCACGAACCTTGGAGATGTCGAATTCCGGCCCGCCTGCCGAAAGCTGCTGGGCGGCGGCCCGTGCCCGGTCGATCCACGTGTCGGGAGCCTCACCCTCGGCAACGATGCGACCGTTGACGATTGAAAGTCGTACTGTATCCGGCGGGGCCAGCGACGCCGCCAGCCGCTTCAACACGAACTCCGGCTCAAGGCTCTGATAGAATTGCCACTGCGAATGAATGCGAGCGGGATCGACCTGCGTTCCGGACAACAGCGACTGGGGGTCGGCGGCAAGCGGGTCTCTCAGGCCGGCAATATAGAATTGGCCGCCGCGCATCTGGTGTTCCGCAACGATGATGCCCGGCTGGGTCTCCAGTCGCGACACATAGGCCTGCCAGCGCTGCCCGGCTTGCCAGGAAAGAAAGAACCAACCGCCTGCCGGTACCAAAACCAGCAGGACTGCAGCCACCACCAGCCACGGAAATCCCTCGTTTGAATCCTCGTGCTTCAGTTCAACACAGGTCTGTAGCTGCGCCTCTACGCCGGCCCACTGCGAACTGTCGCCGTCAAACTGCTCTAGAGCTTCTGAGCTCTCATCGTGGATGCGAAGCAGTACGTCGCGAATTATTTCATGTAATTCCTCTGGCGGATTTCCGCGGATCACCGCAACCAAGGTCGCAAACGGTCCAACTTCCGACCAAAGACGAAGCTCCCCGAAACGGATAGTGTCCAGTCCGCTCTGTTCTTTCTCGTTGAATGAGTCTTTTACAAAATCTTGAATTGCACTAAGCATCGAAGAAATTAGTTGAGGGTCTTCGCTCGTTGCATTTTCGGCGGCTACATGTGTAATCAAAAGCCCGGAATTACGGTTAATGAGAAAGACATGCTCTACTTGATAGGATAGGGAGTGTTTAAGGACAACTTCTGAGAAGCTCGTTCCTGTCCTCCAAGCTTCAAATCTCCATTTAAGTCCATGCCAGGTAAATATATGCCTCAAAGATTCATTAAGCGACTGAAAGGTCTGGTCGATCTTTTCGCCGATCGACTTGCGAATAGCCGGCAGAAACACCGGGTATAATATATCCGTCAGCGTGCGCGGGTTCTTCTGGATGGACCGTCGCACGGCCCGCTCAACAACTGGCGCAAAGGCCTCGCCGAGTTGCGCATGAGACGCCGATGCGGCTGCGCTAGGGAGAACGTCCCCCACTGCGGCCGCAAGCTGCTCGGGTTCGTCGAGCAGGTGCGTAACGCGTGAAAGCTCAGAGATTTCGCGGCCGACCAGCAGCTCGCGAAGTGTGTCCATGCGATGATCGGCGGCTGGAACGTCGAAATGCGCATGATTGTCCGGATCGACGTTTCGGGCAATTTCGACCAACAGCCTAGCCAGAGCCTCGCGATCAATCTCGGTATCGTTCGAGGCTGTACTTTGAGGAAGGTTGACTGGGTCGACGGTTGACGTCAAATTCCGATCAACTCACTTTCCAGCTGCGTTCCGAGTTGTTCTTGTTACCGACCGGATCCTGATTCAGACATTTTGCAACCTCGACAAACAGGCCAGCCAAAAGATTTCGGTCGGTCTTGACGTTGCTGAGATCGGAGAACATTTTCTCCATGATCATCTGAACGGTTTCATTCTTTTGCTTGATATCCTCACGCAGCGAATGATCATTTCGATTCATCCGATCCGCAACATCGCGCTCAAGCTCGCTCAATTGATCCGACAACGCACGCACCTGCTTTTCAAGTGCCTGATTTTGCTCGCGAAGGTTCCGGTCAATCTCCTTGTCGGCCTCGGCTCGTGCGTCTTTTTCGTTCCGCAATT
This sequence comes from Mesorhizobium sp. CNPSo 4670, assembly GCF_057784235.1. NCBI lineage: Bacteria > Pseudomonadati > Pseudomonadota > Alphaproteobacteria > Hyphomicrobiales > Phyllobacteriaceae > Mesorhizobium > Mesorhizobium sp. CNPSo 4670. Next base: position 116,180 of record NZ_JBWJFQ010000003.1, on the reverse strand, counting down.
GCGCCGCAAGCGATTCGACCTGCTTCTTTGCATTTGACTCGTACATTTCGAGATTGCGCTTGGCCTCGGATTCGACATCCTTGAAACGCTGCAAGAACCGTTCTTCAAGCTTGGAAAACCGGCGGTCATAGTCCTGCATCTGGTTGCCGAACAACAGATCGCGTATCTTGTCGACACCTACAGCGTCGCCGGAGCCTCCGCCCTCGCGCGCCTGGGCCGCCATGAAGTTCAGCCCGTTACCCTCTGCATTACCCATCAGATTTACGTCCGCTTTAACTGCTGGAGAAGCGGCATTCGCAGATTCCTTGGCCATCTTTTTGCCCCAATTGCCATAGTGCAAAACTCGGAAACAGATAAATATGTCAGTAAATTAGCCAGGCCGCAAGCTGGAATCTTCCTAGCTTAAGCCGATCCCAGTGCCCCTTTTTTGCCTCTTGGACCAGCAACAAAGGCACGAGTTCCGATTGGTGTCACTCTTGTATTTCTTTGTAGTGGCGGCCAAAGCCGGCTAAGCCAATCGCCCGTTGGACGAAATCTACTTGCCAAGGGAGTGAGACAAAGTCGGCTATAGCTGCTGGAGCGCAAATAAGCTTCAAAGAGTCTTTCGATCCATCGCAGATCGCTGACCTGTCGGTGCACATACTGCCTCACATCCAGGTGTATACTGCGACCATCGGATTGCGATGCGGGCCCAAAGCTGGAAGGAAGGGTCTTCTTTAGGGACGGAGAATGGCTGTTCGAAAATGCCGGGGGACAGCGACCGTTGTCGGCGCAAACCTGCCTCTTGCCTCTGTGGCCGAAACGCGGCGTGACGTGGACATTCGGTACCGCGCCCACGCCCTACCGCTCCTCCACGATCCGCAAATACGCCGCCGTCACGAACAGCACGATCAGCCCGAACAAGATCCGCCTTGCCCCTTCCGGCATTTGCAGGATGGTCAGCAGCGTCGTCAGCACGGTGAGGATCAGTGCGCCGATGATGGTGCCGGTGTAGCCGCCGCGGCCGCCGAAGATCGAGGTGCCGCCGATCACTGCTGCCGCCACCGAAGGCAGCACCAGCGGTTCGGCGAGCGACAGGGAGGGGGCCTTGATCAGGCCGATATAGAGCAGGCCGGTGATGCCGGCGAGCACGCTCGAGATGACGTAGAGCGCGGTGATGACCTGCCAGTATCGCACGCCGGAGAGGCGGGTCGCGCGCTCATTGTCGCCGACGGCGTAGAGCAGGCGGCCGAAGCCGGTGCGGCTGAGCGTGAAGACGATGAGTGCGGCCAGCGGCACGAACAGCAGCAGCGCGTTGGGAATGCCGTAAGTCAGGCCGGTGCCGAGCCATGCAAGGAAGTCGGGGATCCTGGCGCCCGACGCGATCACCGTGCGCTGGTAGACCTGCAGGCAGCCGGTGCCGATCAGGCTGGTGCCCAGCGTCATGATCAGCGGATGGACGCGGAAGACGCCGACGCCGATGCCGTTGACGAGGCCGATCAGCACCGCCGGCATCATCGCCAGCGCGAAGGCCACCGCCGGGTCCTGGTTGACGATTTGCGTGGCCATGATGAAGGCGCTCATCGTCGCCACAGTGCCGATCGAGAGGTCGATGCCGCCGGTCAGCATGGTCATGGTCTGGCAGCCGGCGAGGATCGCCAAGGGAATGGCGAATTTGATGGTGTTGGCGATCCAGCGCTCGTTGACGATGCCGGGGCGCAGGATCTGCAGGATCACTACCAGGATGACGAGCAAGATGATCAGCGGGATCAGCGGCCGGTCGGCCATGAAGCGCTTTACGCGGCGGCCGAAGGGGACAGGTTGGGGAGAGATCGCGGTTGTGCTCATGACGCTCGTGCTCGCGATTGGTTTCGCCCGATGTTGGTTCGGTTGACGGGAGGGGAGAGTGCTCCACGACGCCCCATTTCATGCCCGCTCATGACTGCCGGCTCCGCATGGTGATGAAGGCGCCGAACATCACCACGGCGACCATGATGGCGCCTTCGATGATGGCGGTGACGTTGGGGTCGATGGCAAGCAGCGTCAGGTCGGTGCGCACCAGCCGCAGCACGAAGACGGCGACGATGGGGCCGAGGAGGCCGCCCTTGCCGCCGCCGAGTGCGACGCCCCCGAGAACCACCGCCGCGACGCTGGCGAGCAGATAGGGGCCGGGAATGGGCGCGCCGATGCCGGTGCTCATGGTCAGCGCCAGCCCGCCAAAAGCGGCGAACAGGCCCGACAGCGCATAAGCGATGATGCGGGTGCGTGCCACCGGCACGCCACTGCGGAACGCCGCCAGTTCGCTCGAGCCGATGGCGTAGATGGAGAGGCCGAGGCGGGAGCGCCTGAGCGGTATCCAGATGATGCAGAGGCAGACGATGAGCAGCAGCAAAGCCTTGGGCAGCCAGGCATCGATGCCGTCGGGCAGGCCGGGTATCGGCACCGTGCCCGAGATCAGCGCCTTCAGCCATTCGGCCGCCGCACCGCCCGGCGCATCGAGCACCAAAAGGGCAGCGCCTTGCAGCACGAACAAAGTGGCCAACGTGACGACGATGTCGGGCACCCGGGTGACGACGATCAGCATTCCGTTGATGGCGCCGAGCACGAAACCCGTGGCGAGCACGAAGGGTACCACGAACAGCGCGTATTCTTCGCTGGCGCCGTTCATCATCGAGGCGGCGGTGACGCTGGTCAGCGCCATCATGGCGGCGACCGACAGGTCGATGCCGCCGGCGATGACGACGACGGTCTGGGCGGCGACGGCGAAGGCGTAAGGCAGCACGGCGCGCACGAGCGAGCCGAAATCGCCGCTGCCATAGGCCGGCTGGATCAGTTTTGTGATGATGAACAGGACGACGAAGAGGACGAACAGGCCGGCAACCCAACCCTGGCGGCGCAGGAAATGGCTCATGGCGTCGCCCCCGGCGTGTTCGAATCCGAGGAACTCGTGCTCTCCGGGGAAGAAGAGTGGGGGTCGGCCAGAATGCCGATGTCGGCCTTGGCGCCGCGCGGCAGGCCGTAGGCGGCGCGCATCAGCGCCGGCTCGTCGGCCTCCTCGACCGCGAAGATGTCGACGACGCGGCCGCCGAAGATCACGATGACGCGGTCGCAGACACGCTGCACCTCCTCCAGTTCGGAGGTGTAGAACAGCACCGACTTGCCGTGGCCGGCGACCTCTCGCAGCAGTTTGTAGATCTCCTGCTTGGTGCCGACATCGATGCCGCGCGTCGGGTCGAAGCACAGCAGGGTCCGTGTGTCGGCGGCGATCCATCGGGCGATGGTCACCTTCTGCTGGTTGCCGCCGGAGAGACGCTGCACTTCCCCTTGCGCGCGGGTGTCGATCTGCAGCCTCTCGATGGCGCTGACCACCTTGGCGCGCTCCTGGCGCATGGCAATCGGCCCCCAGTTGCGCAGGGCGGCGCTGAAGGGCAGCGCGATGTTCTCGCGCACCGAGCGCTGCATGGCCAGCGCCTCGGCGCGGTCGCCTGGCACATAGGCGAGGCCGGCGCGGATGGCGTCGATCGGGTGGGAGAATTTCGCCGGCCGGCCGTCGACTTCGATGGTGCCGCCCGATGGCCGGATCGAGCCGGCAAGGGCGGCGAACAGCTCGTCCTGGCCCTGGCCCTCGAGCGCGACGACGCCGGCGACCTCGCCATCGGCGAGGTCGAAGGAGACGTCGTTGAGCTTGGTGCCGACGCGCAGGTTGCGCACGGCCAGCCGCGAGCGGGCAGGGGCGACTGCGGCCTTCTGGCTGGCGCTGCGGGCGGCGACATGGGTCTTGACGATGCGGGTGCCGAGCATCAGCTCGACGATCTTTTCCTCGACGCCGGGCACGATGTCGACGACGCCGACGGTCTCGCCGTCGCGCAGCACGGTGGCGCGGTCGCAAAGTGCCGAGATCTCGACGAAGCGATGCGAGATGAAGATCACCGCGCGGCCGCTGTCGCCCTGGCGGCGCACCACTTCCAACACCTTTTCGGCAAGGTTGGCGGGCAGCGCCGCGGTCATCTCGTCAAGCAGCAGCACGTCGGGCTCGACGGCCAGCGCCCGCGCGAGGTCGAGCACGCGCAGCACGGCGAGCGGAATGTCGCGGGCTGTGTCGCGGATATCGAGATCGGGAATGCCGAGTTCGCGCACCCAGGCGCGGAACGGCTCGACCGGCGTGCCGGTCAGCCTGAGATTGGACAGCACGTCGAGATCGGGGATCAGCGACGGCTCCTGGTAGACGGGTAAAAGGCCGGCGCGGCGGGCGGCGGCGGGCGAGCGTATGTCGCGGGCCTCGCCACGGATCAGGATACGCCCGGCATTGGCAGGAATAGCGCCGGTCAGGATCTTCACCAGCGTCGACTTGCCGGCGCCGTTGGCGCCCATCAGCGCGTGCACCTCGCCCGGCAGCACCGAAAGCGATGCGTTGCGCAGCGCGGCAACGGCGCCGTAATTCTTGGCGACGCCGGTGGCGTCGAGGAGCGGGTTGCTGGTCAAATCGTGTGGTTCTCGGGTTGCGTGCTCGGATCACTGCGAATGTCAGCGCCGCCCCTCACTGTCCTGCCGGACATCTCTCCCCGTTAACGGGGAGAGAGAAGCTGTCCGCAACGCCGGCGACGACGTCCCTCTCCCCGTCTCTATACGGGGAGAGGATGCCGGCAGGCAGGTGAGGGGCGGCGCCGACCGACGGCCGTTAGCGAAAGCCCAGACTTACTCGCCGGGGCCCTTGCAGGCTACGATCTGGTCCTTGGTGTAGGTGGTCCAATCCGGGATCGAGATCGAGACCGGCCATTCGGGGCTCAGCGAGGGGTCGGCGGCGGCCTTCAGCTTGGCTTTGCCTTCGTCGGTGGCGTTCTCCCACAGCTGCGGCTCGACCAGCACGGTCTGCTGTGCCGGCTTCTTGCCGTCGAGGATCTGCAGCGCGAGCGTCACGCCAGCGCCGCCGATCGAACCGGGGTTGGTGACCGCGGCGCCGACGAGGCCCTTGACCGAGCTCAACTGGCCGACGAAGCCGGCATTGTCGGCACCGACGATCGGCACCAGCGGCGCCTGCGACTCGACCAGCGCGTCGACGATGACGTTGTCGATGCCGGAGGTCCAGATGCCGCTGATCGGCGTTCCCGTCGAGAGGAAGGAAAGGATCTGCTGCTTGGCCTGGTCCTGCTGCCACCCGGTGAAGACTTCCTGCGCGACCTTCACGTCGGGGAATTCGGCCAGCGCCTTCTTGAAGCCCTTGTCGCGGTCGCTGTCTGCAGACGCGCCGGCGGCACCGCGCATATAGAACACCTCGCCCTTGCCGCCCATCTGGCCGAACAGCCATTTGGCGCCGAGATAGGCGTACTGCTCCTGGTTGTTGGAGATGATGTAGGCCGACGGTTCGGTGACCGCCTGGTCGACGGCGACGACGACGATGCCGGCCTTGGTGGCTTCCTCGAGGCCCGCCTTGATGCCGGCCGGATCGGCCGGGTTGACGACGATGGCGTCGACCTTGGCGCTGATCAGGTTGCGGATGTCTTCCAGCTGGCCGGCCGCATCGGTGTTGCGGTGGGCGATATTGAGCTTGGCGACCTCGCCGGAGGCCAGTGCCTGCGCCTTCATGGCGCAGACCATCTCCTCGCGCCAGCCATTGCCCTGCACGGTGTTGGAGATGCCGATGGTGTATTTGCCCGCGGCGGACGAGGCGCCCACCGAGGCCAGGAAAGCCGCGCCGGCAAGTAGTGGGATGATGGGCAGCGGGACCATGGTCAGATATTTCTTCATTTCAGACTTCCTCCACATTGTTTTTCAGTTCAGTTCCAAGCCGTTAAACCGCGTCGCGTAGAAAGAGATTCAGGCGGCGCGCCTTAAGTTCTTGTTCTTGCTCCATGCATGTCGCTGTCCCAAAATCGCTCCTCCCCGCTTTGGGCGACATGCATTTGCGCCGTCACTTCACGAACGGACGCAGCACATCGCGGGCAAGCAGGAAGCCCCGCTTCACCTGATCGTCGCTGCCTTCAAATCGCCTGTCCTCGTGTTCGATGATGATGGATCCGTCATAGCCGGCCCGGTAGAGGCCGGAGAAGAAGCCGCTCCAGTCGACATCGCCGAGCCCCGGCATGCGCGGCACCTGCCAGCCTATGCCAGCCGAGAGGATTCCGCGCTCGTAGAGTCCATCATGATCAATCATCAGGTCCTTGGCGTGGGCATGCAGCATGTAGGGGCCGAATTCCCGGATGAAGCGGGCCTGGTCGATCATCTGCCAGACCAGGTGCGAAGGGTCGAAATTCATGCCGACATCGCCGCCCCAGGCTTCCAGGATGCGGCGCCAGACCTGCGGCGAATAGGCGATGTTGTGCCCACCCGGCCACTCGTCATAGCTGAAGATCATCGGGCAGTTCTCGAAGGCGAGCTTGACGCCATGGCCGCGCGCATGGGCGACGATTTCGGGCCAGACCTTGAGCGCCTCCTGCCAGTTGACGTCGACGGTCTTGGCGGCATCGCCACCGCAGAAAGTGTTGACCACAGGTACGCCCATATTGGCGGCCAGCACGATCACCTTCTTCAGATGGCCGATGACAGCCTCGCGGTGGGCGGCGTCGGGGTGCAGCGGGTTGGGATAGTAGCCGAGGCCGGAGACCGAGAGGTTCTTCTCTGCCAGCGAGGCGACGATCTCTCTGGCCTGCGCGGCGGAAGTCGAGGCGGCGTTGATGTGGCTGGTGCCAGCATAGCGGCGGCTGGCGCCCGACGATTTCGGCCAGCAGGCGATTTCCAGCGCCTCGAAGCCGACGGAGCTTGCCCAGCCGGCGACCTCGCCAAGCGGCGTCTCCGCGAAGGGTGCGGTGAGCAGTCCAAGTTTCATCATGCCTCCCCTGGTCGCGGCCTCACGACCGATTTCTACTATGCCGATTGTACCGGCCGCTTCAACCGTACGGCCTCGCTCTGTTCCAGACTGTGCCTGATGGCCGCCATCGGATCGTCCGACAGCAGCTCGCCGAGCGTTGATGTGACGGACCTGCGGAACACATCGTTCGCGGCAAGGCCGGGCTCGAAAATCGTGTCGATGGCAAGGATGCCGGCCACCAGTGCCTGTGGATCGCGGCCGGTTGCGTCCGATATGTCGGCGACCTTGCCGGCATAGGGGTCCGACACCGGCCAGCGTTTGCCGAACCGTGCCGAGGCCTGGATCAGATAGGCCATCCAGCCGGCGACCGGGAGCGCCAGCAGTGCGATGCTTTGGCCCTGGCTCAGGCGGTCGCGGATCGGGTTGAGCAGGCGCTGGACGATCTTTTGCGAACCGTCGGTGGCAATCTGGTGGTTGCGGTGGCGGATCGCGATATTGCGCAGCCGGCCGAGGCTCTGCGCGACATAGGCCAGCGGTTCCATGCCCGGCACCGGCAGCAGCGTCGGCAGCGTCTCTTCGACAAGCATGCGTTGCACGAAGGCCAACAGCAGCGGGTCCGCGATGGCATCGAATGTGTGTTCGAGGCCGGCCAGCACGCCGAGCGTGGCGAGCGTCGTCTGGGCGCCGTTGAGCACCCGCATCTTGAGATGTTCGAACGGCGTGACATCGTCGACGAAGCTGGCGCCGACCCGATCCCAGCGCGGCACGCGGCCGGCGAATTTCTGCTCGATCACCCATTGCCGGAACGGCTCGCCGACGACGACCGCCGCATCGCGGTAGCCGAAACGCTGCTCGACGCCGTCGAGGTCGGCTTGCGTGACCGCCGGCGCGATGCGGTCGACCATGGCCGACGGGAAGGCGGCGTTGGCCGAGATCCAGTCGGCAAGGCCGTTGCCGCGCCGTTCCGCAAAAGCCTGCACGACATTGGCCAGGATAGTGCCATTGGCCGGGATGTTGTCGCAGGAGAGCAGCGTCAGCCGCCGGCCATGTGTCGCCCGGCGCAATTCCAGCGCCCGCGCCAGGAGGCCGGGCACACTGCGCGGCGTCTCGGGGTGGGCTAGGTCGTGGACGATGTCGGGATGGTCGAGATCGAGTTCGCCGCTGGACGGGATGTGGCAATAACCTTTCTCGGTCACCGTCGTCGTCACCAGCTCGATGTCGGATGAGGACAGAATGTCGAGCGCGGGTCCGGCACTCGCCTGGCTGTCGACGACCTGTATGATGCTGCCGATGACGCGCGCCTCGACATTGCCGTTCTCGCGGATCAACCGCGTGTAGAGACAGCCTTGCCGGCCAAGTGTGTCGTCAAGGCTGGGTGGCCGGATGTTGATGCCGACGACGCCCCAGCGGTCGAAATGGCTGGCCAGCAGATCGTCGGTGTATTCGGCCTGGTGACAGCGGTGGAAGGCGCCGACGCCGAGGTGCGCCATGCCCGGCGCGAGCGCCGCGCGGTCATAGGCCGGTTTCTGGACGGCGGCAGGCAACCGGGCGAGCAGCGCCGGCCCAAGTGTCTCGGGGGAGAGGGCGACACTCACCGGTTCGCTCCGATCACCCACTGTTCCTGGTCGACCAGCGTGCCGGTCATCGGTCCGGCCGCATCGGAAAGCAGGAAGACGGCGAGGTTCGCCACATCGCTCGTCGAGAACAGGCGGCCGAAAGGCTGCGAGGCCTTGGCGGCGTCGAGCCAGCCCGGACCGTTGCCGAGCGTCTCGGCCTGCATGGTGCGTTCGGCCGGTGTGTCGGTCCAGCCGACATTGATGCCGTTGACTCGGATGCGGTCGAAGCGATGGGCGTTGGCGGCATTCTTGGTCAGTGTGGCCAGCGCGCCCTTGGTCGCGGAGTAGACGGCGAGCTCCGGCGAGCCGCAATGGGCATTGATCGACAGGATGTTGACGATGGCGCCGCCCTGGCCGCGCTTCTTCATGTCGGCGATCGCAGCCTGCATGAGGAAAAATGGTGCGCGCGCATTGACGGCGAACAGCGCTGCCCAGTCATCGAGGTCGGCATCGAGGAAGGACGCGCGGTCGGTCAGGCCAGCGGCGTTGACAAGGCCATCGATGCGGTCGAAGCGATCGATGCAGGCTTGCGCCAGCAGGGCAGGGGCTTCGGGGTCGGAAAGGTCGGCGGCGACGAAAACCGTGGGCGTGCCGAGCCGCGAAAGCTCGGCTGCCACGGCATCGCCGCGCGCCTTCTCGCGACCGGTGACCAGCAGGCCACCGGCGCCCGAACGCGCAAGCGTTTCGGCAATCGCTCGGCCAATGCCTTGCGTCGCGCCGGTGACCAGCACCACCTTGCCTTTGAGCTGAAGCTCCATTCCTCCTCCCGGAACAAAGTTTCTATTTTTCGAAATATGGAACGTCAATTCCCGGCAGTCAATTGTGCCAGCAGCGCCTCATTGGCCGCGGCGCGCGACGACTGCGTGGACCAGCGCCATGCCGACGGCCAGCGACGCCGCCAGCGAGCGGAAGCCGGCAAAGTCGGATTCGACCACCTCCAGCCAAGTGTCCGACAGCCGGATCAGCGGGCTGAAGGTGCTGTCGGTGATGGTGACGATGCCGGCCTCGCGCTCATGTGCCACCGCGACGAGGTCCGGGGTGATCGAATTGTAAGGGCTGAAGGACACCGCCAGCACGGCGTCCTGCCTGCCGATGCAGCCGACCTGGTCGAGCGCGGTGGAGCCGACATTGTCGACCAGCACGTTGCGCACGCCCTGCTGCGAGAGCGTCAGCGACAGATAGGTGGTGACGGGGAAGGCGCGCTTGGAGCCGATGACATAGATCAGGTCGGCGGCCGCCAGCAGCGTCACCATCTTCTCGAAACTCTCGATGTCGAAACCGCTTTCGACGCGGCCAAGCGAGGCCTGCGAGGCGGCGACCATGCCGTGCAAGAAATGCAGATCGGCGTTGGGTTCGGTCCGCTGCTCGCCGCGTCCCTCCGGCCACGACCCCTTGACGTGGTCCTTGAACAGGTTCTGGAAATCTGAAAAGCCGGCATAGCCGAAGATCTGGGCGAAGCGCACCAGGGTCGAGGGCTGCACGCCGGCCTGTGCCGCCACCTGCGCGATCGTGCCGAGCGCAACATCGCTTGGATGCTGCCACAGGAAGATCGCGACCTGGCGCAGCCGCTTGGGAAAATGCACGGTGCCGGACGACAGCACCGCGCGCAGTTCCTCATAGGTCTGCGGCTGGATGTACCCGAGCGCCGCCAGTGAGCGTCCGCGTTTGCGGGTCGCCGCTTCGTCGGCAACGGACCGTCCCGATGTTTTGCCTGCCCCACTCATGATTTCAGGCTAGCGCGGCACGATCGTTTTACAATATGGAAATTGGAAATCGTGTTCGAAAGCGCTGGTGGCGTCATCGGCTTGCAAGCCGTCTGAAGTTGCCTGTCCGGAGGAGTTTGAAGAATCATGGTCTATGCAACATCTGACGGCTCGACACGCCAACGCTTGCGGGTCGGCATGGTTGGTGGCGGCCGCAATGCCTTCATCGGCGCCGTGCACCGGCTGGCCATGCGGCTTGACGACCAGATCGTGCTGGTCGCCGGCGCGCTGTCATCCAACCCGGAGAACGCCGCCGTATCGGCCGCCGAGATCGGCATCGTGTCGGAGCGCAGCTATGCCGACTATCGCGTGATGGCGCAGGCCGAAGCCACGCGGCCGGACGGCATCGAAGCCGTCGTCATCGTCACCCCCAACCATCTGCACGCGCCGATCGCTACAGCCTTCCTCGAGGCCGGCATCGACGTGATCTGCGACAAGCCGCTGTCGACCACACTGGCCGACGCCGAAGCGCTGGTGGCGCTGGCGCGGGCGAAAAAGCGCCGCTTCGTCGTCACCCTCAACAACACCGGCTACGCCATGGTCCGCCAGGCGCGCGAGATGGTGGCGGCGGGGGAACTCGGGCGCATCGTGTCCGTGCATGGCGCCTACATCCAGGACTGGCTGACCAGGCCGATCGACGCCGAAGGCCAGAAGCAGGCGGAATGGCGCACCGATCCGGCGCGCGCCGGGCAGTCGGCGGTGCTGGCCGATATCGGCGTGCATGCCTTCAATTTGGCGAGCTACATATCTGGCTGCGAGGCCGAGGCGGTGTCGGCCGACCTGTTCACCGCCGTGCCGGGGCGCCGGCTCGACGACAATGCGCATGTGCTGGTGCGTTGGACGGGCGGGGCGCGCGGCACGATCCTGGCCAGCCAGACATCGCCCGGCCACTACAATGATTTGTCCGTGCGCATCTATGGCGATAGAGCCGGGCTGGAATGGTCGGGCGCGCGGCCGGAGGAACTGCGCTTCTCCATCTACGGCGAGGAAAGCCGTACGCTCGTGCGCGGCGGCCATGGCTCGACGCAAGAGAGCCGGCGGGTGTCGCGCATGCCAGCGGCGCATCCTGAAGGTTACATCGAGGCCTTCGCCAATTTCTATCGCGACACCGCCGACATCATCCGCGCGCATCGCTCGGGCGCGGCGGTCGATCCGGCCCGCGCGGCGCAAGTGCCCGATGTCGTCGACGGCGCGCGCGGCGTGAAGTTCGTCGCGGCGGCGGTGGAGTCGAATGCGGCTGATGGAGCGTGGACGCCGGCGCGATTTGGGCGAGGATGAGACGATGACGCCCCATCGCTCCTTCAACGGTCCAGCGACCGGCCCGCTGGCTCCATCGGTGGCGCATTGAGGCCGGCGGCGGCCAGCCGTGCTTCCACCGCCGCCGCCATGGACAGCACCTGCTCATCGGCAAAGCGCCGCCCCACAATCTGCAGGCCGACCGGCAGCCCGTCAGCGGCAAATCCGGCGGGCAGCGACAGCGCCGGCAATTGCGGCAGCATGTTGAAGGGGCAGGTCAGGTCGAGCCCCTTGAAGCGGCCATCGGGCAGCGTCGCGGCATAATCGTCATCGGTCTCAGTCACAGCCGGCGCTGTGATGGCGCAGGTCGGGCACAGCAGAGCATCGTAACGTTCGAAGAGGCACGCCATGTCCCGCCACATCGAGGTGCGCAACAGCTCGACCCGCTTGTAGGCGGTGGCGTTCATCGCCAGCCCGCGCTCGATCATAGACACGACCGATGGGTCCATATGGTGTCGATGCTCAGTGAGCTCGCCGCCAAAGAAGGCCGACATGAAGACGCACCAGAGATCGAACCATTCGTCGTTGACCGCGCGCGTCCAACCCATCGGCACTTCGTCGACGACGGCGCCCGCCCTGCGCATTTCGGCGACCACCTGCCGGATGACCGTTTCGACCTGCGGCTGGATGGCGTAGTAGCCGAGGTCGATCGACAGCGCGAAGCGCTTGCCTTCGAGCCCTTCTCGCCGCGCCGCCGAACCGTCGAATTCAAGCGGCAGCGAGGCGATGTCCTCGTCGCTGCCGCCCGCCGCCGTCTCCATGAAGGCGATGGCGTCGCCAACGCTGCGCGCCAGCGGCCCGAAATGCGAGATGTTGTCGAACACGCTGGGCAGGATGGTCATCGGGATGCGACCGAGGCTGGGCTTCAAGCCGACGACACCGCAGAAGGCAGCCGGAATGCGCACCGAGCCGCCCATGTCGGTGCCTTCCGCGAACGGCACGACGCCCGTTGCCACGGCCACCCCCGCTCCCCCGGAAGAGCCGCCGCTGGTGCGCTCCGGATTCCACGGGTTGCGGGTCACGCCCCAACGCGGGCTGTTAGTGAAGCTGGAAAAGGCAAACTCAGGCGTCGTCGTCTTGCCCATCAGAATAGCGCCGGCGGCTTCCAGGCGTCGGATGCAGAGCGCCGTCTCAGTCGGCACCCAGTCTGCACGCGTCCATGAACCGAGCGTCGTCAGGTCGCCGGCGGTCGGCGTCAGGTCCTTGGCCGCGAATGGCACGCCATGCAGCGGTCCGGTCATCTCGCGGCGCGCCACGGCCCGGTCCGCCTGGCGCGCCGCTTCCAGCGCCTGTTCCTCGCGGATGACGGCGAAGGGATTGCGCGTCTGGCTGATCGCCTTGGCGCGCCGGATGGACTCGCCCACGACCGTCTCGGCACTGAAGGCACCCGAGCGGATGCCGTCAGCGATCGCCTTGGCGGACAGGTCCAGCGGATGGGTCATGGCTCGGGTCTCCGGAAGTACTTTGATGCCGCGCGGCTTTCGCCTCCGGCAAGGACCTGTGACATGCAATAGGTGCTTGTGCTGCGCGGGCGCACCTGCGCAATCTCGCCAACGCCGCAAGCATGAGGTCTACCGTTTCGATGAAGTCCGCAGCCAGACAAGCCGGCTCGCATGCGTCCTTCGATGCCTGGAATGCCGGCCTCGGCGCGGCGGCCAACGCGATCGGCACGCGCGGATTTCCCGATGCGCTGGCGGCGGCGCTGCGCCGGCTTGCGCCCTTCCAGATGATGAACGGCTTTCTCTATTCGCCGGGCGGTCGCGCCTTCGACCTCTACAATGAGAAAATCGTGGCCGCGCGCTCGATCATCGTCGACCGCTACCTTGCCGGGGCCTTTGTGCTCGACCCGTTCTACGATGCGGTTCGCAGCGACGGCACCGAGCGGATGATCGTGATGCGGGAGCTTGCGCCGGACGATTTTCTGCAAAGCGAATATCATCGGCAGCACTACGCAACGACCGAGATCGTCGATGAGATCGGTTTCGTACTGAAGCTGGAAAGCGACTTTGCCGGTGTCCTGTCGCTGTCGCGAACCGGTGCGGCGCCCGTTTTTGTCGCGGACGAGCTGGAATGGCTCAGATCCGCCGCGCCAATTGTCTGTGCGCTTGCGGCGCGAAACTGGTTTCATGTACCCGGCCGCTCGCTCGACCTCAAGAACGCTGGCACCGCGGCGAGGATCGAGCATCCGTTGCTGACCCGGCGCGAGCTTGAAATCGTCACTTTGGTGCTCAAGGGACATTCCAACCTCTCGCTCGCCGCGGTCCTTTCGTTGTCGCCCAACACGGTCAAGGTGCATCGCCGGCAGATCTATTCCAAGCTGGCCATTTCGAGCCAGGCGGAACTGTTCCGGCTTTTCCTCGCCTAGATCACTCGGCGAAGTCCATTTCCGGCGGCGCGACCTGGAAGAAGCTGGTGAGGTAGGCGAGGTAGACAACGCCGACCGCCAGCCAGACGAGGCCGAGGACCTTTGCGTTCTCGTCGAGGTTCCACAGCAGGAAGAGGTCGCAGACCGCCGCCAGCGCCGGGATGACCAGCCCGATCAGCACGCCGAGCGGATGGACCTGCTGGTCGCGCTTCAGATAGAGCGCGATCACCGAGACGTTGACGGCGGTGAAGGCGAGGAAGGCGCCGAAATTGATGAATGAGGTCGAGGTGGTGACGTCCATGGTCAGCGCGGCAAGGCCGACGGCGCCGACCAGCATCAGGTTGAGGATCGGCGTGTGCCATTTCGGATGCAGGTTGCCGAAGAACGAGGTCGGCAGCACGGTGTCGCGCCCCATGGCGTAGAGCAGCCGGCCGACGCTGGCCTGTGCGGCAAGGCCGGAGGTGAATTGCGCCACGACCAGCGTTGCCAGGAAGATGGTGACGAACAGGTCGCCGCCGATGGCTCTGGCGATTTCGGTCGCGGCGGCGTCGACCGAGGCGAAATCCGCGCCCGGATGGGCGAGTTGGGTGACATAGGCCGATGCTATGAAGATCAGGCCACCGGAGAGCGCGATGATCAGGATCGCCTTCGGCATGGTACGGCGCGCATCCCTGGTCTCCTCGGTCAGCGTCGACACGGCGTCGAAGCCGAGGAAGGAGTAGGCGGCTATTGCCGCACCCGCGACCGAGGCCGAGAAGGGCACGCCGGTCTTGAAGAAAGGCGTGACGGAGACGAGGCCGCCGGGGCCGTTCAGCGCCACCACATAGCGGGCGGCCAGCACCAGGAAGGCGAGAAGCACGCCAAGCTGCACCAACATCAGGATGAAGTTGACGCGGTTGGCGAAGGCGATGCCGACGACATTGACCAGCGTGGTCAGCGCGATGAAGCCGACGATCCACAGCCAGGCCGGAACCGCGGGAAAGGCGGAGGTGAGATAGGCAGCACCGATCAGCCAGATCACCATCGGCAGGAAGAAATAATCCAGCAGGACCGCCCAGCCGACGAGGAAGCCGACGCTGGGGTTGATCGAGCGGCGGGCATAGGTATAGGCCGAGCCGGCGACGGGATAGACGCGTGCCATGACGCCGTAGCTGATGGCGGTGAGAAGGATGGCCGCGGCCGCGACGAGATAGGCCATCGCGGTGGTACCCTGGCTTGTCGCCGCCAGCGCGCCGAAGGTGCCGAAGACGATCATCGGCGTCATGTAGGCCAGGCCGAAAAGCACGACGGACCAGAGTCCGAGCGCGCGGTCGAGTTTGACAGTGTCTTTCATTGTTCCGCCTCCGGGGAAGATGTGTCCGATGCTTTTCCGGAGACCGATGCGGGCTTGAGATCGAACTGTCCGCGCAGGCTTCCGTTCGCATTTCTTGAAGATGAAGGAAGGATGACTTAGCCGGCGCGCGGCGACCATAACCCCAAAGTGTTATGCGAAACCGTGGCTCACCGGCCAGCCGGCGCGCCGTGCTCGGCCGGTTCGCCTGGCTGTCTCCTGAGAGGCAAACATGACCGCTTCTATCCGGGCCGGAAAGACTCTAGACTGATGGCTGGTCATGACGAGGGGGGCGGCATGAGGTTCGACAGACGGCATCTGGTCGTTGGCGCCGGCGTGCTGGCGTTGTTGCCGGTGGCACGAAGCTTCGCCAGCGAGACGCTTCAGGACATCAAGGATCTCAAGCCCGGCGAGTTCACCTGGCATCCGGAACGCCAGAAGAAGGGGCCGGTCGCCATCATCGTCTCCTTGCCGCAGCAGCGCGTGCACGTCTATCGCAACGGCGTGCGCATAGCCGTCTCGACCTGTTCGTCCGGCAAGCCCGGGCATGAGACGCCGACCGGCATCTTCGTCATTCTCCAAAAGGACAAGGACCACAAGTCGAGCACCTACAATGATGCGCCGATGCCGAACATGAACCGGCTGACATGGTCGGGCATCGCGCTGCATGCCGGCAAACTGCCGGGCTATCCGGCCTAGCATGGCTGCGTGCGGCTGCCGCTCGCCTTTTCAAGCAATCTGTTCGGCATCATCCACATCGGCACGCCGGTCATCATTTCGGGCGCGCGCGGCGATCCGGCCGAACTGACCAATCCCGGAATGGTGCTGGGCGGCTACGCGGCCGGGCAGTTCCAGAACGTCGTCGCTTCCAAGGACGGCCACAAGCGCGCCGCCGACTGGGTCGAGCCGGAGGATTTCCCGGTCACATCAATCATCGCCTCGTCGGGCGACAAGCAGATCATGCTGATCGAGAACGGCGTGGTCGTCGCGCAGGCGCCATTGACCATCACCGGCTCCGGCGGACTTGGCAGCCATGTGCTGACTTTGCAGGTGGCGGGAGCCGCCAACGACTGGCAATGGGTCGACATCAGCCGCAGCGCCAGTTCCGGCTCGTTCTTCAACAGCGAGCAGGACATGCTTAAGCGGCTCAGCACGCAACAGAGCTTCCTCGACGCCATGCAGGCGAGGATGCATCCGGGCATGGTGATGGTGCTCACCGACGCGCCGCTTCACCCCGACAGCCGCTCCGGCCAGGACTTCGTCGTCATGTCGGCGACGGACTGAGGAGGTTTCCGCTTACGGCGGTCGCGCACGAGGGCGACTTTGACCCAGCTTGCGTGGCTTGATCTGAGGCGGATGGGCTGGGAGGGCAGGTCAACAGGGGCAGTTGCCTCGGCTTGAACCATGCGCGTTGCCGTCAGCCGTGCTGATCCCATCCTGCCCGAATATTGCCTTTCCGTGTCCCTATCCCGGTTAAAAAAGTATCATCCGTTGCCCTGAATCGTGGTGGCGCCTGCTGTCATGAGCCGGTAGCGTGGTCTCGAAATGCAGAGCCGAAACCAACTCGGCCGGTTTAGGGAATGTGGGCCGAACGCGGCAACGATCCGTGCCGGCCCGGAGGAAACGGACATGGAACCGGACCTGGAAGTTGTCCAGATACGACGCGGTGAGTCCTTCAAGGCGTGGTCGCATGGCTACCCCTTCCACACGGTGCGTTGGCATTTCCATCCCGAATATGAACTGCATCAGGTGATCTTCACCAACGGCCGCTATTTCGTCGGCGACTTCATCGGCGAATTCGAGCCGGGCAATCTGGTGCTGACCGGGCCCAACCTGCCGCACAATTGGGTCAGCGATATCCCGAGGGACAGCTCGATCCCGCTGCGCGGCCGCATTATCCAGTTTTCGGAAAGCTTCATCGGCGACGCCATGCATGTGCTGCCGGAACTGGCGGGGCTCGGGCCACTGCTCGAGGCGTCGCGGCGCGGCGTGCTGTTTTCCAGCCGCACCAGCAAGGAGCTGGCGCCGCTGATGGAAGAGATGATGCAGGCGCAAGGCGTGCGTCGCATTGAGCTGTTCATGATGATATCAGGCCTGCTCAGCCGGGCCCAAGAATTCCAGCTGCTGGCCAGCGCCAGCTACCGGCCCGATCCCTCGGGCTATATGACCGCCGGCATGAACAAGGCGTTGGCTTATATCCGTGAAAACCTGACGCAGTTGTTCGACGAGACGGATCTGGCAGCCATCGCCGGCCAGTCGACCGGCGCCTTCTCACGATCGTTTCGCCGCCACACCGGCATGTCGCTGGTGCAATATGTCAAGCGGCTGCGCATCAACCTCGCCTGCCAGATCCTGATGAGCGACGAGCAGGCCTCGATCACCGACATCTGCTACGAGGTCGGCTTCAACAATCTGTCCAATTTCAACCGGCAGTTCCTGGCGGAGAAGGGCATGCCGCCCTCTCGTTTCAGGCGCCTGCTGGCCGACAACATCAACGCGGGAAAAGCCGCTTAACGGAGGAGCCAGGGAGGAACCAAGGGAGGAACCACAATTTTTCGCCTGACAACGTGGCCCGCATAGCGCGGTCCGCGATGGAGAGCGCTTGTCCTTGAAATCCTTCGTCAGAGGAGGATGTCGGCGCGGCCACGAGGCCAGCGCCGGGCCCTGGTTCCCAATTGCAGTTGGGGCGAGGGCGGAGGCGTGTCTTCGCAACAAAGCAGTCAACGACCTTCTTACAACCATATCCAGAAACGGAGAAGACCGAATGACCCGATTTTCATCTTCATTGAAGTCCGCCGGCATGGCAGCAATTGCGCTGTCGCTGTTGGCCGGCACCGCCGCGATCGCAAGGGCCGCCGAGGTTACCGACGCGACCGTCGCCTTCCTGATGCCCGACCAGGCCTCGACCCGCTACGAACAGCATGACTATCCCGGCTTTGCCGCCGAGATGAAGAAGCTGTGCCCGGGCTGCAAGGTGCTCTACCAGAACGCCGATGCCGACGCCTCGCGCCAGCAGCAGCAGTTCAACTCGGTGATCTCGCAGGGCGCCAAGGCGATCGTGCTCGATCCCGTGGACTCGACCGCCGCCGCCTCCCTGGTCAAGCTGGCGCAGAGCCAGGGCATCAAGGTCATCGCCTATGACCGGCCGATCCCCACCGCACCGGCCGACTTCTATGTCTCGTTTAACAATGAGGGCATCGGCAAGGCTATCGCCGACTCGCTGGTCGCGCATCTGAAGGCGCTCAAGGTCGATCCGGCCACGGGTGGCGTTTTGCAGATCAACGGCTCACCGACCGACGCGGCGGCAGGCCTGATCAAGAAGGGCATCCATGAAGGCCTCGACAACAGCGGCTACCAGATCCTGGCGGAATACGACACGCCGGAATGGGCGCCGCCGAAGGCGCAGCAATGGGCCGGCGGCCAGATCACCCGCTTCGGGCCCAAGATCCTCGGCGTCGTCGCCGCCAATGACGGCACCGGTGGTGGCGCGATCGCGGCCTTCAAGGCAGCCGGCGTCGATCCGGTGCCGCCGGTGACCGGCAATGACGCGACGATCGCCGCCTTGCAGCTGATCATCGCCGGCGACCAGTACAATACCATCTCCAAGCCGAGCGAGATCGTGGCGGCGGCCGCTGCCAACGTCGCCATCAAGCTGCTTTCGGGCGAGACGCCGAAGGCCGAGATGACGCTGTACGATACGCCCTCGCAGCTGTTCACGCCGGTGGTGGTGACGCAGGAAAACCTGAAGGCCGAGATCATCGACAAGAAGATCAACTCCGCGGCCGAACTCTGCGTCGATCGCTACGCGGAAGGCTGCAAGAAGCTGGGCATCGGGAACTGACCGCGACCCTTGCCCCGTCCCGCTGCCTGGCCGAACAATAGGCTGAGCCCCACCCCGAATGCATCGGGGTGGAACAGGCTCCGGCGGCGGCCAGGCAGCGCCCACCCGCTTTTTTGACCGGTCCTTTCTTGAAAGGTATTCCAGGCATGATCGATACCCCGGACGAACCGGTTCCGACAGGCGAGCTGGTGCTCAGCCTGCGCGGCATTTCGAAGAATTTCGGCGCCGTCTCGGCGCTCACCGACATCGATCTCGATGTCCATGCCGGCGAGGTGGTGGCGTTGGTCGGCGACAACGGCGCCGGCAAGTCGACGCTGGTCAAGATCCTGGCCGGCGTGCATCAGCCGAGCTCCGGCACCGTCAGCTATCGCGGCAAGCAGGTGACGCTGGCCGACCCGAGTGCGGCGCTGACGCTCGGCATCGCCACCGTGTTCCAGGACCTGGCGCTGTGCGAGAACCTCGACATCGTCGCCAACATCTTCCTCGGCCGCGAACTCAACCCGCTGCGGCTGGACGAGGTGGCGATGGAAGTGCGCGCCTGGACGCTGCTCAACGAGCTGTCAGCGCGCATCCCCAGTGTGCGCGAAGTGGTCGCGTCGCTGTCGGGCGGCCAGCGCCAGACCGTGGCGATCGCCCGCTCGCTGCTGCTCGAACCCAAGCTCATCCTGCTCGACGAGCCGACGGCGGCGCTTGGCGTCGCGCAGACGGCGGAAGTGCTCAACCTGATCGAGCGGGTGCGCGACCGCGGCCTCGGCGTCGTCATCATCAGCCACAACATGGAGGATGTGCGCGCCGTCGCCGACCGCATCGTCGTGCTGCGGCTTGGCCGCAACAACGGTATCTTCACCCCAGACGCCTCGAACCAGGAGCTGGTCAGCGCCATCACCGGCGCGTCGAACAATTCGGTGTCGCGGCGCGCCGAGCGCCGGCAGGCGCGACAGGATCAAATCCAGGAGCCACGCCTATGAGCCGTCAAGTGGAACAGGCAGCTCCGCCGCAGCTCGACCGCGCAGACGTGCGCGTCAAGCACGAGGCGGGCTTGAGCGGCAGTATCCGCGCCTTCGTCGACCGCGTGCGCTCGGGCGACCTCGGCTCGCTGCCGGTCATCGTCGGGCTGGTTATCATCTGGACGGTGTTCGCCAGCATCAATCCGATCTTCCTGTCGAGCAGCAACCTGGTCAACCTGCTGTTCGATTCCTCCACCGTCGGCGTCATCGCGCTCGGCATCGTCTGCGTTTTGATGGTCGGCGAGATCGACCTGTCGGTCGGCTCGATCAGCGGCTTTGCCTCCGCCCTGGTCGGCACGTTGTGGGTCAACCAGGGCTGGCCGGTGGCGCTCGCCATCCTGGCCGCGGTCGCCGTGGGCGGCTTCATCGGCGCGCTCTACGCGCTGCTGTTCAATAGGCTCGGCATGCCGAGCTTCGTCTCGACGCTGGCCGGCCTTCTGGCGGTGCTTGGCCTGCAGCTCTACATCCTCGGCTCCACCGGCTCGATCAACCTGCCTTACGGCTCGAACCTGGTGGATTTCGGCCAGCTGCTGGTGATGCCGAAATTCATGTCGTTCGGGCTGGCGGCGGTGCCCGGCATCGTCATGTTGGTCACCGGCCTGCGCACCGTTGCGCGCCGCCGCGCCGCCAACTTGTCGGCACCTTCTACCGGCGGCATCGTCACGCGGGCGGTGGCGATCACGATCGTGCTCGAACTCATCGTCTTCTATCTCAACCAGGCGCGCGGCATCCCGTGGATGTTCGGCCTGTTCGTCGGCCTGGTCATTGCCATGCACTACGCGCTGACGCGGACGAAATGGGGCCGCTCGATGTCGGCGGTCGGCGGCAACCGCGAGGCGGCAAGGCGCGCCGGCATCAATGTACGGCTGATCTATTCCAGCGCTTTCGTGCTGTGCTCGATGCTGGCCGCGTTCGGCGGCGTGCTGTCGGCGGCGCGGCTTGCCTCGGCCAGCCAACAGGCCGGCACCGGCGACGTCAATCTCAACGCCATCGCGGCGGCCGTCATCGGCGGCACCAGCCTGTTCGGCGGCCGCGGCAGCGCCTATTCTGCACTGCTCGGCATCATCGTCATCCAGTCGATCGCCAGCGGCTTGACGCTGCTCGATCTGTCCTCGTCGCTTCGGTACATGATCACAGGCGCCGTGCTTGCCATCGCAGTCATCGTCGACTCGCTGGCCCGCCGTTCGCGTGTTTCCCATGGCCGGGCCTGAACCCATCAACAGGAAGAGAGATATGACTCAACTGTCCGGAAAAGTTGCGGCCGTCACCGGGGCGGCGTCGGGGATCGGCCTCGAATGCGCAAGATACATGCTGGCGGCGGACGCCAGCGTCGTGCTGGTCGACCGCGCCGAGGCGACGCTGAACAGCCTGTGCGCCGAACTCGGCCCCAAGGCGATCCCGCTGGTGATCGACCTGATGCAGCCATCAAGCGTCGCCACCATGATGCCGCAGATCCTGGAAAAGGCCGGGCAGCTCGACATCTTCCATGCCAATGCCGGCGCCTATGTCGGCGGCGAGGTGCTGACCGGCGATCCCGACACCTGGGACCGCATGCTGAACCTCAACATCAACGCCGTGTTCCGCTCGATCCACGCGGTGCTGCCGCATATGGTCGAGCGCAAGACCGGCGACATCATCGTCACCAGTTCGATCGCCGGACTGGTTCCGGTGGTCTGGGAGCCGATCTACACCGCGTCCAAGCACGCCGTGCAGGCCTTCGTCCACACGGTGCGCAGGCAGGTGGCCAAGCACGGCCTGCGCGTCGGTGCGGTGGCGCCGGGCCCGGTGGTGACCGCGCTGGTCGACGACTGGCCGAAGGCCAAGCTTGAGGAAGAGCTCGCCGCCGGCGGCCTGATGCAGCCGCGCGAGGTCGCCGAGGCGGTGATGTTCATGCTGACCCGGCCGCGCAACGTGACGATCCGGGATCTGGTGATCCTGCCGCAAAGCAATGATTTGTAGCGAGTAGGGAATAGGGAGTAGGGAGTAGCGAAGAGGGAAGAGGAGTATTGATAGGATAGGAAGTTGGTTTCCATCCGAGAATCAACGACTTACCTCGCTATTCGCTATTCGCTATTCGCTATTCGCTATTCGCTAAACCAAAGGTTCCCCCATGCCTCACTATCTCGGCATCGACGTCGGCACCGGCAGCGCGCGGGCCGGGGTGTTCGACCAGGCGGGAAACCTGCTCGTCTCGGCCAAGCAGGACATCGAGGTCTGGCGCGAGCCCGGCGACATCGTCGAGCAGTCGAGCGACGACATCTGGCGGGCGGTGTGCATTGCCACCCGCGCCGCCGTCGCCCAGGCCGGCATAGCGCCGGAAGCGATCGCCGGCATCGGCTTTGATGCCACCTGTTCGCTGGTGGTGCTGGGCGAGGGCGGCGCGCCTTTGCCGGTCGGCCCATCCAACAATCCCGAACGCAACATCATCGTCTGGATGGATCACCGCGCGATCGAGCAGACGCGCCGCATCAACCGCAGCGGCGCGGCGGTGCTGAGGTATGTCGGCGGTGTCATCTCGCCGGAGATGGAGACGCCAAAACTCTTGTGGCTGGCGGAAAACATGCCCGCCACCTTCAACGCAGCCTGGCAGTTCCTGGACCTCGCCGATTTCCTGACCTGGCGGGCGACCGGCAGCCTTGCCCGCTCGGTCTGCACGGTGACCTGCAAATGGACTTATCTGGCGCATGAGAGCCGCTGGGATGAGACTTATTTCCGCAACATCGGCCTCGGCGCGCTGGCCGACGAGGCGTTTGCGCGCATCGGCACCGAGATCGTACCGGCGGGAGCATCGCTCGGCAGCGGACTGACCGCGCAGGCGGCGGCCGACCTTGGCCTTGCCCCCGGCACCGCGGTGGCGGCCGGGCTGATCGATGCGCATGCCGGCGGTGTCGGCACGGTCGGGGCGCGCGGCGATTTCGGCAGTGTCCTGTCGCGCATGGCCTATGTCTTCGGTACCTCGGCCTGCACCCTGTCGTCGACCGCCGAACCGGCCTTCGTCGACGGCGTCTGGGGTCCGTATTTCTCGGCCATGGTGCCGGGGCTGTGGCTGAACGAGGGCGGTCAATCGGCGGCAGGCGCGGCCATCGACCATCTGGTGTGCATGCACCCGGCGGCCGGCGAAGCGGCGGCCACAGCGCAGGCCGAGGGGCTCGGCCTCAGCGCCTGGCTGTCGCTGCAGGCACAAAGCCGTGGGGGCGCCGCAGCGACGCCGGCGCTGGCCGGCGATATCCATGTCGTGCCGGAATTCCTCGGCAACCGCGCGCCTTTCGCCGACCCGGATGCGCGCGCGCTGATTGCCGGGCTCGATCTCGACACCAGCCTCGACAGCCTGGTCGGGCTCTATGTCGCCGGCGTCTGCGGGCTGGGCTACGGAGCGCGCCAGATCGTGCGGGCCGAGCATGACAAGGGCATCCCCGTCGACACTATCGTCGTCAGCGGCGGCGCCGGCCAAAGCCCACTGGTGCGCCAGCTGCTTGCCGATACCACTGGGATGGTGGTGGTGGCGTCGACCTCGCCGGAGCCGGTGCTTCTCGGCTCGGCGATGCTGGGCGCCGTCGCCGCTGGCGCCTACAAGGAGCTGGTAACGGCCATGGCGGGTATGTCGGAACTCGGCGAGGTCTATCATCCCGACGCATCGCTGGCTGGCTGGCACGCCAAGCGTTTCGCGGCGTTTGAGCTGTTGCAGCAGGCCGGCAAGGCGATCAGGGGCTGAAACAGGCAGCCACAAGGATGGCGTTGAATGGCAGAGGAACACACGTGCGCTTAGGCTGTGTGTCGTCGTCTCATTGAACAGACTGGATGAGCCATAGTAGGGCAAGAAGGTTGGCGAGCGATGCACTGGCCGGGCCGAACGTTTTCATCCGATCATCGATCGTGGCACCTATGACCGCATCCCCGGCCTGCACAAGGATCATTATCCAGGCGATGGCTTCAAGCCATTCCGTCGAACCTGTGAAAAATGGCACGGCGCTCGCGACCACCAAAGCCACGCTGCGTGCACAACCGTACAATGCTATCGTGCGGGCGTTGCCGGTTTCGTTCATGGCGGCAGCCAAGGAGAAACCGAGACTGACGACCGCGCTGAGAGCTGTGACTGACGCGCAAACGATGAAGGCTGTGAACATCGCATTCCATGGCTTGTGGCCGCTACACCTTACTCGAATAGCCAGGGCCTGAAATCAAGTCACTCTTTGCCGCTACCAGTTACAACTTGCGCGGTCATATGCAGGGCACGAATGGCTTCGGCTGCCCTCAGAGCTCCTTCTGCGCCAATTCCCTGAATTCGTCGGGCACCGAGCGTGCGGCCTCCAGCGCCACAGTGCCGTAGCCGACCGACTGCTTGCCGAAGCGCTCGCGGATCTTGTCGATGGCGCGGTCGGCACCGAAGCGTGCCAGGCCTTTCAGCGTGCCCGGCCTGTGCTTCTCGTCGGCGAGGCCGAGCGGCAGTTCGAGTTGCAACTCGGCACTTTCCTCGAGATGCGAGACCGAGATCGCCAGCAGCGAGATCGTCTTCTCGTACGGGTGGTCGGCAAGCGCGCCGCGCACCAGGTCGCCGGCGATTTCGGCCAGCATCGTGGTCGCCGAGATCGGCTGGTCGAGCGTGATTGAGCGCGTCACCGCGCTGAGATCGGCAAAGCGCACGCGCACCGTCACCGTGCGGCCGGGCCTAGCCTTGGCGCGCAGCCGACTGGCGACGCGGTCGGCCAGATGCAGCAAAGTGGGCACGATGACCCGCGCAATAGCGGGCTTCTGGCCGAGCGCCGATTGCGCGCCGGCCGAGTGCGCCCGACGCCTGGTCTCCAGTTTGCGCGGGTCGCGGTTCCATGACAGCGCCGACAGCTTTTCGCCAGCGGCGGGACCGAGCAGCCGCGTCAGCGCGCCGCTATGCGTCCTGGCCAACTGGCCGATGGTCTCGATGCCGATTTCGGCCAGCCGCGCCTTTGTCGCCGGGCCGACGCCCCACATCAGGCCGACCGGCAGGTGGTGCAGGAAGGCGATCTCGGTGCCGGGGTCGACCACCACCAGTCCGTCGGGCTTGGCGACCTGCGAGGCGATCTTGGCCAGATGCTTGGTGCGCGCCACGCCGATCGAGATCGGCAGGCCGAGCTCTGCACGGACGCGGCGGCGGATGGTCGTGGCGATCTCTTGCGGGGATCCGAACAGGTGTGTGCAGCCGGCGACATCGGCAAAGGCCTCGTCGATGGAGATGCGCTCGACCACTGGCGTGAAGTCGTCGAGCACTTTGATCGCGGCGTCGCCCAGACGCTGGTAGTCGCTGAAATTGCCACAGACGAAGATCAGCTGCGGGCAGAGCTCGCGCGCCTTGCGCCCCGGCATGCCGCCGCGCACCCCGAAGGCGCGCGCCTCGTAGGAGGCGGCAAGCACGACACCGCCGCCCACCGCAACAGGTTTGCCGCGCAGCGACGGATCGAGCAACTGCTCGACCGAGGCATAGAAGGCGTCGAGATCGGCATGCAGGATGGTGGCTGTCGTTTCCATCCCGACCGCACATCCGCAGTTGCTGATAGACAGGAACATATAGAGAACAAAGCACGCACGACTGTCAAGCAGAATGTCGGCGTCCGGTGCTATCATCCGCGTTCTTCAGCACAAATTGCACAGGTGACGTCGGATCGCGGTTTTCGACAACGTCTTAAAGACAGGCAACGAGACTGTCAGCATACGCCAGAGTGCGGAAGGAGGACGACATGACCAACCACATTATCGCGCCTTACACGGATTGGTTTGAAGCGCACAAAGCGCATCTCGGGAAAGAGAAGGCGTTTACGCGCCAGCGTCAACAACTCGCGGCGGACCGGCGGGCACTGCCGTGGCTTCGGATCGACAAGCCCTACGATTTCGATACGACCCAGGGAAGGAAATCGTTGGCCGATCTCTTCAAGGGCCGCAGCCAGTTGATCATTTATCACTTCATGTTTCCGCCCAATGCGGACTATCGGTGCACCGGCTGTTCATTCCTTTGCGACCACATCGACGCCGCCAACCAGCATCTGATGCATCGCGACGTCTCCCTGGCCGTCTGCTCGCGCGCTCCTCTCGCCGAGCTACTGGACTTCAAGGCGCGGATGAATTGGCAGTTTGACTGGGTGTCGTCTTTCGGAGGCGATTTCAATTTCGACTTCCAAGTATCGTTCACCGAGGACCAGATCAACTCGGGCAAGGTGTTATTCAATTTCGAGGAGGTCGCGATGTCAGGCAGAGATCGTGGTGGTACGACCGTTTTCTACAAAGATGACGATGGGAAGATTTATTGTACGTTCCAGGTGCGGGGCCGTGGTGGCGAGAACCTGATCGGGACATATAGCTATCTCGACCTGACTCCCGTCGGCCGCAATGAAAATGGGCCCTCACATACGCTGGGCGATTGGGTCCGTCTTCACGATGAGTATGATGGTCGCTGATTGTCCTTTTATCGGCGCGAGGGAACGCCTGCCTTGGCAGAGCTTCGGCGATCATATGTTCGCCAGATGCTCCGCGCGCAACGCCGCCTTCATCTGGTCCAGCGCAGCTTCACCGCCGGCCGCCAGAGCCTCGGCGATCCGGGCGAGCTTGTCGTCGGCCCTGCGGTGCTTGCTGCCCCAGGCGCCGAGCGTCGCCAGCACGGGCAGCAGGTCGATGCCTGCCTCGGTCAGCCTGTAG
Organism: Mesorhizobium sp. CNPSo 4670; assembly: GCF_057784235.1. Classification (NCBI taxonomy): domain Bacteria; kingdom Pseudomonadati; phylum Pseudomonadota; class Alphaproteobacteria; order Hyphomicrobiales; family Phyllobacteriaceae; genus Mesorhizobium; species Mesorhizobium sp. CNPSo 4670. Next base: position 89,518 of record NZ_JBWJFQ010000003.1, on the reverse strand, counting down.
ACCGTTTTCAGCCCGTGTGTCGGGTCGTCGCTGCGGATGAGGATGCCTTCGTCCTGCAGAGTCTGCAGCCGCTCGGCCAGCGTGCGCGAGGAGATGCCTTCGTCTGACTGCAGGAATTCCCGAAAATGCTTTTTTCCAGCGAAGATCAGGTCGCGGATGATGAGCAGCGTCCAGCGGTCGCCGAGCAGTTCGAGCGACAGGTTGATCGGACAGCCGGACTTTCCCTTGGTCGACATCTCTATGGTTCCATTTTTAAATCAATTTACTATTGACATCGTTCTCCGCCGTGCGTCAAATGGTTCCAGAAGTAAAGCATTCGTCAGCGTCGGACAAACCGAGGAGAATGACCATGAAAAGACTGATCCTGCAGATGCAGATGTCGGTCGACGGCTTTGTCGGCGCCAACGAGGATCATCACTGGCAGCTCTGGGAATGGGGCGACGACAGCGCCTGGGACGACGAGCTGAAGCGGGACTTCAACGCCGCTTTCGCCGGCGTCGACACCATCCTGCTCAGCCGCAAGATGGCCGAGGAGGGGTACCTGACCCATTGGGGCAATGCGGCGAAGAAGTTTCCACGCGATCCGTTCTACGCCTTTGCGCAGCGCATCGTCGAAGCACGAAAGGTGGTGCTGAGCGACAAGCTCAAAGCCTCGCGATGGGAGCGCACGACTGCTGCCAGTGGCGACCTGCCGCGCGAGGTCAAGGCGCTGAAGGCGGGCGAGGGCGGCAACATGGCCGTCTTCGGAGGCGCCGGTTTCGCTTCCGCCCTGATCGCGGCCGGGCTGGTCGACGAGTTCCAGCTGTTCGTCAACCCGGCGGTGCTGGGCGCGGGACCGCGGATCTTCGACCAGGGCGGGTTCGAGACCCTGCGGCTGCTCGGCTCGAAAGCCTATGCCTGCGGGATGGTGGTCAACCGCTACGCGCCGGTGGCATGATCCGAGGCATGGTGGAGGCATCTCGCCGATAAAAAGATGTTTGGGCGGAATCCTTTGCCCGCGTCTCTTCGTCTTCAACGTGCGGTCGCTAGAGGGCGGGCGCATCAATCCTGAACGGAGAGACAAGACCATGATCCTGGTGACAGGCGCCACGGGCCTTAACGGCAAGGCCATCGTGCGCGAGTTCGCTCGGCAGAAGCATCAGATGAGGGCGCTGGTGCGGGACCCGGCCCGTGCCTCGGCGGCGGGGCTCGACGGGCTTGCCGGGATACAACTGGTCGAGGGCGACATGCGCCGGCCTGAAACGCTGGGCGCTGCACTCGACGGCATCGACCGCTTGCTGATGATTTCGACCGCCGCCGAGGACATGACGGAAACGCAGTGCCGCTTCATCGACGCCTGCAAGCAGGCCGGTGTTGCCCATGTGGTGAAGTTTTCCGGCGCGGAATCCAACGTCGGTTATGACGCGACGAAATTCCGCTTCACGCGCATGCATGAGGAGATCGAGCGCTATCTGGAGGGGGCAGGCATGGCGTGGACGCATCTGCGCCCCAGCCAGTTCATGCAGGTCTATCTGCGCGACGCGCCAACCATTGCCGCCGAGGGCGTCTTCCGTCTCGCACTCGGCGACACCGAACTGTCGCCGGTCGATGTCGAGGACATCGCCAAGGTCGCCTTCCGGCTGCTGCGCGACGGCGGCCATGCGGGCGAGAGCCTCGACATGACCGGGCCCGAGGCGCTGACGATGCGCGATGTCGCGGCGCGGATCTCGCAAGCGATCGGCAAGCCGGTTCGCTATGTCAATGTGAGCCTTGAGGTGCGGCGGCGCAATCTGCTGGCCGGCGGCATTCCAGGCGGTTTTGCGGATGCGCTGGACGAGCAACTGGCCGAGCGGCTACGGCGGCCGAAATCGCGGGTGTATCTGGCGACGCATGAGATGTTCGGCGTGCGGGCAACGCCGTTCGTCGAATTCGCCCGACGTCATGCCGCAATGTTTGGCGGCGAGCACTAGCCGCGCTCGCGCAAAAAACATCCGCGGCCACGTATCCTTTCCGACCGCTCGTTCGTCCTAGGCTTCGAAGGTCGCGCGGCCCGCGATCCGCAACCCCGGGAGACCATCATGGCGAGCATACAGAGCGAGGCAAACAGGAACCACTACGCGGCGCTGGCTGCCAATGCAGACAAACTGACGAGCCCGCAAGCGATCATCGACTACAACGACACGCATTGGACGGCGCTGACCGGCGAACCCGGCGGCGTCGACTATATCGAGGTCGATGCCGGCGGCGTGCCGGCGATGTGGATCGTGCCGAAGGGCGCCGACGAGCAGCGGGTGCTGTTCTACGCGCATGGCGGCGGCTTCATCGGCGGCTCGATCTACACGCACCGTAAGCTGGTCGGGCATCTGGCCAAGGCCGTCGGCTGCCGGGCGTTGCTCTACGGCTATCCGCTGGCGCATCAGGCGAAGCATCCGGTCCAGCTCAATGCGGCGATGAGCGCCTGGAACTGGCTCACCGACCGCACCGGGCAAGGCTTCGACACCAGGCACATCGCGCTTGCCGGCGATTCCTGCGGCGCGGTGCTGACCTATGGCGTCCTGCAGCGCCTTCGTGAGGAGGGCCGGCCATTGCCTGCCGCGACGCTGATTATCTCCGGCTGGTTCGACATGGCGCTGACCGGTGCCAGCTATGAGACCAACCGCGACAAGGACCCGGCTTTCGCCAAGGCTGCCGTCGACTGGCTGGCGACGAACTTCATCGGCGATGGCGACCGGCTCGATCCGGAGGTCAGTGCGCTCTATGCCGACCTCAGCGGATTTCCGCCTGTCTTCCTGCAGGCCGGCGGGGATGAGACGCTGGTCGACGAAAGCCGCATGTTCGCCGACCGCGCCAGGCTCGCCGGCGTCGAGACGCGGCTCGACGTCTTTGACGGCATGCTGCATTCCTTCCAGATGATGGCCGGCAAGGCGCCGGAAGCCGACGACGCGATCGGCCGGCTCGCCGCCTGGGTGCGGCCGAGACTTGGGCTGCCGGACATCAGCAACAGCGACAAGGCTGCCTGATTGTGCGCCGGTTGATCGTGTCGAGCTTCGTGTCGCTGGATGGTGTCATCGAAGCACCGATGGCGTGGGCATCGCCCTTCTTCGACGAGCGGAACCAGGCGCACGCCTTGCAGGCGTTGTCCGGCGTCGACTTATTCCTGGTCGGCCGCGTCACCTACGAGATGTTTTCGGCGCGCTGGTCTGACATCAAGGGTCCCTATATGGACCGTATCAACGGCATGAAGAAGCTGGTCGCCTCGACGACACTGAAGACGGCAGGATGGAATGCCAGCGTGCTCGAAGGCGACGCCGCTGAAGCGCTTGCCGCGATCAAGCGGCAGCCGGGCGGCGATATCCTGAAATATGGGGTGTCGCAGCTCGACCGCACGCTGCTTTCCGCCGGGCTGGTCGACGAGTATCATCTGTCGATCGTGCCGACGCGGGTCGGACACGGCAAGCGCGCCTTCGACGATGTCGGTTCCATCAAGCTCGACCTCGTCAGCACGCATCGTTTTGACAATGGCGTGGTGACCCTGACCTATGTGCCGCGATGAACCAGCATATCCGAAAATCTCGTGACACGGCGCAAGGGATACGGCCGCGGCTTGATGCCGAAGGCCTGTTCGACCTGCGCTATGCAGCGTTCCTGGAGACGGTTTCGCATCTGCGCGTCAAGCTGCACCGGTACTGCGCGCGCATGACCGGCTCGGTCCTCGATGGCGAGGACATCATGCAGGAGGCGCTGTTCGAGGCCTATCGCAAGATCGAGTTGCTCGACGATGCGCAGGCGCTGCGGCCCTGGCTGTTCCGCATCGCCCACAACCGCTGCATCGACTTCATCAGGAGCCGCCGCGCCCGGCAGCGAGCCGAGGCCGGCTATGCCGGCGACGAGATCGTGCTGCCTGTCGAGCCGGCCGGTCCCGGCGCCGGCCGTGCCATCGAGCGGTTGGTCGTGCATCTGCCACCGAAGGAACGCGCCTGCGTGCTGCTCAAGGATGTCTTCGACCATTCGCTTGAGGAGATCGCCGATCTGGTCGGCTCGACGTCAGGCGGCGTCAAGTCGGCGCTCAACCGCGGCCGGGCCAAGCTCGCCGTCTTGCCGGTGCAACCGGTGGCGGTACCGGCACACGATGCCGAGCTGGCGCGGCTGCTCGACCGGTATGTCGAATTGTTCAACAAGCGAGACTGGGACGGGGTGCGGGCGCTGGCCAGCGCCGATGCCCGTTTGCGCGTTTCGGATTGCTACAACGGCTTGCTCTCCAGTTCGCCCTATTTCGCCGAATTTGAGCGCAGCGAGCTGCCCTGGCGCATACGGCCAGGCGCGTTCGAAGGGGAGAACGTTCTGGTCGTCGACAGGCTGCATGGCCAGGCCTGGCGGCCGGCGTATCTGGTGCGGATCCATGCCGACGGCGGTGTGATCGACCGTATCAGCGACTACTATGCGTGTCCCTGGATCATGGATATGGCATCCGCCGACGCCGGATGAAGTGCCTTCCCTTCTCCCACAACAAGGGGAGAAGGGAAGTCGGCCTCACTTGGCGTCGTGAAAAATAATGCCGACCGTGTGGCGCATGCCTGAGCGCAGGCGGCTGACGCCGTGGCGCAAATTGACGCGGTAGTTGCCCTTGGTTCCCTGCACCGGCCGGTTGTGGACGGCGAAGGCGACCGCGTCGCCCTGGCGCAAGGGCACCACTTCGACCCGGCTCTGCATGCGCGGCCGCTGTTCGGTCAGCGCGAACTCACCGCCGGTGAAATCCTTGCCTGGCTCGGAAAGCAGGATCGCCACCTGCAGCGGGAAGGCGAGATCGCCATAGAGGTCCTGGTGCAGGCAGTTGAAGTCGCCGGGCACATATTGCAGCAGCAGCGGCGTCGGCCGCGTCTGGCCCGCCTGGTGGCACTGCTCCAGAAACTCGGCATGCGTCGCGGGATAGCGCATGGCTTGCCCCATGCGCTCGTTCCACTGGTTGGCGACGTCGGCCAGCCGGGGATAGAGCGCGCTGCGCAAGCCGCCCAACAGGTCGGGCAAGGGATAGCGGAAATAGCGGTACTCGCCCTTGCCGAAGCCGTGCCTGGCCATATGGATGTGGCTGCGGAAATGCTGTTCATGGGGATAGAGGCCGGCGATCTGCCGGCACTCGTCGGGTGAGAGCAGCTTTTCGATCACAGCGCAGCCGAAGCCGTTAAGCTCGGCGGCAAGGGCTGGCCAGTCGTAAGCGGCGATGCGCACCTCAGTGGCTTCGACCACGGATGTGGCAACCTTGGCGTGGGCGTTCATAGCGCGACCTCCTTGTCGAGCAGGACGCGCTTGCGCTCGACGCCCCAGCGGTAGCCGGCCAGCGTGCCGTCGGCGCGGACAACGCGGTGGCAGGGAATGCCGAGCGCGATGGGGTTGGCGGCACAGGCCGTCGCCACGGCGCGGGCACCGTTCGGCTGGCCGAGGCGCCGGGCAAGGCTGGTGTAAGTGATGGTGGCGCCGCACGGGATAGAGCGCAGCACGTCCCACACCCTCTGCTGGAATGGCGTGCCGTGGCGCATGTCGAGCGGCAGGTCGAGACCGGCGCTGGGCGCTTCGATGAAGCGCGCTATCGCCGCGAGATCGTCGCGCAAGGCGTTTTCGTCTTCGACCAGCATCTTGCCGGGGAAGCGATTGCCAAGGTCCTGCTCCAGCGCATCGGCATCCGGGCCGATCAGGATGGCGCAGACGCCGAAGGCGCTGCGCGCCGCCAGGATGTTGCCGATCGCGGATTCGCCGATGGCATAGGCGATGGTGTCGAGGGCGTTGTGGACGCCCGCCGTCGGTGCGTTCATTCGAGTTTGCATGAGGTTCATTGCCTGCACTCCTTTGTCTGTGACTGAACCCTACAGAGACGGCGTCCGGTCCTCACTCCGGTGCTTGCTTTCAAATTCAAATCGCAGAATCCGGGCCGTTCACACTTTCGTCACGCGAGGCGGGTGACGGAGATTTCACCGAGCAGGAACACTTCGCCGGTCAGGAGCCGCAGCTCGATCTCGCCGGTCGCGGTCAGGTTCCACTCGGCTTTGCCATTATCGACCATCTGGCCAATGACGGTCATCACCAGTGATTTCGCGTCCTGGGTGCGTGGGTTGGCGGCAGCGCTGTTGCGGGTCTTCGCATCGGTGGTGGGAGACCTTGCCATCGCGCGCATTGCCGCCGGGTCCTCCCGCCGTCAGGCCCTTGAAGACCGGTATGCGGCGATGTCGGGTGCCTTCACACAGCCCGATCCGCCGGACGACGCCTCGCGGTCGAGCAGCGCGCGTTTGCGCTCCGCTCCCCAGGCGTAGCCCGACAAGACACCGTCCTTGCGGATCACGCGGTGGCAGGGAATGGCAACGGCGAGCGTGTTGGCGGCGCAGGCGGCGGCGATGGCGCGGGTCGCCTTTGGCGCACCGATGCGCTCCGCGATCTCGGCATAGGAAACCGTGCTGCCGACCGGGATATCCTGCAAGGCCTGCCAGACGCGCTGCTGGAACGCGGTGCCACGCACGTCGAGCGGCAGGTCGAGGCCGAGCGCTGGCACTTCGACGAAGCCGACGACGCGGGCGACAAGCGCCTCGTAGTCGCGGTCGCCGCCGATCAGTCGAGCCCTGGGGAAACGGTCCTGCAGGTTGCGCACCAGCGCATCGGGATCGTCGCCGAGCAGGATCGAAGCGACGCCCTTTTTGCTCGATGCGACCAGGATGACGCCGAGCGAGGATTCGCCGACGGCAAAGCGGATTTCTTCATGCGTGCCGCCGGCGCGATAACGCGTTGGTGTCATGCCGAGCATGCCGGTCGATTTCTCGTAGAAACGTCCACTGGAATTGAAGCCGGCATCGTAGATCGCCGATGTTACGCTGGCGCCGTCCTCAAGGCCCTGGCGGATGCGGGCGGCGCGCTGCGCGGCGGCATAGTCCTTCGGCGTCAGCCCGGTGACGGCCTTGAAGACGCGGTGGAAATGGCCGGGGCTGCGCCCGGCGGCAGCCGCCAGTGCGGCGAGCGACGGTTCTTCCACGCTCCGATCGATCCTGCGGCAGGCATCGGCGACCATCGCGGCGTTGCCGGCCTCCAGCGACGGGCCGTCCGGATTGCAGCGCCGGCACGGACGAAAGCCGGTCGCCTTCGCCTGATCCAGCGTGTCGTGCAATTGCACGTTCTTCGGGTTGGCGCGCCGTGACGGGCAGGAGGGCCGGCAATAGACGCCGGTGGTCGCCACCGAATACCAGAATTCTCCGTCAGCCGATTTGTCGCGCGAAACGATGCGCGCCCAGCGCGGATCGTCGGCAACCGGCAGCGGCGTGGATTTCAGATTCTTGGCCAGGGTGATGAACATGGCCGGCATTGAAACCGCCAAAAGCCGGCCTCGCCACCCGTTTCCTGCCAAGCGCCGCCGATCGCCGTCGCCCGAGCCCTTGTTCCTATGCCGCTCGCTTGGGTTCGATCGCAAACGGGCTGAGACCCAACCAGGTCTGCATTTTCCTCGCGATGTGCTGGTCGCCGGTCAACGCGACCTTTGCCCCGGCCTTCTCGACCGTGATCAACCCCATCCAGATCGCCGTCATCGTGTGCAGGTCGGTCGAGACGTAGAGATCGACGTCAAAGCCCGGATCGTACCAGCACAAATCGACCTCGCCGTGCTTTTCGACGATCAGCCACCACGACCGTTTGGACGCCGGTAGCTCCTGATACAGAAATTGTATCACCGTGCGCCCCTCGGGCAGCGGCGAGGGGTTCAAATTGCGCCGCATGTCCCACATCAGCAACGACGGATCGAGGTTTTTCAGCGACAGCCGGGACTCGACCCATTTCTGTCCCCAGAAGCCCATCGCCTCGACGACCGGGCGCAAATCCCTGCCGGCTTCCGTCAGCCGATATTCGAAGATGCCTTTCTCGCCCGGCACTTCCTTGCGCTTGATGATCCCCGCCAGTTCGAGCTCCTTGAGCCGTTGCGACAGAAGGGTCGGCGACATTTTCGGCACGCCGCGGCGCAGGTCGTTGAAGCGGGTCGAGCCTGCCACAAGTTCGCGCAGCAGAACCATGGTCCAGCGGGTGCACAACACCTCGGCTGCCATCGATAGCGGGCAGAACTGCTTGTATCCGTGCTGGGTCATGACTGGTGCCTCTCCCTCGAACCTGGGCTGAATATTAGGCCCTCATGAATGAAGCGGCCAGTACGGAAACTGTACCACCCCAGTACAGATCGCGGACTGGTTGGCGGGCGCCCTGCCATGCGAGCTCTTGGCCGGTGCACGGGATAGCCCCTTGCGCCGCAACCAGGAGACTACCCATGACCGCCTATATTATCGCAGACATCAAGGTGAAGGACCCGCAGTGGATGCCGTCCTATGCCGCCTCGGTGCACGACCTCGTCCACAAGCATGGCGGCAGATACCTGTCGCGCAGCGGCAATGTGAAGACGCTTGAAGGCAAGCCGCTCGACACCACGCTGATCGCCCTGATGGCGTTCCCATCGGAAGCGGCGGCGCGCGCCTTCACCAACGACCCGGCCTATGCGCCCTTCGTCTCGGCCCGTCAGGATGGCAGCGACAGCCGCTTCCAGATGATCGACAACACCGATCTGGCCGGAACGATCCCGTATCTGCCGAAAGGATGACCCTTCCCGGCAGTCGTCACATCGATTTCGGGATCTCCAAGCAACAACAACCACAGCGCTTGCGTGTCGGGCCTCCGTATTTTCGGCGGCCGGCCAGCTGTGCTTTTTCAAGAAGATTGGAATGAACATGATATCGAACTTCCGCAACAGGGTTCTCATGGCGGGGGCCATGCTGGCCGTCTGCACTGCGTTCGCGCAGGCCCATCAGGAAGCGTCTGCGTCCGGACCCAATCCGCTGGCCGACAAGGTACGGGCTGTCAACAGTCGGTTTGTCGACGTCAAGGCCGCGACGGCCGAGGGCTATGCGCCCATCCCCTGCGCCAGCGGCATCACCGGCGGCGCAATGGGCATCCACTACGTCAACGGCCAGTATCTGAAGGACGACAAGATCGACATCGCCCGTCCCGAAGCCGTGATGTACGAGCCGATGGCCGACGGCACGCTGAAGCTGGTGGCCGTCGAATACATCACCTCGAAGGGGCCGGCGTCGCTGGACGGACAGCTGTTCAACTTCAACAGCGCGCCCAACCGCTACGGCCTGGGCGCGTTCTACGAACTGCATGTCTGGGCGTGGAAGGGCAACCCGACAGGCACCTTCGCCGACATGAACCCGAAAGTGTCATGCGAACACGCGATGCCGCCGAGCCAGTAGCCGGCAAGGCCAGGCGGCGCCAATGCCGCCTGGCCATTTTTGGACGCGGTTGCGTGAGTGCTTCAGGCGGCCTTGACCAGGCCGAGCTGGGTGAGGGCGGCGACACCGTCGTCGAGGCCGATCTCCTCGACGATCCTGCCGTCGACCACTCTCAGCACGGTGGTGCCCGTGAAGCGCATGCTGCGGCCGGTGGCGGCAGGCAGGGAACCGACGAGGAAATCGCTGAAAGCCGGGCCGGTATGCGTGCCGCCGCCCTCCCACTGGCCGACGACATAGTCGCCTTCGGCGATGAGCTCGGCGGTGCCCCAGAAGTTGAGGTCGGGGAAGGCGGCGCGGAAATCGGTCATGAAGGCCTTGATGTCGTCGCGGCCGCGGCGCGGCTCATGCAGCGAGTATTTCAGCAGCATGTCGGGTGCGGCGATGTCGTCGACGACAGATAGATCGCAGGTTTCACCCCAGAAGTCGGTGAACCATCTGACGACGACGGCCTTGTTGTCTTCCTGTTTGGTCATTGGGAGGTCCTCTTTGCCTTTTCCTTGGAGATCACCGTTTTCACTGGTGACCTGGGGCAAACACTAGGACGATCCGGCGGGCGCAAAACTCCGGTTCTTGCCGGCCAATCGAATGGCGGGGAGGTGCCGGCAACGCTCATGCCAGCTAGCAACGCAGGATTGCCGCTCTGGGCAGTCTTCCTTCGGTAACTGTTTCTTCTCTGGTTTTGCTGCAGATTGCCCCGCGGGTGGGGATGAGCGAAACAGACGATGGCGCGTCAGGACAAGAAAACTCGCAATGGAACGTTCTGGGCCAAGGCCCTGGAACGCGCCCATCTTGGCGTCTGGGACTGGGATCTTGCGACCGGTGACTGCTTCTATTCCGCGACCTGGGCGCGGATGCTGGGCTATGATGAAAGCGAACTTGCCAACACCAGCGACCTGTGGCTGCAACTGACCCATCCCGACGATCGCGAGCGGGCGCTGGCCAGCGGCGACCGCCACATTGCCGGCCAGACCGATGCCATCGAGACCGAACTCAGGCTGAAGCACAAGCAGGGCCACTGGGTGTGGGTGCTCGATCGCGGCGGCATCGTCGAGCGCGACGCGTCCGGAAAGCCGCTGCGGCTGATGGGCGTGCAGACCGACATCACCAAGCAGAAGGCGGCCGAAGCCGAGCTCGAAAAGGTCAATGTGCGCTTCCGCCTGGCGCTCGCCGCCAGCGGCACCGGCATCTGGCACTACGACATCGCCACCAACAAGAGCTATTGGGACACCCGCACCAGGGACATGTTCGGCCTCGTCGCCGACACCGACGAGGTGACGGCCGACCTTTGGCACAGCTATCTGCATCCCGAAGACAAGGAAGCCACCGAGCGTGCGCACCGGGCACCCATGGGAACGGACGCCGTCATCGCCAATCAATACCGCATCATCAGGCGCGACGGCGAGATCCGCCACATCGAATCGCTGGTCCGCTTCGTCGCTGCCGCGGGTGCCGCCGGCCAGATCCTCGGCACGGTGCGCGACATCACCGAGGAAAAGCTGCGCGAGCAGGAGCTCGCCTACGCGGCCCGGCATGATGCGCTGACCGGCCTGTGGAACCGCTCCGCCTTCGACCGGCTGCTCGCCGACCATATCGCGGCGGGTGCGCCGCTCGCCGTGTTCTATGTCGATCTCGACTACTTCAAGGCGCTCAACGATTTTGCCGGCCATGCCGCCGGCGACCTGGCATTGAAGAGCGTCGCCGCCGGCATCCGCGCTTGTCTGCCGCCATCGGCGCAAGCGGCGCGGCTGGGTGGCGACGAATTCGCGCTGGTGGTGCCGCATTGCAATGCCGCGCAGGCCGAGCGGATCGCCACTGCGGTGCTTGGCGCGGTGCGCGAAGCCGATCTCGGCCCGGCCGCATCGACGCGCAAGCTGGCGGCCTCGATCGGTATCGCCTTCGTCGATGACGCCGGTACCACGGTGGCCGACGCGCTGGCGTGCGCCGACGATGCCTGCTACGCGGCCAAGGCTGCCGGGCGAAACCGTTTCGCGGTGTTCTCCGTTAAGACGGCATCGGGGTCGGGCGGGCTGAATGCGGCGCGGATCGCCGCCGACACCGTCGATGCCATGGAAGACGGACGGCTGAAACTGTTTGGCCAGGAAATCCATCTGCTGGGCAGGCCGTGGCAAGAGAGCCGCCATGTCGAAGTGTTGGCGAGGCTTGCCGCGCGCAATGGCCGCCTGGTGCCACCCGGCGAGTTCATTCCGGTGGCCGAGCGGTTCGGCATCGCTTCCAGGCTCGACCGCTGGATCATCCGCACCGCGCTGTCGCGGCACGGCGCGGCCTTGCGCTCGGGCGCGCTGACGCTCGGCTTCAACCTGTCGGCGCAGACGTTGAGCGATCCGCAATTGTGGGCGTTCGTCGACAGCGTCATCGAGGAGACCGGGGCGCCGCATTCGGGCATCGGCTTCGAGATTACCGAGACCGCCGCGGTCACGAATTTCGACGCCGCGGAACAATTCGTGCGCAAGGCGCGCGAGCGGCACTGCCGGGTCAGCCTCGACGATTTCGGCGCCGGCATGAGTTCGTTCGAATATCTCAGGCGGTTCCCCGTCGACACGATCAAGATCGACGGTTCCTTCATCGAACACATCACGCAAAGCCGCTTCGACCGCGAGATCGTGCTGGCTATCACCAGCATTGCCCGCAGCCTGGGCTGCGCTGTGGTGGGCGAGAAGATCGAACGGCAGGACACGATGACGATGCTGAGCGACATGGGCGTCGCCTTCGGCCAGGGCTTCTTGCTGCACCGGCCGGAACCGCTGGAGGCGATTGTTTCGCGCGCGACCGAAGTGGTGCCAGCCCGAAAGGCATCGTGATCCAGGTATGTTGAGATTCAGGTGTGTTGAGATTCAGGCCGGGCCAGCCGGCCTGAGTCTCAAAACATCTTAGGCGGTTCGCCGCGCCGTCGATTGCGGAAATTCCAGCACTCCAGCCTCGGATGGCCTGTGCTGTGCCTCTGCCACCGTTTCGATCAACAGATCGAGGGCGTCACATGCCATGCGGCTCGTCTCGTCACTGCCTTGCAGATAGTGATAGGCGCGTTCGAGGTGGATGCGGGCCGCTGAAAAATCACTGGTCAATGGTCTCTCCATGATCCCGCCCTAATGTATTTTGCCGGGCCTGGCGGAATTCGGGGTAAATATCCACAGGCGGCTTTTATTCAAATGCCGTCGAATGTCGCGCGCGTTGTCAGGAGCGAGTCTCCAGCTCTTTGCCGCGTCTTGCTGCGCGACTAGACTGCGACCTCCTAGTCCGAGGTGAGATCGATGATCGTCCAGGCCTGCATCAACGGCGCGCGTCCACGCGATTTCCGCCCCAGGCTGCCGCTCGATGCACAGGCGATGGCCAACGACGCCGCGGCTTGTGTCGCCGCCGGTGCGGCCGAACTGCACATCCATCCGCGCATTGACGAACGCGAAAGCCTGGCGGCGGTCGACGCCACCGTGCTGGCGGTGCGGCGGGCCTGCCCGGGCACGCTCATTGGCGTGTCGACCGGCGCCTGGATCGAGAACGATGTCGAGCGGACCCGCGCCGCGATCGGCGCGTGGAAGGAACTGCCCGACTATGCATCGGTCAATTTGTCGGAGGTCGATGCGCCCGCCGTAATGGAGCTGCTGCGCAATCGTGGCGTCGGCGTCGAGGCGGGGCTTGCCACAACAGCTGACGCCGAGCGCTTCGTCGGTCTTGCCGACCACAGTCGCGTGCTGCGCATCCTGATCGAGATCGACATCCAGGACCTGCCGGCAGCGCTGGACGAGGCGAATGGTATCGCCGCCGTGCTCGAGCGCGCCGGGGTGCGGCGGCCGATCCTGCTGCACGGCGTCGACGCCACGGTATGGCCATTCGTCGCGCTTGCGCATCGCAAGCGCTGGTCGACGCGGGTCGGCCTGGAGGACGGCAAGACGCTCGCCGATGGCAGCGTTGCGAGGGACAATGCGGACATCGTTGCGGCGGCCGTGGCGATTTTTCGGTCCGCGCCTGCGGGCTGAAAGGCGGTATGCCTCAGGCTTGCCCGCGGGCAGCTCCTATCCAGCCGCGTAAAATGTGTTTCTGGATCTTGCCGGACGCGGTGCGCGGCAGCGTATCGGTGAGCAAGAACTCCTTCGGCACCTTGTAGCGGGCGATGCGGGCGCCGCAGTGGCTTGCCAGATCGGCCGGGTCGACAACGCGACCGGGTTTGACCACCACGAAGGCGCGCCCGACTTCGCCCCAGCGCTGGTCGGCGACGCCGATCACTGCCGCTTCGGCAATATCGGGATGATCGAGCAGCGCCATCTCGACTTCGACCGGAAAGACGTTCTCGCCGCCGGAAATGAACATGTCCTTGCGGCGGTCGACGAGGGTGACGAAGCCTTCGTCGTCCTGCCGCGCGATGTCGCCGGTGCGAAACCAGCCATCGGCGGTGAAGGCGCGCGCCGTCTCTTCCGGCCGGTTCCAGTAGCCTGATGTGATGCCGGGGCCGGACAGCCAGATCTCGCCTGGTTCGCCGGCGGCGACGTCGCGGCCATCGTCGTCGACGATGCGCAGGCCGATTGCCGGCGCCGCAAGACCGGCCGAGCCCGCCTTGCGGGCGATCTGGGTGGTCTCGACCGGCATGCCGAGTACGGTGCCGGCTTCCGTCATGCCGAAGCCGTCTACCATGCACACACCTTGCGCCAGCCACCAGTTGATATCGGCGGCGGGGTTTGGCGCGCCGCCGGTGAAGATGGCGGTGAGCGAAGTCCAGTTCGCCGGCGCAAAATCCGGATGGTCGCGCAGCATTCTGGCCATCTGCGGCACACAGAAATAGTGGGTGACGCCAAGTGCGGGATCGGCGAGGCGACGGTTGGTGAGGCCGGCGTCGAAGCCGGGCGAGATCAGCACCGTGCCACCCTGAAGCAGAGGTGGCCGCAGGTTGGTGATGAGGCCGATGACATGGAACATGGGCGCGTCGCAGAGGAAGATGCTGGCGTTGCCGACCCGCCCCAGCACGCCGAAATTGACCGCGGTGGCCAGGGCATTGCGCTCGGTGACGATAACCCCTTTCGGCCGGCCCGACGTGCCGGATGTGTAGAGGATGATCGACGGCGTGGCGTCCGCCGGCAACGGGCGGCGCGCTGCCGGCGCATGCGCCTCGACCGCCGCCGCGAAGGCCGCGACTTCGACCGGCCTGCAGCCTTTGGGGAGCGCCATATCGAGGGCCGAGTCATGCAACAGAAGTAGCGGATCGCAATCCTCAAGGATCGCCTTCTGCTCGGCGCTGGCAAGCCGCCAGTTGAGCGGCACGAAGATGGCGCCGAGCCGCATCGCGGCCTGCTGCAGGATCAAGAGATCGGCGCTGTTGCGGGCTATCGTCGCGATCCGTTGCCCGGCCGCGATGCCATGGCCGGCTTCGAGAACGCCGACGGCACGCTGGATGGCTTCGTCCAGCGCGAAATAGGTCCAGCGCCGGCCGGTCGCCAGGTCGACACAAGCGAGACGATTCGGCTGTGCCCTGGCGTGCAGGGCCACGGGGTCTGATGTCGTCCAGGCCGGCATCTGCATCTCCTCCCCAGGATTGCCTGTGCTTTGCGGGATCACCTTGCCTTGTCGTAGGCGCCGAGACCCGGCTTGTAGCTCTTTTCGTCGATGAACTGGCGGATGCCTTCCTTGCGGCCCTCATTGTCGTGGGAATTGGCCGCCTCCTGCGCCCGCACGAGATAGTCCTCGGCATTGTCGTAGGTCATCTCGGCGACGCGGCGGATGGCGTCCTTGGTCGCCTTCAGGGCAATCGGGTTCTTCTTCAGCAAGAGGGTGGCGACCTCGGTGACACGCGCCTTCAGATCCGCCAGTGGCAGGCTTTCATTGACCAGCTTCCAGGCGGCGGCCTTCCTGCCGTCGATGAGCTCGCCTGTCAGCGCGTGGTACATGGCGTCGCGCATCGACAGGAGGTCGACCACCACCTTGGTGGCGCCGCCGCCAGGCAGGATGCCCCAGTTGATCTCGGACAGGGCGAACTGCGCCTCGTCGGCAGCGAAGGCGAGGTCGCAGGCGAAGAGCGGGCCATAGCCGCCGCCGAAGCACCAGCCATTGACCATGGCGATGGTCGGCTTGCCGTACCAGCGCAGCCGCCGCCACCAGCCATAGGCTTCGGACTGCGCCTTGCGGATGGCGCCCAGGCCCTTGGCTTCGGTCTCGCGAAAATACTCCTTGAGGTCCATGCCCGCCGACCAGGCGCTGCCTTCGCCCGACAGCACCAGCACGCCGACGTCGTCGCGGAATTCCAACTCGTCGAGAACCTCCATCATTCGCCGGTTGAGCGCCGGGTTCATGCAATTGCGTTTGTCCGGACGGTTGAAGCGCACCCAGGCGATGCCGTTCTCGACGTCGAAGGCAACGGTCTCTTCGGTCATGGTCAGGTCCTCCCGTTTCGCTGCTGCATTGGTGAAATTGCTATGCAGCATAGCGATCATATTTGCTATGTCGCATAGTCTTTTTCGCTTGACAAGGGCCTTGATCGCGGCGATCGGTTGCACCATGGACGAGGCTCATATCAGTAGCAGGGCGCCAGGCGCGACACCTGAAGACGCGCTCGACGCGCAGATCGGTTACAATCTCAAACGCGCCTCGGCCGTTGCGCTCAACGATTTCGCGGTCGAGCTGGCCGAGGCGGCGTTGCGCCCGCTGACCTATGGCATGCTGGCGCTGATCGACGAGAAGCCCGGCATCCGCGCCGCCGAACTCTGCCGCCTGCTCGGCATGAAGAGCGCCAACATGGCGCCGCTGCTTGCCGAACTGGAAGAGCGCGGGCTGGTCGAACGCGACGACCATGCCGGCGACAAGCGCGTGCAGATGCTCGCCCTGACCCCGGCCGCGAGGGAGGCCATGCCCGGATGGCGGCGGCAGGTTCGCCGGCATGAGGACCGGTTCCTGCAGCGGCTGACAAAAAAGGAGCGGGCAACGCTGCTGCGTCTGCTGCGCCTGATCTGGACGGACGAAGAGGGCTAGCTGGTTTCCCCGTCCTGCGCGCCAAGCCGCAGCAGCAGGGCGAAGAACGCAATCACCGGCGGCA
Source organism: Mesorhizobium sp. CNPSo 4670 (assembly GCF_057784235.1). NCBI lineage: Bacteria > Pseudomonadati > Pseudomonadota > Alphaproteobacteria > Hyphomicrobiales > Phyllobacteriaceae > Mesorhizobium > Mesorhizobium sp. CNPSo 4670. The sequence continues at coordinate 73,204 of NZ_JBWJFQ010000003.1, read as the reverse complement.
CGACGAAGCACCAGACATTGGCGAAGGCAAACCCGAGTGCGGCGGCGGCGCAGCCGGCCGCGAACACGGCGACCGCCACCGACATGCGCCGCAGGCGCGCAATGAGGGCAGGGCGGGCCTCTGGCTTCACGCCGCCCAGAAGATCGCTGACGTCGATCATGATCTGGGTGGTGGTGCCGGTCATCAGCGTTGAAGGGGGTGCGGCCGCGAGATGGACGCGGTGCACTGCGTTCTGGATCGCCATCGCGGCGACCAGCACCATGCCGGTGACGATCGCCGCCGCGCCGTCGCCACTGGCGAAGGGGCCAAAGCGGATTGCCAGCGCGGCACCGGCGATCAACAGCGCCAGCTTGGCCGCCAGAAGCGGCCCGAGCGCCTGCCGGCCCCGCCTGCGCAAGCGCTCGCCGGCCAGCCGGGTCAGGATGACGACGATGCAGAACACCGGCAATGCCAAAAGCTTTGCCAGCACGCCCGAGATGCCGAGCACCAGCGAGGCGCCTAGGGTGACGAAATTTCCCGTCACATGCGCGGTGAACAGGCCCTGCAGTGCCAGGAAGCCGGCCGTATCGACATAGCCGCCATTGAGGCTCAACAACAGCGGCAGTGTGGGTTTCATCGTTGCATCTCCTGGCCAGGCTTGGCGGTCAGCGTCTCATATCCCGGTGGAGCGTTCCACCTCCGCGCGGCCGCCGCCCGTGCGGCCCTTTGCCGTCGCCAGCGCGGCATCTTTGCCGTCGCGGGGTCGCCGCCACATGATCGGCAAACTCGGATGTTCACTTGACGACAATTGTGTCCAACGGAGCTTTTGCATGTCGCTGTCCGGTACGACAACACGCTACGGAAGCCTTGCCCAGGCATTTCACTGGCTGACGGCACTGCTTGTGCTGATCGCCTTCCTGGTCTCCGAAGGTGGCCCGCCGGCGCGCGTCTATTCCGAGGCCCGCGCCTCGACCCTGTTGCTTCACGAGTCGCTCGGGTTCACCGTCTTCTGGCTGCTGGTCGCTCGTCTGATCTGGCGCCTATTCGACCGCGTTCCCGATGCACCGCCGATGCCCGCATGGATGGCCGTCACCTCCAAGGTGACGCACTGGGCGCTCTATGCGCTTCTGTTCGCGGTTCCGGCGACCGCCATGCTCGGCGCATGGTTCGGCGGCCACCCGGTGACGGTCTACGGTGTCGGTGCCATCGGTCCGTTTTTCGACCCGTGGGGCGCTGGCGCATCGCTGGCGGACATCCATGGCACGCTTGGCGATATCATCCTATGGCTCGCCGGCCTGCACGCCGCCGCGGCCATCTTCCATCACGTTTTCCTTCGCGATCGCGTGCTAAGCCAGATGCTACCCGGCTTGCCCAAGGCGCGTTGATATCCAACCACCTGTCCATCGTACGGGCTATGAGGGGCAGCGCCCGACCTAAACGATGAGCCCGCCCAGCCGCTACAACGCAACAGCCCGCCCCAATCCCCGCCGAACCGCTTCGCGATAGGCGAGGTCGGCCGCCACCATGTCTTCCATGGCAACGCCCATGGCCTTGTAGACGGTGACCTGCTCGGCGCTGAAGCGTCCCGGCCGCAGCCCCAGCAGCATTTCGCCGAGTTCGGTTCCGGTCTGCGGATCGAGACCGGCGAGTTCGCAGGAGCCGACCGGGGTCGGGGCGAAGGCTTCGCTGGTCTCGACGAACAGGCTGGCCCGCTTGATGAGGTCGACCGGCAGTTCGCCACCGGGCGGTGCGACGCCCACCGACGAGACATGGGTGCCGGGCCGCACCCAGTGGGGCGAAATCACCGGCTCGTAGGAATGCGTCGCAAGGCAGACGACATCCGACGAGCGCACCGCGGTTTCGATATCGCTGACAGCGACGACGCCGGGATGCTGCGCGGCAAGCGCCTGCGCATCCGCGAATTCCTTCGAGACGACGCGGATCTCGGCGAAATCCCGCACCAGCGGCAGAAGGTGCAAGTGCTGGCCGGCCTGCACGCCGGCGCCCACCACCGTCGCTACCTTGGCGTCGCGCCGGGCAAGTTCGCGCACCGACAGCACCGCCGAGCCGGAGGTGCGCACGGCGGTGATGTAGGTGCCGTCCATGACGCATACCGGCATGCCGGTCTGCGGGTCGAACAGATGGATGGTGGCGAGGTGGCTGGGGATGCCTTTGGCGATGTTGCCCTCGAACACGTTGACGATCTTCACCGTCAGATGCATGCCCGCCATCCAGGCCGGCATCGCCAGGGAATAGCCTGCATCAGGGATATCGAGCTGCGGCCGCGCCGGATTGATGACCTTGCCATCGGACAGCGCCTTGAAGCCGCCGGCCAGCGCGTCGAGAAGCTGGCGAAGGTCGATGCAGGTTTTCACCTCGGCTTCGCTCAAGAAGAGCACTGGTGTATCGCCCTTGACCTGGGCGCTGCGGGAGATCGATAGGGCTGTTGTCATGGGATCCGCTTTCGTTGTCGGCTGGAGTGCACGGCAACGGTATTGCGATCTGACGGCGTGATGAAATATGCTGTTTTTGCGATTTCGGCGTGACTATCACGCTTACTCTGGCTCAGAAGTGTGAATCCTGAAATGGATGATCTCGACCGTATCGACCGCTCGCTGCTGCGCTTGTTGCAGGAGGATGGCCGCCGCACGACGCTCGATCTGGCGCGGCGGGTTGGGTTGTCGCCGACAGGGGCGGCGCAGCGCCTCAAGCGGCTGTTCGCCGAAGGGTTCATCCGCGCGGTGCGCGCCATTCTCGACCCGGCCAGGATCGGGCAGGCACAGCTCGTCTTCATCGAGGTGCGGCTCGACCATACGGCGCCGCAAGTCTTCGACCGCTTCGCCGAGGCGGTGTTGCGGGCGCCGGAGATCATCGAATGCCACATGGTGGTCGGCGGTTTCGACTATCTGGTCAAGGCGCGCATCGCCGACATGGCGGTGTTCCAGGATTTCCTGCAGCGGGTCATTCTGCCGCTGCCCGGCGTCCGGGAAACACACACTTATGCCTCAATCGCCAATGTGAAGCCCGACGCCCTATTGCCCGTCTGAATTCGCAGCGACATAGGAGAGTTTTTCTGCATGCTGGTTCAGGCTTTCTGGTTCGAACTGGCTGACGAAACCGGCTATACACCGCCAACTGCCAAGGCTCGCCCGCCAACCCAAGAAGGAAAATCAGATGAGTTCAGAAAAAACAGCTGTCGTCGTGGCTGGCGGAAGCGGCATGGGTGCGGCGGCGGCGAAGCGCCTGGCGGCGGATGGCTTCAAGGTCGCCATCCTGTCCTCGTCCGGCAAGGGCGAGGCGCTGGCGAAAGAGCTTGGCGGGCTCGGCGTCACCGGCTCCAACCAGTCGAATGACGATCTGCAGCGCCTCGTCGACCTGACGCTGGAGCGCTATGGCCGCATCGACGTGCTGGTCAACAGCGGCGGCCACGGGCCGCGCGCGCCGATCCTCGAGATCACGGACGAGCAGTGGCACACCGGCATGGACGTCTATCTGCTGAACGTCATCCGGCCGGTGCGCATCGTGGCACCGCAGATGGTCAAGCAGAAGGGCGGCGCCATCATCAACATCTCGACCGCCTGGGTGGTCGAGCCAAGCCCGATGTTCCCGACCTCGGCGGTGTTCCGCGCCGGGCTTGCCGCCTACACCAAGATCTTCGCCAACACCTATGCATCAGACAATGTGCGCATGAACAACGTGCTTCCCGGCTGGATCGACAGCATTGCCCCTACCGAGGAGCGCCGCGACAGCGTTCCGATGCAGCGCTACGGCACCTCGGAAGAGATCGCCGCGACCATCGCCTTCCTGGCATCCGAAGGCGCCGGTTACATCACCGGCCAGAACATCCGCGTCGACGGCGGCATCATCCGCGCTATCTGAGGCGCCCACCGGGAGGAGGAGGCATGTCCGACACTTATCTGCGCCTGGTGCCTCATGATCCGCACTGGCACCCTGATGAGCCGGCTGCCGCTGCGGCCGTGAATGTTGCGCACGGACTGTTCCCGCAGGCCGAGCATGTCGCCGTCGAATCCGAAGAGGGGGTGACGTTTTTCGACGCCGGAGCAAATACGGAAAGCGTCCATTGCCCGTTCTGCGGCGGCGACATCGAGGAATGGTGGGGCGGTGCCATGGACCAGGCCGCGGCGTCACGCTTCGAGGATCTGTCTGTCACCACGCCGTGCTGCCATAAGCCCGCGTCGCTGAACGACCTGCGCTACGTCCGGTCGGCGGCGTTCGGTGTCTGCGCGTTGACGGTCGTCAATCCGGGAGTGACCTCCTTGGCCGGTGAGCAATTGCGGGCGATCGAGCAAGCCATGGGTTGGCCGCTGAAGGCGATCTGGCAGCGCCTCTGAGACGACGGATTCTGAATATTCCAAGGAGCAAGAAATGCGGCTTTTGATACTCGGCACCGGCTGGATGGCGCAGGAACATGCAAGGCGGTTCGGTGCCATCGAGGGCGTCGACATCGTCGGTGCCGTCGATGTCGATGCGGCGCGTGTCGGTGAATTCGCCGACGGCTTCAACATCCCCAGCCGCTTCACCTCGCTGGAGGAGGCGCTGCAATGGGGCGGCTTCGACGCGGTGGCCAATGTCACGCCGGACCGTATCCATCACCCGACCACCATGGCGCTGATCGCCGCCGGCAAGCCGGTGCTGTGCGAGAAGCCGTTGGCCGAGAACTTCGGCAAGGCCACCGAGATGGCCGATGCCGCCGAGGCTGCCGGCATCGTCAACATGGTGAACCTCACCTATCGCAATGTCGCGGCGCTGCAGAAGGCCCGCCAGATGGTGCAGGCGGGCGAAATCGGCACGGTCAGGCATGTCGAGGCGTCCTATCTGCAGAGCTGGCTGGTGTCGAAATTCTGGGGCGACTGGCAGAACGATCCGAAATGGCTCTGGCGCCTGTCGCGCGGCCACGGCTCGAATGGCGTGCTCGGCGATGTCGGCATCCACATCCTCGATTTCGCCAGCTATGGTGCGGCTCTCGACATCGACCATGTCTTCTGCCGGCTGCGCGCCTTCGACAAGGCGCCCGGCAACCGCATCGGCGACTACGAACTCGACGCCAATGACAGCTTCGCCATGACGCTGGATTTCTCCAACGGCGCCTTCGGTGTCGTGCACGCCAGCCGCTGGGCGACCGGCCATCTCAACGAACTGCGCCTGCGCATCTATGGCGACAAGGGTGCCATCGAGGTGGTGCACAATCTCGACGGCTCGCTGCTCAAGGCCTGCGTGGGCGAGAATGTCGAGAACGCCAAATGGGAAGAGCTCGACGCCGGCTCGGTGCCAACCAACTACCAGCGTTTCGTCGACGCCGTCACCAGCGGCGTACAGAGCGAACCCAGCTTCCGCCACGCCGCTGGCCTGCAAAAGGTGCTCGACCTCGCGGTGGTGTCGGACGAGAAGCGGGCGGAGCTGAAGGCGAATGCCGACACGCAATAGGATGTGTTGATATTCAGGTGATGCCGACCTGCAAACGACGGTTCCCTGCGCTTCCGGTGGCTCACGTACTTTAAGTACGCTCCGCTCCGGTTCTCGGAAACCACCTTGTTTGGTCGCTTCGCGCCCGTCTTCGACTCCGGCTCAGCCTGACCTGAATCTCAACACACTCCTAGAACCGGTTGGCGCTTCACGGCCCCGTTGGTGCTCCCTACGCGGTCAAGGCGCCTCGCTGTTCGGGCTGTTCGAAAAGCGTATGAAGCTCGGATGCCGGCATTGGACGGCCAAAGAACCAGCCCTGGACATCCGTGCAGCCATTCTCCCTGACCAGCCTGAACTGGTCCTCGGTCTCGACGCCTTCTGCGGTTGTGGTCATGCCGAGCGTGCTGCCGAGTTCGGCGACGGCCTTCACGATTGCCCGGCTTTCGCTGCTCTCGCACATTAGGCTGACGAAGCTGCGGTCGATCTTGATGCGGTTAAACGGGAACGACCTGAGATAGCTCAGCGAGGAATAGCCGGTGCCGAAATCGTCCATGGCTATGCTGACGCCGAGGTCGCGCAGGCTGTGCAGCGTCGTTATCGTGTTTTCATTGTGCGCCAGCAGCACCGACTCGGTGATCTCCAGTTCGAGCCGTGACGGCAGCAGATTCGAAGCCGCGAGCGCCGCGGCAACCTGAAGCGGCAGCCCCTGCTGTTTGAACTGGGCGGGCGAGAGATTGACCGCGACCTTGACGGGCAGGGGCCATTTGGCGGCGTCGGCGCAAGCACGCTGCATGATCCACTCGCCAAGCGTGTCGATGACGCCCGTCTCCTCGGCCATCGGGATAAATTCTGACGGCGGCAGCAGGCCGAGGCGCGGATGGTTCCATCGCACCAGGGCTTCGAAGCCGGTGAGTTTCGAGGTCTTTGCGTCGTGCAGCGGTTGATAATACACGACGAACTGCTCGTTTGTGACGCCGAGAGCCAGTTCGGATTCGAGTTGGCGGCGCTCCTGCAGTCTTGCGTCCATTCCCGGCTCGAACGACCTGCAGGTCCCGCGGCCTTCCATCTTGGCTTTGTACAAGGCAAGGTCGGCATTGCGGATGAGGATTTCCGAACTTTGTCCGTCGTCCGGGAAGACAGCGATGCCGATGCTGCTGCCGATGTTGATCTTGTGGCCCTGGATCAAAAACTCGCCGGCCAAAGCGTGAATGACCCGGCTCGCCAGCACACCCGCCTCTTCGTCGCCATCGATCAGGAGCTGGAGGATGACGAACTCGTCGCCTCCGGTTCTCGCGACCATGGCGGTTTCACCCGCCTGCTGCTTCAGGCGCCTCGCCACCGCACCGAGAACCTCATCGCCGACCGGATGGCCGAGTGTGTCATTGACCGGTTTGAAACGGTCGAGATCGACGCAATGGACGGCCAGCTTCTCTCCATCCCTGAGGCTTCTCAGCGCCTCGTCCATCGTGTCGGCCAGGAGGCCCCGGTTGGGCAGGCCGGTGAGAATGTCATGCGTGGCAAGGTGCTGGATCTCGGCGGTGCGTTCCTCGACCCGCCTCTCCAAAGTCTCGGCGGCATCGGTCTGCATCATCATCGTGCGCCCGATCGCATACCAGCAGGCCAGCGCCAGAAGCGTGACCACCGCGACCGCCGCATAACCGGCCAGTTCGAATTGCCGCACGGACAGGGCGTCCATGTTGCTGTCGTATCTGCTGTTGGGAAAACCGGCCCAGAGACGCCAGGCGCTTCTGGGATCGTTGAGCGAGAGCGGGATGACTTCGGAATAGATCAGATTGGGATCGGCCGCCGTGAAGGCACGAGAATCCGCCGCGAGGGCCGTCGACATCTTGTGCTGGTCGGATTCAAATCCGTAGCCTGAGTTGACGATGACATAATCGCTGCTCGGCAACAGTTTCCTCAGCGCCGAGGTGAGCATGATTGCCGAGACGGAGCCGCGCAGGCTGCCATCCTGGCCGAAGACCGGGACCGAAAGGATGAAACCGGAGCGATCCGCGTCATTGCCGGTGTGGATGAAATCGGTGTTGTCGCAAGTGATGAGCTCCTTCGTGCCGATGATCGGCACATTCAGCCCGTCAATGGCGCTCGAATTCGGATAGTTCGCCTTCAGCCAGGCGAGCTGTTTGGCCAGTTCCTGGTACTCATAGGTCTCGACCTCTTCGGCGGGCCGGGTCAGCGCGTTCTCGTCAAGCTTTGCGGACTTTGCGCCTGCTGCGTCGGACCGCGCCCTGGCATTCACGATCAGCTGGTCGAACTGGAGGATCGGCTCCTCGAGCTTTCCGGTCACGGCATCGAAGCGGTCGGGGTCGAAATCCAGCGGCAGGAAGTAGACCTCGGAAATGGAGACGTTGTTGGCGAGGTTGTTGTAGATCTGCTGGATTGTCGCGCGGCCCTCGTCGCCGAGGTTGGTGCCATGCCGGTCGAGGTTTCGGACGCTTGGCAGGTAGCTCAGCGTTCGCACATTCTCGTAGACGGCCCGCAAGGCGTCTTCGACCGTCTTGGCCGTTGTCCTGGCTGCCGCCTGGGAGTTCTCGATGTAGCGTTCCTTGGCAAGCGCGAAGTTCCGCTGGGCGTCGATATGCAAGGCCGCCAGCATCGCTGCGCCGGTCACAAGGATCACAACAAATCCGACTGCTCGCCAGAATGCGTTCATCGGCGTCCCACCATCAATTGGTAAGGGATACCCCAGAGCAGTTTAGGAAGCGCTAATGAGGAAGTGCTATTGCAAATGTCGGTCCTTGCTGCCCCAGCGCCGCCGACAAGACCCAGAAACCTGTTTTGCGGGTTCGAGACTGGCCTGCGCAAGGCTAGGGGGGATCATTTCGCCGGCACCGCCTCGCCCTGCTGATCCGCATCGGTCAGCGTTTGCAGGAAGGCGACGATGTCGTCGATTTCGGGGTCGGTCAGCGCCGGCTTGTCGCCCGGCTTCTTGCCAAAGGGCGGGTCCTGGTTGAGGTTGGCCCAATAAGCCTTTGGAAAATCGTCATTTTTCCTGATCGTGCCGTCGGCATTCTTGGGATACCAGTGGCCTGGATCACTGTCGCGGCTGGCATAGAAGGCGACCGCGTCGCGCAGCGTGTGGAAATAGCCATTGTGGAAGAAGCTTTTGCGCAGCGCGACATTGCGCAGCGTCGGCGTGCGAAACAGGCCGCAATAATCAGCCCGGCCATGGAAGTCGGTGCGCAGCGGCCCGCAGAGGCCGAGATCGAAATAGGCGGGGTCGGCATTGGCCGGGATGGCCAGGTTGCGCGGTACGGCGACGGCGATCAGGCCGAAATCGGTGAACTGCGGCGGCTCGCCGTCATTGGCGGGTTCGCTCAGGTGGCAGCTGGCGCAATTGCCCTTGGCCTCGCCTTCGAACAGCGCGCGGCCGCGCAATTCCTGCGCCGACAGCGTCGCCTTGCCGGCGAGGAAGGCGTCGTAGCGGCTGGAGTAGGGATAGAAGTCGGCGGCGCTCTGTTCAAAGGTGCCGAGCGCCTCGGCGGCGGCGTCGAAGGCGTCGTCTGGATGATCGAACACGGTGTCGCCGAAGGCTGCCTTGAATTCATCGGCATAGGCCGACCTGCGCAATCCGGCGGTGACGGCGGCGGCATCCTTGTTGGCCATCTCGAATGGCGACAGCAGGGGGATCTTGGCCTGGTCGCGGCCGCCGTCGGCGCGGCCGTCCCAGGTCAGGCCGCCGGTCGGGCCGTTGTCGACGCTTTCGTCGCCTTCATCCTCGGAATCGTAGAAATGCTCGGTGAAGGCGGGCACCGCCTGGAGGTAACGCAGCGACGGTACGGCGCGCAGTCCGGGCTGGTTCAGCTTCGGCCCGCCCATCTCGACCGGTGCGGCCGAGATCGGGCCGAAGGCATGGTGCGGATCATGGCAGGACGAGCAGGATTGTTTGCCTGAAGCCGACAGCGACGGGTCGAAGAACATCTTGCGGCCAAGCGCTGTCAGCGCTTGCACCCGCGCGAAGGCATCCGCGCGCGACATCGGTCCGGGATGGACGCTGCCGCTTCCGGCGCTGACGGCGTTGCCGGGCAGGATCGTGGCGAGGCCAAACATCGATGCCGCGGCGGTCGCGGACATCAGGCCTTTCCATCGTCTTGCCGTCATAAGGTTCAGCCCGGTTTGTTCCGGAATTAGGTCCGCACTGCAACGGATTGATGACCGGTCCACCCGCTCACGCAACCGTGTTCGGATGGGCGATAAATGTCACAAAGGTGACAAGGCATCGACCTAGCGTTTGCAGCCATGGCTCGTCGCCCCGAGCCATGCACTGCCCTCTAGCCATCACCCTAGCCATGAGGACCTCCCATGACGCGGTTCACGCTTTTCACCTCGCTTTGCCTGACCGGCACGGCGCTGGCCTCGATTCCGGCTACAGCCATCGCCGCCCCTCCCGGCTATGACAAGATCGACACGGTCGTCGTCATCTATGCCGAAAACCGCAGCTTCGATAATCTCTATGGCGGCTTCCCCGGCGCCAACGGCCTGGCCAACCTTTCGGCCGGCCAGGTGCGCCAGCTCGACCGCGACGGCAAGCCGCTGGCCGAACTGCCGCCGGCCTGGGGCGGCCTGACCGCCAAGGGGGTGACGCCGCCGGTGACCGAGGCGCAGTCGGCGCATCTCAGCAACGCCAGCTTCGCCATCGACGACGCCAGCGGCTTCAACGAGAAGACCTCCGTCATCACGCGCGACCTCTGGCACCGTTTCTATCAGGAGCAGATGCAGATCGATGGCGGGAAGAACGACATGTTCGTCGCCTGGGCCGATTCCGGCGGCCTGGTGATGGGCCATTATGACGGCTCGGTGCTGCCGATGTGGGTGGTGGCGAAGAAATACGTTTTGGCCGACAATTTCTTCCAGGGCGCCTTCGGCGGCTCCTTCCTCAACCACATCATGCTCGCCTGCGCCTGCGTGCCGGTCTATCCCCACGCCGACACCAGCCCGGTGAAGGGACAGATCGCCGTGGTCGATGCCGATGGCACGACGCTGAAGGTCGCCGACAACTCGCCGGCCTCGGCACTCGGCGGCGCGCCGAAATTCGTCAATGACGGCGCCATCACCCCAGACTTTTACGCCGTCAATACCATGCAGCCGCCTTATCAGCCGAGCGCCAACAAGCCGGCCGAAGGCGGCGACAAGGCACTTGCCGATCCGGCGCAGCCGACCACGTTGCCGCCGCAGCACGACATCACTATTGGCGATCTATTGTCGCTGAAGGGCGTCAGCTGGGCCTGGTACTCCGGCGCCTGGCAGGCAGCGCTCGACGGCAAGAACGCGACGCCGGTGCCGAACTTCCAGTTCCATCACCAGCCATTCAACTATTTCGCGGCTTACGCGCCCGGCACGGCCGCGCGGGCCGAACATCTTAGGGATGGCGGCCTCGACGGGGCCGAATTCATCAAGGCGATCGACGACGGCAAGCTGCCGGCGGTGAGTTTCTACAAGCCGCAAGGCAATCTCAACGAGCATGGCGGCTACGCCGATGTGGCGAGCGGCGACCAGCATCTCGCCGACGTCGTCTCGCACCTGGAGAAAAGCCCGCAATGGAGCCATATGCTGGTGGTCGTCACCTATGACGAGAATGGCGGGTTCTGGGACCATGTCGCGCCACCGAAGGCCGACCGCTGGGGGCCGGGCAACCGCATCCCGGCCTTCATCATCTCGCCGTATGCGAAGATGGGCACGGTCGACCACACCCAATACGACACGACGTCGATCCTGCGCTTCATCACTGCGCGCTACGATTTGCCGGTTCTGCCCGGCATCGTCGCCCGCGACAAGGCGCTGCGCAACAACGACCAGCCGCCGATCGGCGATTTGAGCGCGGCTCTCGATCTCAGCCGCTAGGGCAGCTCAGGACCTCGGTACGGCTCGATCTCATTGCTCTAGCCGCCTGATCTCCGGATCAGGTCGCGGCCGATCGGCTTTGGCGGCTCGCTGCGCAGCACCAGCGCCGTGGTGACAGCGCCGTGGCGGGCCACCGCGTCGACGATGGTTTCAAGCTGCGCCGGCGAGGGGACGACCACTTTCAGGACGAAGCAGTCCTCGCCGGTCAGCCGGTGCACCTCGGTGATCTGCGGCATCTCGGCGAACTGCTTCAGGCAGGGCCGGATGTGCTCATGCGTGGTGCGCACCCGGATGATCGCCATCATGCCGAGGCCAAGTGCGGCCGGGTCGATCACCGCGGTGTAACCGGCTATGATGCCGCGCTCCTCCAACCGTTTCACCCGCTCGGAGGTCGCCGGCTGCGACAGGCCGACCCGGCGGCCGAGCTCGGACATGCCGATGCGGCCGTTTTCCTGCATGGCTTCGACAATGGCGATATCGGTCGGGTCGAGCGGCGCGCGTTCATCGTTGTTTTTCATAGCCACCTTGAATCCATCGGAAATGCCGCGACTTTTCCGATGATTTCTCATTCCCGGGATTGTGGCAAGACGCCACCATGCTCCTATTAAGAGATAGGAGCAAGGTGACATGACGCATTTCATCATCCTGCCAGGCAGCGGCGGTTCGGGCCCGGCGCACTGGCAATCCCGTTGGGAAAGCGCCAATCCAGCGATGCGGCGGTTCCAGCCGTCGAGCTGGGACCTGCCGGATTTCACCGACTGGCTGGCGGCGCTGGAGGCTGCCGTGATCGAGGCGCCCGAGCCGCCGGTGCTGGTCGCGCACAGCCTGTCCTGTCTGCTGATCGCGCATTGGCAGAAGATCTCGCGGCGCCCGGTCAAGGCGGCCTTGCTGGTCGGTGTTCCCGATCCGACGGCGGCCGTCTTCCCGGCCTACGGCATGGCCTTTGCCAAAATTCCCGAGGGCCGGCTGCGCTTTGCCTCGCTGGTGGTGACCAGCACCAACGATCCCTATGGTGCGCCGGACTATGCCGAGGCGAGGGCGAAGCAGTGGGGCAGCGGCATGGCCGTCATTGGCGCGTTCGGCCACATCAATGCGCAGAGTGGCCTGGGCGACTGGCCGGAAGGTTTTGCGCTTCTCGACGGTCTGGTTTCGGAGGCTCGAGGCTAGCGTCAGCCGCCATTCACCAGAGCAAGGATGAGTTTTTGCAGATTGCCGCCCTGGCCGAGTTCGATGCGGTCGAAATCGCGGCTGGCCTGCCGCTGTGCCTGAGACAGTTCGGACAGGCGCTTCGTCATCTCGGTGCGGATCTTGCTGCATTTGGGATCATCGGCGACGCTGAGGCCGACGGTCGCCGCCTCGATCTTGCGCACCATGTCGACGATGGTGGCGCCATGCACTTTTTCGTGGGCGCTGACGCCGGCGATGAAAACCTCCCAGTTCTTCTGGATTGCTGGCGGCAGCGGCGAGGAGGGGCTGGGCAAGGTGTAGGTGATGATGAGCTTCGGCCGCGCCGAGACCAGCACGCAGGCTCCGGCCCGCGCCTGATAGTCCCTGGTCCAGGTCAGCTTGAAATTGGTATGGGCGATGGCGCGGGCAATGCCGACCTTCGGTCCGTTGTCGCCGATTGCGCGATAGAGCTCCGGCCCGGACTGGCCTGATATGGCGTAGGTCTCGACCTTCTCGACCGGCTTCCAGTCGGCATGGGCGGCGAGCGGCAAGGCCAGCAGGGCGGCCAGCGACAGACACAGACGAACACAGGCTCTCAACACCGCTCTCCGCACAATCAGGACTGGACGCCGCGACGGGCGATGCCACGGAACCGCTTTTCCTATAGAATGCCGATGGGTGCGGCCGCAAATGCCTGAGGGGGAAGTCATGAGATATCTGATCGTCGCGGGTATGGTGGCGGCCTTGCAGGCCGTACAGCCGGCGTTGGCCGCGTCCTGCGGCGGCTGGAGCGCTGAGATGGAGGAGGACGAGGGCGGCAGCGTGCTGACCGCCTCGGTCTGCGGCGGGCCGAAAGGCGATGCGCATCTGATGCTGGCCTGTTTCGACACGCCGGTGCTGAGCTACGACCTCGGCGCCACCGGCCAGCAGCTGGAGCCCGGCATTAGCGGCGCGTTCGACTTCAAGGCCGACGGCAAGACGGTAACCAAGACGCTGCAGCTCGAAGCCATGTACAACTACTTCGTGGTGAACCTGGCCAAAGCCGATCCGCTGCTCGACTTGCTGCGCGGGAAAGGCGATGTGCTGGTCGGTGCCGCCAAATACGGCCAGACCAGTTTCCCGCTGAAGGGCTCGAGCGCGGCAATAGGCAAGGTGCTGGCGCAGTGCGGCAAGGCTAAGCCTGGGGATGCGGATTGATAGTGGGGCTGGAGGCGCATTGGCTCCGACATCTGCGATTGGCCTTCAGACCCCAAACCTTTGTCATCCTAGGGCGGAGCAGGAGCGAAGCGACGTCGCGGAGACCCTAGGATCCATGCCGTGACGCTGGCCGAAGAATGCAACGGATCAGGATGTTCAGCTGAAGAATTGCCCGGTAGCCTTGGCCTATGACCGGCTATGTTTACATGACTGCAAGCCAGAAGGGCGGCACCATCTATATCGGTGTTACCAACGATCTCGGCCGCCGCATGCCAGAACACAAATCCGGCGAGGGTTCGCGTTTCACCAGCCGCTACGGCGTGCAGCGGCTGGTCTGGTACGAAGAATATTTCGATATCACCGATGCCATCCAGCGCGAGAAATCGCTGAAGCGCTGGTCTAGTCAATGGAAGATCGAACTGATCGAAAAGGCCAATCCGGAGTGGTTCGAGCTGTTTCGTGGCACGGGATGGTAGGGCGCTCGATCTTGGACCGCTTTGGTCCGTCGCAGGCGTCACGGCATGGATCCTAGGGTCTTCGCGACGTCGCTTCGCTCCTGCTCCGCCCTAGGATGACGAAGGGAGGGTGCTACCGACGCACTCTTTCGTTTTTCGGACGTGCTTCGGGGCGCGCTATGCCTTCTCCCCTAGGGGAGAAGGAGAGCCCGCTTGCCGCCACCAGCACTGCGCCGTAAGTCATGCAACCATGATCGAATTCCGCCGAGCGCAAGCGTCAGACGTCCCCGCGATCGTCGCCATGCTGGCCGACGATCCGCTGGGCGCCGGCCGTGAGGACGCCACGCTGCCGCTGGCGCGCGGTTATGTCGATGCCTTCAATGCCATCGACGCCGATCCCAATCAGCTGCTGGCGGTGGCCGTGGACGGCGGCGAGGTGATCGGCACGTTGCAGATCACCTTTCTTGCCGGCCTCTCGCGCAGGGGCGCCTGGCGCGGGCAGATCGAGGCGGTCCGCATCGCCAGCCACCGGCGTTCAGGCGGCATCGGCAGGCAGATGTTCGAATGGGCGATCGGAGAATGCCGGGCGCGCGGCTGCAGCCTGGTCCAGCTCACCACCGACAGGTCGCGCGCGGACGCGCACCGCTTCTACGAGGATCTTGGCTTCACCGGCAGCCATCTCGGCTACAAGAAGGCCTTGTGATGCTAGGCACGGTTCCGGGCCGGCGCCAACTGGCGTATAGCGGAAGGCTGTCAGGCTCTATTCAAATTGCCGGGGAGGGGTGATATAGGTCAGCCAGGTTGACCTATATCAAAATTGTCGCGGGAGGCGCGCCTTGACCTTGATGAATCTGCTGGCTTCGCGCGCGTCGCGCATGAAGGCGTCCGAAATCCGCGAATTGCTGAAGCTGCTCGACCAGCCCGACATCATCTCGTTTGCCGGCGGCATTCCCGATCCGGCGCTGTTTCCGGCCGAAGCGATCCGCGACGCCTATGCCTCGGTGCTCGGCGGCGGCGAGGCGGCTGCGGCGCTGCAGTACCAGGTCTCGGAAGGCTATCTGCCGTTGCGGCGCTGGCTGGCCGGGCAGATGGGCAAGCTCGGCGTCGCCTGCGACGAGGCCAATATCTTCATCACCTCCGGCTCGCAGCAGGCGCTCGACTATCTCGGCAAACTGTTCCTGTCGCCGGGCGATACCGCGCTGGTGACATGGCCGACCTATCTCGGCGCGCTGCAGGCGTTCAACGCCTATGAGCCGCGCTACGAGCGGCTGACGGTGGAAGGCGGCAACATGACGCCGGCGGCCTATCGCACGGCCGCAGCAGCCAATGGTGGCAAGGTCAAGTTCGCCTATCTGGTGCCGGATTTCGCCAACCCGACTGGCCAAACCTTGAACCGCCAGCAGCGCGAGGCGGTGCTCGACCTTGCCGGCGAACTCGACATCGCCGTCATCGAGGATGCCGCCTATCGCGCGCTGCGCTATGACGGCGAGGGCGTGCCGCCGATCCTGGCGCTCGACTGTGCTCGCTCCGGCGGCATCGACAAGGCGCGCACGCTCTATTGCGGCTCGTTCTCGAAGATCCTCTCGCCAGGCATGCGTGTCGGCTGGGTCTGCGCGCCGCGCCATATCGTCGAGAAGCTGGTGCTGATGAAGCAGGCCTCCGACCTGCACAGCCCATCGATCAACCAGGTGGTGATGCACCGCGTCGCCGAAGCCGTGTTCGACGGCCAGGTGGAAAAGCTCATCGGCGCCTACCGCGAGCGCCGCGACGGCCTGCTCGCGGCACTTGAAGCCAACATGGCTGAAGGCGTGAGCTGGAGCCGTCCGGAAGGCGGCATGTTCGTCTGGGTGACGCTGCCAGAGGGGGCCGACGCCACGGCACTTCTGGCGCGGGCGGTGAAGGAGGCGCGCGTCGCCTTCGTGCCCGGCAGCGCGTTTTTCGCCGACGCAACCGGACGCAACACGCTGCGGCTCTCCTTCACGCTCGCCGACCGGCGCGCGGTGAGCGAGGGCATACCGCGGCTGGCGGCCATCCTGAAGGGGTGAGCCCACGCCGGGCACACCCTACGCCGCCACGATCACCATGTGGTTGAGCTTGGAAAGCCGGCTGCGAGCCAGCTTGCGGATTGGTTTTTCGAACTCTTCCTCGCCGGTTTCGACGACGAAAACCAGTGTCATGAAATCGAGCATGAACTCGTCGATGGCCGCCGTGATCTTCTGCGATCTGCCCTTGAAGCGATGCAGCAAGGCGTTTGCTTCTTCGACGTCGTCGACACCGGCGCTGTCGACCAGCGCCTCAAGCCTCTGAAAACTGTCCAATTTGATTCCTCCCAGCCGCGCCTCAAAACTTGCCTTGGCAGGGAAAGTTCCAGCGGAGAGGGGTTTTTGCGAAAAGAAATCGCCTCCACCGCTTGAATTTGCGTGAATTCGACGACCCGTTGGCAATTTTTTTGTTCGAATGGAACCTCTGCGGCACATAAAAGTTCTCACCGTGTCTGACCCCCCGTCAGACATCTGAAAGCTCGGTACCAGCTTTCCAAAGGCCCGTCGGATCCCCCTCCCGGCGGGCTTTTCTGTTTGAAGGATCGACCGAGGGCTCCATGGCCGGACGTGTGGTGGGACCTGGCGGTCGGCAAGCACCTGTGTTGACGCCGCCCTGTGCTGACCTAAGTTCGCAAGCTCACAAGGAGGAATTTTCATGGAGCTGCATCGCGGCCGGCTTATCGATCATATCCAGCTCGTGGTGAGGGACCTCGCCGCCAGCCGGCGTTTCTACGAGGCGGTCCTGCAGGTACTCGATGTACCGATCGGCGGTGTCGGCGACGACTATTTCTGGGCCGACGAACTGTTCGTTTCCAGCGCCGACAGCCGGGCGGCGCAGGGAAAGCTCACCGGCCGTCATCATCTCGCTTTCCAGGCAAGGGACCACGCCATGGTCGATGCGTTCTACAAGGCCGGGCTCGCAGCCGGCGGCACGGACAATGGCGCGCCGGGCGAGCGGCCCTATCATCCCGGCTACTACGCCGCCTTCCTGCTCGATCCGGACGGCAACAACATCGAGGCGGTGCATCACGGCCCGGCAAAGCGCAGCGCCGCGTCCGTGACAATCACGTTCTGAGAGACTATTGGGAAATTCTACTCCGGCGGCCATCTAACGGCGTTTTTTGCGCTTCCGGTGCTCACAGACCCAAATGTCCGCGGCGCTCCGGTTCTCGAAGCCTCAACCGCCAGACAGAATTTCGAAACGGTCTCTGAGTGGCTTTCCAATCGCCGTGTATCCTCGTTTATGAGAATCCGAATCTGATCGAGGAAGCGCATGAGTCCACTGCCTGAAACCGTGCCGTTTTTCAGCCAGTGGGAAACGCCGGACATGACCATGGAGGTGCTCGCCGAAGGTGCTGAAGTCGCGCTGCGGCGCGATCCGTTGTGGCAGAATTCGGGGGCTGAGACACCGGACGAATACGCGGTCTGGGCCGCCAATATCTGCGGCATGGCGTGCCTGAAGATGATCCTGGCGACGCGCGGCGAGATCGTGCCGACTGTCGAGCTCGCCAGGCGCTGCACTAGATATGGCGGCTATGTCGTCAACGAGGGCTCGATCAAGGGGCTGATCTATGCACCCTTCGTCAGCTTCGTGCGGGAGACCTTCGGCCTGGGGGCCGAAGTGATGACCAATGTCGCGACATCGGACATTCCGGCGATCCTGGCGCGGTCGCGGTTTTTCATCGCTTCGGTCAGCAGCTGGATCCGCTGGCCCGAGCGCGAGCCGCCGGCGAAGGGAGGCCATCTGGTGCTGGTCACCGCGGCGTCGGACAAGGGTTTCCGCTTTCACAATCCGTCCGGCCATACCAGCGCCACACAGGAGAACGCAGTGTTGGCGCCGGTCGATTTCGACCGCTTCTTCGCCAATCGCGGCATTGCGGTTGCCTATTTGATTTCTATCAGTTGAGGGATTTCAATGACGGACAAGACGAGGGTGGCCATCCTCTATGGCGGGCGTTCGGCCGAACATGACGTGTCGCGCCTTTCGGCCGCCAATGTGCTGAAGGCAATCGACCGGACGCGCTACGAGATCGTGCCGATCGCCATTTCCAGGGACGGCAGATGGCTGCTGCAAGCTTCGTCCGTCGGCGATGCGGCAGGGGCTCCAGTATCCGAGGACGGCGTGGAGGTCGCGCTATTGCCCGGCGGCAAGGGCAGGCTGGTCGCCGTGTCGCGGGATGGAACGCAGCCCGGCCCCGTCGATGTCGTCTTTCCCGTGCTGCACGGGCCGTTCGGTGAGGACGGCTCGGTGCAGGGCTATGCGGAAGTCGCCGATGTCGCCTATGTCGGCTGTGGCATCCTCGCCTCTGCCGCCGCTATGGACAAGGATGTCGCCAAGCGGCTGATGGGCGAGGCCGGCCTTGCCGTCGCCCGCTCCGTCACGGTCCGGCGCGGCGAGCCTGTCTCCTTCGACGACGCCAAGGCAAGGCTGGGTCTGCCGGTCTTTGTCAAGCCGGCGCGCCAGGGCTCGTCCTTCGGGGTGAGCAAGGCAGCCGACGGCACCAGCTTCGCCGCAGCCGTCGAGGCGGCTTTCCAACATGATAACAAGGTTTTGGTGGAAGAATTTGTCGAGGGACGCGAGATCGAGTGCTCGGTGCTGGAACGAGCCGACGGCACGCTGACGGTGTCGCTGCCCGGCGAGATCATTCCGGCCGGCAAGCACGGCTTCTATACCTATGAGGCTAAATATCTCGATGCCGACGGTGCGGTGGTCAAGGTGCCCGCCGATGTCCCGGCCACGGTTGCCGACAGGGCGCGCGACATGGCACGGCAGGCCTTCCAGGCGCTCGGCTGCGAAGCCATGGCGCGCGTCGATTTCTTCCTGCGCGCCGACGGTTCGCTGCTGGTCAACGAGGTCAACACTATTCCCGGCTTCACCGACATCTCGATGTATGCCAAGGCGCTGGCGGCATCAGGCATAGGCTACAGCCACACCATCGACGTGCTGATCAAGCACGCGCTGGCCAGGCATGGCACGCGAACAGTCTAAGCCTCGCCAGAGAACGCTGATGGCGGCCGCCTGATCGGCCTTTACGGGATATGGGGCGGCGGATTTCCGCCGCCCCATATCTTACCGGTCATGGATGATGATGGAGATGCCTTTCGGCATCGACTTCGCCAACCGTAAAGCTCTGGAAGCCCGGCATAAGCTGCCATATGGCTGCAAGCCCGATGATCAGATAGGCCAGGCGGGCCAGCATGGCGCCGCCGAGGACAGTGCCGATTACGTCATAGCCCGTTACACCCATGGACAGGAAGTTGAGACCGCCAAGGATGATCAGGGCGAGGGTGACGAGGTTCATGTTACGCATAAACGCCTCCTAAGGTTGCCTGACAAAAAGACGTCTGAAAAAAAACGCCTTCCGTTTCAAACGGTTCCTGAGATCACGAAATTGTGAACGGGCGCCATTGTCCGTGAATGCAACCAGCTTACCCGACCCGGCTTACTCGACCAGGATATGCGCCTCGCGCGCGGCCTCGACAAACGCCTCCCTGGCGATATCGGGGGACACCTCGCCGCTCGTTGCCCGGCGGCAGGCGCGCAGCGCGGACTGATGTTTCAGGCTGCCGGCATCGCGCCAATGTGTCGTGAGCAATTCGATGGCCTGCTCGGTGTTGGACAGGTTGCGGGTGGACCCGGTTACGCCGACCGAAACCACCACGGGTTTGGAGAACCATGCGGTTTGCATTGGAACCTCGACTGCGTTGCAGTCGTAAACGCTTCTGGCGGCGCGAGGTTGCATCGCCGCCAATCACTGTAGCGTGAGGATCGTCGCGCAACTTGGCTTATGGATACTTTGTCGTGGCCGGAGGGCTCGGCTCGCCCTCCAGTTCCTTCGGCAGCGGCAAACTTGAGCACCGCAAATGGATTTCGCGGGCGAAGATCTTTCGCTCCTTTTGCTCGTGCTCTTTGATGGCTGCTGCCAGCCCTAGTCCGTAGGGGCCAAGGAACACACCAGTCCCCCAACCGGGATGCTCTTTTTCGCGAGCATCATAGTTCGAAGCGTCGACACGGGCCTGTTGACATTCCGACGATACCCATTTCGGGTCTTGCGTCGAAAGCGACGCTCCATATTCGACAGGAGAGCTCACACATCCAGTTGCTGCCGTGGCCAACGCGACTAACACTGCAAGTCTCATACAGGATGCTCTCCAGGATTTTTTTCGAGAAGTACACAGAAGCCTCCTAGCGACAAGGGGACGCTGCGATGAGACTTGGGGAATACAGTTCTCGGCGCCGTTGATTTACCGAGAGACATGACTGTCTGTTTCCAGCGCAACGTGCTCGTTCTACCGGTCGACCATCGCCATGGCGCCGGCCGGGATAGCTCGGGCCGGAGATTTCCGGCGCCATTGCTTCGTCGCGCGGCCATCTCGCGCCATCCCGATCATCGACCTGCAGCCGGTGACGAGCAGTTCGTCACCGGCGAAAGTTGCACGCCGGCTCAATATGCCCGATCATGAGCGTTGGCAGGGGAGAGACCAAGTGGCGACCAATCGTCGAAACGGCATGGCGTCTCCGGCGCATGGGTTGGAGGACATTCTTTCGGCCGCGGCGCCCCACCCGCGAACGTCATTGCCCAATGTGGCAACCACCGTCACGACGGTGGCGGCGCTGTATTTCGGGCGCGAGGTTTTCCTGCCGATCGCCATAGCACTGCTGCTGACCTTTGCGCTCGCGCCGCTGGTCGCGGCGCTGAAACGCGTCGGCATCCCCAGGATCGCGGCTGTCATAGTCAGCGTTCTCAGCGCTTTCGCGGCACTCGCCCTGTTCAGCTTCATTGTCGCCTCGCAGGTCAGCGAACTGGCACAGAACATCCCGACCTACCAGATCAACATCCTGACCAAGATCCGTTCCCTCAAGGAAACCGGCGTCGGGGGAGGCATCATTGCCAGGTTGAGCGACGTGGTCGAGCGTGTCGGACAGGAGATAGACAGGCAGGACGCTTCGCCGCCGGCGGCCACTCCCGACAAGCCGGCGCGCGAGCCGGTGCCGGTCGAGATCGTTGCGCGCCAAAAGCCGCTCGAAGTCCTGCAGAGCATCGTCGGCCCGCTGATCAGCCCACTCGGATCGGCCGGACTGATCATCGTCGTGGTTATTTTCATGCTGCTCGAACGGGAGGATCTGCGCGACCGCTTCATCCGGCTTGTCGGCTATGGCGACCTTCACCGCACCACCGAGGCGCTGCAGGATGCAGCCAAACGGGTGGGCCGCTATCTGCTCATGCAGTTGGTCGTCAACATCGTCTACGCCATACCGATTGCGCTCGGACTGTGGATCCTCGGCATTCCCAATGCACTGCTGTGGGGGCTGCTGGCGCTGGCGCTGCGTTTCGTTCCCTATATCGGTCCGGCCATCGGCATGCTGCTGCCGCTGTTCCTGGCGCTGGCCGTGGCACCCGGCTGGTCGCTCGTCCTGTGGACGGCCGCCCTGTTCGTGGTGATGGAACTCGTCACCGGCAACGTCGTCGAACCCTGGCTTTACGGCTCGCGAACGGGGCTGTCGTCGCTGGCGATCATCGTCGCGGCCATCTTCTGGACCTGGCTCTGGGGGCCGCTCGGACTGGTCCTGTCGACGCCGCTCACCGTCTGCCTGGTGGTGCTGGGCAGACACGTGCCGCAGTTCGAGTTCCTCGACGTGCTGTTCGGCAACGAGCCCGTGCTCGAGCCCCATGCGCGCCTCTACCAGCGGCTGCTGGCTGGCGATCCGGAGGAAGCCACCGACCACGCGGAGGAGATGCTGGAAGAGAAATATCTGTTCGAATTCTACGACAAGGTGGCCATTCCGGCACTTCTGCTGGGCGAGCGCGACCGTGTGCGCGGCGTCATGGGCGACCTGCAAAGACGGCAGGTGGCGGACAGTGCCCTGACGCTGGTGGCCAACCTCGACGATGAGGCGCAACAGGAAGCGGCCGAGGAGGATGACCCGGCCGAGGCCGGGGAGCTCGGCGATAATGGCGATGGCGCCGGCGTGGACGAGGCCGACCTGCCCGATGGCACTGACATGTCGGTGCTTTGTGCCGGTGGGCGTGGCGAGCTCGACGATGCCGCGGCCGCGATGCTGGCACAGGTGCTGGAAGTGCAGGGTGCGACAGCATCGAAAGCGGGCTTCGCCGAGATGGAACCGGCGAGCATCCGCCGCCTCGAGCTCGATGCCATCGACACCGTCATGATCAGCTTCCTGAACCGGGATTCCGTCAAGCACGCGCGTTTCCTGGTTCGCCGGCTGAAGCGTGCGAAGGCGGCGCTGCGGGTGGGTATCGTGTTCTGGTCGGAGACCGGCAATGACGATAAGGAGGCGACCGCCAGGCTGGCCCAGGACATGAACGCGGATTTCGTCGCCCATGGCATGGTCGACGCCGTGGTCGGCGCGCTGTCAACCGAGCCGCCGGTTGCCCTCAAGCTCATCGCCAAACGCCGCATGCGCCGGCAGCGGGCCGCGCCCAAGAAGGTCCAGGCCGCGGCGGCGAGCTAGGGGCGTCTTGGCACCGGGCGCACCGACCCGATTTACGCGCAGCAAATACTTGCTCGCCCTGACCGGCGGGACGGGCTCCGATCTCGACCACCTTGGTCGCGCCGGTGCCATCCTTCGGTCCAAGCGTGAATAGCCTAGACCTGCAAGGTCATGGTTCTGATGCCTCCGATGCGTAGTCGCAGTAATGGAAGCTGGCGAGATAGCCGGGGAGTACGCGCATGAACTCCTGTTGATGGGTCCAAGCTCTGCACTCGGCCATGGAGGTCATGGGTTTCACTTGGGGGACCCTGATTAGCTCCCCCTGGTTGGTCAGAAGGATTGTGACAGCGATGGCGGTGAACATGCAGTCATCCATCGACTTAAGGCTGGCGACATAATAACCGCCGGGGTTGGGACGGACGTCGGCCGAGACCGCCTCGTTGACATGGTCAGAGCCGCAGAGTTTCGCGATGCGGGTATCCGCTTTCGCAGCCGTTTGCGCTGTCACGAGAAGAGCGAGAGCGATGATGAGCTTGGCGCGTTTCATGTCATCCTCCCGTCCAATCCGGCACTGGTGGGATCACTTGGAAGCGAAGGCCGAAAGGGATAAGCTAGGAAGCGCGCCAAGAGGGTGAAATGTCCCGAAAGGCTCCTGAAATTGACCCGAAACCTGCTGAAACGATCACATTCGGCGGTCTTTTCTCGCTGACGAAAAGCAAACAACTCCGAACCGTCGAAGGTAAAGCGGTCGATCTTCGCAGCCAGTCCACCGAGGTGCTCTGCGTGCTCGCGGCGCGACCGGGCGAGATTGTGTCCAAGGACGCGCTGATGCAGGCGGTCTGGCCCGGTACCTTCGTGACCGACGACAGCCTGACCCAATGCATTGCCGATATTCGCCGCGCATTGGGGGACGACGCGCATGCGATCGTAGAAACCTTACCAAAGAGAGGCTACCGGCTGAATGCCGATCCATCCGACGCGGCGGACCCAAACGCCGCGGCCGGCGTGGAACGAGCCAAGACACGGTTTTCGCAACGCGGGCTCATTCTTGCTGCGATCGTGCTCGTCGCGGCAGCGATCGGCGCATACTACGGTGCGGAAACATGGCGAGCCGCTCCCGTTCGTTCGAGCGACATGCCGAGGATTGCAATCCTTGCCTTCGACGACTTCAGTGCCGGCGGGGACAAGGGATATCTCAGTGATGCCGTCGCCGAGGGGATCATCACCGAGCTTGCGCGGAGCAAGACCTATGCCGTCATCGCCCGGTACTCGAGCTTCAAGTACCGCGGCAAGCCGGTTGACATTAGACAGATCGGAGATGAACTCGGCGTCGACTACCTGCTCGAAGGCAGCCAGCAGAAGATTGGAGACCGGCTGAAAGTGACCGCGCAGTTGCTGAATGCACATGATGGATCGCATGTCTGGGCCAACACCTACAACCGGGAGATTGGCGATCTTTTCGTCGTCCAGGAGGAGATCATCCGAACCCTTGCGGATCGGGTCGGGCAGAGCATCGAGCGCCCGCTGCCAAGGAGCGGCGCCGCGCAGGTCAGCGCGCTCCGCTATTACCTGATGGGGAGGGCCAAGATCGGAGAGGATATCTCAGCCGAGGGGAACGAACTGTTAAGGCAGTTCAGCCTCAAGGCGATCGGAGCGGATCCGAACTCCCAGTTCGGCTATATCGGGCTGGCCTGGTCCTATCGCAATGACGCGGTATTCGGGTGGCACGCGCAGGAACACAACCGGGACGAGGCGTTGAGGCGCGCCTCCGAATACGCCGACAAGGCCATCCTGCTCGCTCCCGATGACGCTGGAGCGCATGAGGTCCTCGCCAGCATTCAAACCGAAGCCGGAGAGGTCGAGCAGGCCCTTGCCCAGTACGATCAGGCGATCGCCTTGAACCCCAGCGACTCGCATATCCTCGTCATGAGTACGAACGTGCTGCTGTATGTTGGCCGCGCCGACGAAGCGATCGATCGGATCGAGCAGGCCAAGGGCATCGATCCCTTCCACCCTGACTGGTTCCACTGGCAGATGGGCTGGGCGCTCTGGGAAAAGAATGATTGTGGGGCAGCGCTGGCGGCGATGCGGAAAATGTCCAGAATCCCGAGCGGCGCACAGCGCATGCTTGCGGGGATCCACGCTTGTCTAGGAAACAAGCGAGAGGCAAAGGAAGCGCTTGCGATTTTCCTCCAGAACACTCCCAGTGAATCCATCAGCAAACAACGCAGGGAGTGGGAGAAGATATGGACCGCACCCGGAAGCCTCGACCGCTGGATCAAGCAGATGCGGTTCGCGGGGTTGCCGGAGTGACGGCCGACCGTATGCGGCCGGCAGAAGCCAATTGGCCGCGTAAAAACCGTTGAAGCCTTTGGATTGTGGGCGGTAGTTGCCCTCAAAACCAAGATCATCCTTCACAGCGGGAAAGTCGGCAATGGGACCGGCTTGCGCCAGTCAGCCGAGGGTCAATGGCATTTCTAATGGAACGCTAATATACATGGACGCTCGAAGGAGCAGCGCCTGCCAGATAGTTGAGGAAGGCCATGCGAAGGTTCATCGTCACGGCGGTGTGTATCGCCGCCGCAACAGTCGCCAGCGCCCATGATTGGTACGAAAACAAGTTCGATCCGCAGACGAAATTCAAGTGTTGCGGTGGTTCTGATTGCCGCGCCATACCTCGTTCTTCGGTGCGGATGAGGGTCGACGGCGGATACATTTACTTGCCGCATAACTTCATCATCCCACGGGACCGCGTTCAGGAATCCCCGGACGACCAGTACCATATCTGCGAGAATACCTACGTCGTAACCAATCAGTTGTATTTGCGTTGTTTTTTCGCGCCGCGCGTGAAGATCTCCCTACTCCTCCCAGGTTAAGGTCAATACTGCGCGTCGCTACCGGGATCGTTGCCGCGCCGCGCCGATAAAGCCGCGCCAGGCGCGGCGAATTCGTAACCTACTTGGCGGCCGTCTCCGATGGCGCCTCTGCCGGCCCCGAAGGCGCGGCCTCGGCACGGGGCTTGCGCCGTGAAAACAGCGACCTGAGCGTGACGTAGAACACCGGCGTCAGGAACAGGCCGACGAAGGTGACGCCGAGCATGCCGGAGAACACCGCGGTGCCGAGCGACTGGCGCATTTCCGCGCCCGGGCCCGTTGCGATCATCAGCGGCACGACGCCGAGGATGAACGAGAAGGCGGTCATCAGGATCGGCCGCAGCCTGAGCCGGCAGGCTTCGACGGCAGCCTCGGCGGCCGACAAGCCGCGTTCCTGCGCCTGCCGCGCGAATTCGACGATCAGGATCGCGTTCTTGGCGGCAAGCCCGATCAGCACGATGAGGCCGATCTGCACGAGGATGTTGTTGTCCAGCCCTCGGAAAGACACGCCGAGCAACGCCGCGAGCACGCCGAGCGGCACCACCAGCACAATGGCGAACGGCAGCACCCAGCTTTCATATTGCGCCGCCAGCGCCAGGAACACGAACAGCACCGACAGTCCGAAGATATAGACAGCGGCATTGCCGGTGTTGCGCTCCTGATAGGCAAGCTCGGTCCATTCGTAGGAGGTACCGGCCGGCAGCGTCTTTGCCGTGATCCCTTCCATCAATGCCAGCGCGTCGCCCGTGGAAACGCCGGGCGCGGCGTTGCCCTGCAGCGGCACCGAGACGTACATGTTGTAGCGCTGGACCAGCGCGGGGCCGGTGACGTCGCGGATCTCGATCAACGTGCCGAGCGGAACCAGCGCGCCGGTCGCCGAGCGCACCTTCAGTTTCAAGATGTCGGCGCGATCGAGGCGGAACGCCTGGTCGGCCTGCGCCCGCACCTGGTACACGCGCCCGAAAGCGTTGAAGTCGTTGACGTAGGCGGTGCCCAAATTGATCGACAGCGTCTCGAAGATGTTGGGGATCGGCACGTTCAGGATGCGCGCCTTGTCGCGATCGATCGCCAGGAAGAATTGCGGGCTCGACGCGGAGAACGTCGTGAACACGCCCGTCAGCCCCGGCGTCTTGTTGGCCTTGCCGGCGATGTCGTTGGCGAGCGCCAGGACCTGCCGCATGTCGGCGCTGTTGCGCTCCTGGATCAGCAGCTTGAAGCCGCCGGCATTGCCGACACCGCGGATCGGCGGCGGCGGCAGTGCGATAATGAAGGCTTCCTTGATGCTTTGCAGGCTGCCGAACAGATTGCCGATGACCTTGGTCGCCGACTGGCCGGCTTTCAGTCGCTCGTCAAACGGCTTGAACCTGGCGAAGATCACGCCCGCGTTGCTGGCGTTGGTGAAGGTCGCGCCGGAGAAGCCGGCGAAGGCGACTGCGTAGTCGACGCCTGGCGTTTTCTGGATGATCTGCGACGCCTGCTGGATGACCGCATCGGTCCTCGACAGCGAGGCGCCGTCCGGCAACTGGACGACGACGATCGCATAGCCCTGGTCGAGCGACGGAATGAAACCGCGCGGCACCGCCTGCACCATGTAGACCGTGGCGCAGATGAGGGCCGCGAAAACGGCCAGCATGGCGGCGATCGTTATCCACGAGCCGACCAGCACGCGGATGATGCTCGAATACCAATGGGCGACCCTGTCGAAGCCGCGATTGAAGCCGTCGGCGAGCGCCCGTGCGAACCGCGCCAGGAAAAAGCGCGGCGGCGCCGCCGCAGCCTGGTGCGGCTTGAACAGCAGTGCGGCCAGCGCTGGCGAAAGCGTCAGCGAATTGAATGCCGAGATCGCCGTCGACACCGCGATGGTGATCGCAAACTGCAGGTAGAACTGCCCAGAAATGCCGGGTATGAAGGCTGTCGGCACGAACACGGCTATCAGCACCAGCGAGATCGCGATGACCGCCGTTCCGACTTCGTCCATGGTCAGGTGCGACGCCGGATTGGGCGCCAGCCCTCTGGCGATATTGCGCTCGACGTTCTCGACCACGACGATCGCATCGTCGACGACGATGCCGATCGCCAGAACGAGGCCGAACAGCGTCAGCATGTTGAGCGAGAAGCCGGCGGCGTAAAGCACCGCCAGCGTGCCGATCAGCGACACGGGGATCGCCACGATCGGCACGATCGCCATGCGCCACGATTGCAGGAAGACGATGATGACGATGATGACCAGCAGCATGGCTTCGAGGATCGTCTTGTAGACCTCCCGGATCGACTCGGCGACGAACTCGGTCGGATTGTAGACGATGTCGTAGCTCAACCCCTTCGGGAAGTCGCGGGAAAGCTCCTTCATCTTGTCCTGGATCTCCGCGGCTGCGGCGAGCGCATTGGTGCCCGGCCGCTGGAAGATGGCGAGCGCCACCGCCGGTTTGCCGTTGAGATAGGAGTTGGTGACGTAGTCCTTGGCGCCGAGCTCGATGCGCGCCACGTCCTGCAGCGAGATCAGGCGGCCGTCGTCGGCCGACTTGACGATCACGTATCGGAAGTCGCGTGCGTCGTTGAAGCGGCCTTGCGTGGTGACCGTGTACTGGAACGCCGTGCCGGTGTTGGTCGGCGGCGCGCCGATCGAGCCGCCCGACACCTGGACGTTCTGGTCGCGCAGCGCCTGCACCACATCGCCCGAGGTCATCCCCAGGGCGGACAGTTTTTCCGGATCGAGCCAGATGCGCAGCGAATATTCGCGTTCGCCGAAGATGGTGAGGTCGCCGACGCCGTCGAGTCTGAGCAGTATGTCGCGCACCTGCGAGCGGGCGTAGTTCGAGACGTAGAGCTGGTCGTAGGTATTGTCGGGCGACAGCATGTGCACGACCATCATCAGGTCGGGCGAGCTCTTGGTGGTGGTGATGCCGAGGCGGCGGACTTCTTCGGGCAGGCGCGGCTCGGCGACCGACACGCGGTTCTGCACCAGCACCTGCGCCTGGTCGAGATCGGTGCCCAGCTTGAAGGTGATGGTCAGCCCCATTGCCCCGTCGCCCGACGAATAGGACGACATGTAGAGCATGCCCTCGACGCCGTTGATCTCCTGCTCGATCGGCGTTGCTACCGTCGCTGCGACCGTCTCGGCGTCGGCGCCCGGATACTGGGCGCGAACGACGATGGTCGGCGGCGCGATCTCGGGATATTGGGCGACCGGCAGCTGGGTATAAGCAATCCCGCCAAGGATCAGCAGGACGATCGAAACGACCGATGCGAAGATCGGACGGTCGACGAAGAAATGTGCGAACCTCATTGCTGCAACCCGGCGGTCTCGGCCTTGGGCGGCAAGGTCACCATCTCGACCTTCACCTTGGTGCCGGGCCTGGCGTGCATCAGCCCGTTGACGATGATCGTCTCGTCGCCGGTCAGGCCCTGGCGGATCACCCGGTAGCCGTCGAGAAGCGGGCCGGTGCGCACGGGCTTCGCCGTCACCATCCCGGCCTCATCCACCAGGAACACGATGCGGCGATCCTGGTCGGCGCCGATCGCCTCGTCGGGCACCAGCACGCCGCTATGCGGCAGCGACCCCGGCACGTTGATGCGCCCGAACATGCCTGGCTGGAGAATGCCGTCGGCGTTGGGAAACGTTGCACGCACCCGCATGGTGCCGGTCGCGTTGTCGATCCGGTTCTCGGCAAAATCGAGCTTGCCTTTGAAAACCGCCTCCGCGCGGTCGGCGACGCGAACCACCACCTCGAGCCCGCCGGCGCCTTCCTGCATGCTGCCGCCGCGCTCCTTCGCGTCGCGGGCGTAGCTGAAATACAGGCGCTCATCGACGTCGAAATAGAAGTCGATCGGATCGCGCGTGACGATGGTCGTCAGCAAGGTGGAATCCGGCTGCACGAGGTTGCCGACCGACACCAGCCGGCGGTCGATGCGGCCGGACAAGGGCGCCTTGATCTCGGTGAATTCCATGTTCAGGCTTGCCGTCGTCAGCGCCGCCGTCGCGCCCTGCATCTGCGCCTGCGCCGAAAGGTATTCCCGCCGGCGGTCGTCGACCGTCGCGGTTGAGATATTGCCGGTCTTGGCGAGTTCGTCGGCGCGATCCAGCTGCATCTTGGAGAATTCGAGCAGACTCTTGGCGACGTCCACTTGTGATTTGGCGGCATCATAGGCCGCCTGGTACGGACGCTGGTCGATGGTGAAGAGCAGGTCGCCCTTGTTGACCAGTGCGCCGTCCTGGAAGCTGACCTTGTCCAGATAGCCGCTGACGCGCGAACGGATGGCGACCTCGTCGACGGCTTCGAAGCGCCCGACGAACTCGTCGTCTTCGACGATTTCACGGACCACCGGCTTGGCCGCCGTCACCACGGGTAGCTGCTGGTCCTGCGCAAACGCGGTGCTGCTGAAAGCCATGCCGAGCAGGAATGCCGCCGACACGGCGGCGCGGGCAAGCCAGCCGGCCGGTCGACGGGTTCGCCCGCCCGCGTCGCGATCCTCAGGGGTGTCCATTTGCGTCCTCGCTCGCTGGACCCGGAGGTCGGTTGATCCGCTTCTACGCTCAGGCTTTTCGTCGAGATCAGAGCACTGCAGTGTTGTGCATGGCAACATGATCATTTTCCATGTGGGCTGAAATGTCCACCCTG
Source organism: Mesorhizobium sp. CNPSo 4670 (assembly GCF_057784235.1). Classification (NCBI taxonomy): domain Bacteria; kingdom Pseudomonadati; phylum Pseudomonadota; class Alphaproteobacteria; order Hyphomicrobiales; family Phyllobacteriaceae; genus Mesorhizobium; species Mesorhizobium sp. CNPSo 4670. The sequence goes on along the minus strand of NZ_JBWJFQ010000003.1, from coordinate 43,135 downwards.
TGGCTGCGCCGCACCGGGCTAAAGCCGATCGAAAGCGTGCGCAGAGGCGCGGCGCTTAGATCTTCGCGCTCCCGGTTGGTATTTCTGGATGATTGGAATGGCTCAGACTTCCGCCGGTTACTATGAAGGAGCTATTGCAGCCTTAAGCCGGGAAGAAACCTACCGCACGGGTTCGAGGGAGCACCTGATTGCCGCGCTTCCTCGCCGTCACTCGCAAGATTTCTACGCCACGCGTGGTTGAGCCGGCCTGGGTTTGACCACGGTGGCGAGTACGATGCCGGCGACGATGAGGGCCGCACCGACCAGATCGTAATCGTGCAAGTCCTCGCCGAGTAGCAGATAGGCGAGTATGGCGACGAACACCGTCTGCAGATAGAGCAACATGCTCGCCCGGCTCGCGCCGAGCGTTTCCACGCTTTTGTTGTAGAGATAGTACATCAAGGCGCCGCCGGGACCTGCCAGATAGGCGAGCGCGAGGATGCTGTGGACGTCCAAGGCGGAGCGTTCGTCGTTGAACAATTCCCACAAATGGAAAGGCAATGCGACCAGCGCGCCGGCGCCGAGCAGCAGCACGACCATCGGCAGGAGTTCGATGCCAAATTTGGCACGGCGCAAAAGCACGGTGTACAGGCCCCAGCAGAACGCGCTGCCGACGATCCACAGTTCGCCGGCGTTGAACTTGAGTTGCAGCAGCGCCGTCAGGTTCCCGTGGGCAACGATGAAAATCATCCCGGCGAGCGCAACCAGCGCGCCAAGCGACTTCCACAGGCCGAGCGGCTCGCCAAGCACGAAACGGGCGAGCACCATCGTCATGACAGGTGACAGCGCCATGATGATGCCGGCCGTGGTGGCGTCGGTGTCGTTGAGGCCATGGTAGATCATACCCTGGCAAAGCGTGAGGCCGATCGCCCCCACGGCGACGACCTCCACGGCGCGAGTTCGCAAAAGCCCGATCATCGCGTCGTGATGATGGTGCACAATCGGTAGCAGGATTGCGCAAGCGAGCGTCAGCCGCCAGAAGCAGAGGCCCCAGGGCGGCATTTCGGGCGCCACCCATTTGGCCGCGATATAGACCCCAGCCGAAAGCAGCCAGCACAGGACGGCGGTCGGATAGCCGGTCAAGGAGGATATGGGCCCGACCACGGGTTGCGCGGCTTGATGCGCTATCGGCATTGCCTGCATGTCATGCCCTCCCTTCGATGACGTCGGCCCGAGGGGCAATATAGCCTGCGTCGTTGGGTCGTGCATTCGTTTTGAAATGATGAGGTCGAAAAGGAATCAGCGCTCGGCCGGGCCAGTTCTTCGCGCCGGGCGGCGGGCATGGTGATGCCGAGCGGGTTGTGCAGGACAGGCTGCACATAGAGCGCGGACAGGCGCGCCTCGGCTTCGGCTATTTCCGGCCCTCGGTTGGGTCAGGCCGGCCAAATTCGACATCGTCTACCGGCCCGAACCTGCTCATTTCGAGAATCCGGGTGGCACCGTTTTCCACGGTACGCCGTCGCGGGCCATTTCGTAGCCTTTTCCGTACAGTGCACGCATGAACTTGCTGTCGAACGGGCTTTTTGCTTCGACCGTGAAGTCGGTCGGGATATCTATGTAGTTGTAGTTGATGCCGTCTCGCTTGGCGACAGCGTAGAGCCGGTAGAGATCGCCAATCCCTTGCGTCTTGATGAGGGAAGAGACCGCTTTTTCGGCAATGTCGGGCAGTGTGGCCTTGACGATGCTGGGTTCCGGCGTCGTCCGGCCGTTGCGGATGATATAAAGCCGCGCCTTGACCCGGGCGTGGAACGTCTGGTCGAGCTCGCGCAGGCTCAGCCCAGCGGGCATGAGAAAGACCTCGTTGCTGGTGCCACCGTCGACATGCATTTCGTGATAGGTCTTGCCGGCCGCGGTCACTTCCAGTTCGACCGGTGGAAAAATGCCGGGAATGGATGTGGAAGCCAGGATGACTTGCTTGAAGAGCTTCAACCGGTCCGGCCGATTGCTCGCAGCAATAGCACCCATGTCCCAGATTACCGCTCGGTCCGCATCGAGGTTGGTTGTTCCGATGAAGAGTCGCCGTCCCTTCGCTGATTCCTGGGCGATCTGATCGAGCATATCCTGGGTTATGTATTCGTCGAGCATCTTGGCAAGCGGGGCATTGCTTGTGAAGGAGGCGCTCGACAGCACGCCGAGGATGCTATGCTTGGTATAGATGTTGGCATCCTTGACTGTGGCGAAGCTTTGCTTGAGTTGATCGTCGTATGCAGGCCCAAGGAACGCAAATGGCGCGATCAAAGATCCAGTACTAATGCCGGTGACAATGTCGAACTTGGGCCTGGTCCCGGCCTTGGTCCATCCGGTGAGAATTCCTGCTCCGAAGGCGCCGCTGCTGCCCCCGCCGGAAAGCGTCAGCACATTGAGCTCTCGCGGATTTATGGATGTGTCGGTCTTTGCTGCCTCTAGCCGCTCGTTGCGAAATAGGACGAGACGATCGGCCGGGACACTTGCATAGGAATCGCCCCAGGCACGTATGTCGCCGGGGAAGCCATTCACTTCGGCTGTGGCCATGTGTTTTGTCGGCACGCCATCGCGTGGATAGGCTGCAATGCAGCCTGCGAGCTGGGTTGCGCACAGGCCAAGGAGGGTGAATCTAAGGAGAGCTTCCAGTGGCCTGAGGTTGCGCATTACCTCGCTCACCCGCAACAGAATGCATGGGATGGCTGCCAATCCAACGTGCCGCATGTGCGGACCCTCATAGGTAACTGGCATGGAAAGTTCCTTTGGATGTCATCTTAGGTGAGCCAACTCTACCCGGCAGGACTCCGCGAATGAGCGCAGGATGTCATGGGCGGCGACATGCGTGTTCCGCGCCTCCGGAGCAGTCGAAGGCGACTCGTACGTCTCTATGATGCGTTCGAGTACCGCCTCGGCGGCACCGATCGTGTTGGGCGCGGCAAAGAGGCGTAGCTTGTTGATGGTGGCATACATGGGAACAAGCTTGGCTGGGTCATCCAGGCGCTCCTGGACGATGCCATCTGCATAGGTTTTGGATGCCTGGTCGATCAACTCGCCGAACAGCCGCTCGCGATGCGAGCCTTTCTGTTCGAGCCGCTGCATATGATCCTTTTGATACTGGGTGAGCCAGGTCGTGGCGACGGATGACAAGGCACCGATGGCCGAGCCGGCCAATGCCGATAGGGCCGAGATGGTCGCGGGATCCAAAGTCATGGAGTTGCTCTTGAAGTTTCCGGTCGACGCCGGCTTGATGAAGTGGATCCTCGCCAATCCGAAACTCCCTCCGATCTTGAAATGTTCAGGCGTATCGCTGACGATGTCACGCTTCCGGCCCGAACCACTGTGATGGTGTCGTATGAGCGCGCCGCGGATTGCGCCTCCTGCAACGCCGTGAGCAGCACTTTGCCGACATAGTCGTGGGAGATGTCCCCTGGTCCGGCGAACATCGCGGCACAAGATCGAAGAAAGCGGTCAACGAGAGATAATGTCTCCGGCATGGCTATCGCCTTCTTAGTGCTGGAGCGCGAGAATGGGGATTGCCGGAACGTCAGGCACTGCTGTCGTTTCGTCCTTTTCCCGTATGCCGTTTACAGCGACATAGAGCGCCGGGAGGAAGACCAGCGTCAGCACGGTCGCGACGGCGAGCCCTCCGACGATGGCGAAAGCCATCGGTCCCCAGAACACGTCGTGCATGATCGGGATCATGCCGAGGATCGCTGCGGCCGCCGTCAGCATGATCGGCCGGAACCTGTGGGTGGTCGCGTCGATCACCGCCTTCCAGGGTTCGATACCCTGTGCCCGCTCGTGCTCGATTTGGTGGACCAGGATCACCGAGTTGCGGATGATCATACCGGCTAGCGCAATGATGCCGAGAGTCGCGATGAATCCCATTGGTGTATTTGTGGTGAGCAACGCGGCGGCGACGCCGATGAGGCCGAGCGGGGCCACGCTGATCACCATCGCCAGCTGGCGGAAGCTTCCGAGCTGAACCATAAGCACGGTGAGCATCAGGGTGATCATGAGCGGAAACTGGGCCAGCAGAGCGGCGTTGCTCTGCGCACTCTTTTCGACCGTGCCGCCCGTCTCAAGCAACGTGCCAGCCGGCATCGACTTGCGCAGCCCCTCGATTGCACCAGCGATCCGCCCGTGAACGGATGCTGGTTGCAGCCCCGGCAGCGGCTCCGCCTGCACGGTGATGGTGGGCAAGCGGCCGCGGCGCCAGACATAGCCGTCATCGAGATCAAACTGGAACTGTGCCAGCTCGCGCAGCGGAACTGAGGCACCAGTGGGCGTCGTGATCTGTAGATTGCGCAAGGCTTCGACGCTCGACCGCTCGTCGCTCTCGGCCCGCGCCACGACGTCGACGAGGTATATCGAGTCGCGGATCTGTGTAACGGCCGAACCGCTGATCACACGGTTGAGCGCCTGGGCAAGCTGCTCGGAGCTCAGGCCTGCCTGCCGAACCCGGTCCTGGTCGACAACGATGCGCAGCGCCTTGTTCTTCTCTGCCCAGTCGTAGTTGACATTACGCACGAGGCCCGATGCTCGCAGAGTTTGCGCGACCTGCTCGGCATACTGCCTCGCCTCCTCAGTGGTCGGGGCGCTCACACGATATTGCACAGGCCAACCGACGGGCGGTCCAAGCTCAAGGCGCGAGATACGAACAGTCACGTCCGGAAAGCTGCTAGCGAACAGGGTCGCCAGCCTGGCCTGGACCCGGTCACGCGCCTCGAGGTCCTTGGTGACAACCACGCTCTCGGCCATGAAGTCGTTGTCGAGCTGCACGTCGAGAGGCAGGTAGAAGCGGATGGCGCCGCCTCCGACATAGGAGGAGAAGCGGGCGATGTCGGGGTCGCCGGCAAGCGCCTTCTCCAGTCTCTCCGTCTGCGCTTCGGTCGCAGCGATCGAGGCATTCTTCGGCAGGGTCATCGTCACGAGGAGCTCGGGCCGGTTGGACGTCGGGAAGAACTGCTGCTGCACGAAGCCCATGCCATAAAGGGAGACGCCGAAGAGGATGAGCGCCGCGGAGATGGTAGGCCAGCGGTGCCGCATGGCGAAGCCAAGCAGGCGTTCGAAAGCGCGCATGAAGCGGCCCGGCTCGGCGGTCCCGTGCACCTTCTTCGTGTGCGACGGCAGAAGAGAGAGACCGATCACCGGCGCGAAGACGACTGCCACGAACCATGAGGCAACAAGCGCCACCGCGATCACGACAAACAGCGAGAAGCAGTATTGTCCTGTGTTGCTGTCGGCGAAGCCTATCGGCAGGAAGCCGAGGATCGTGATCAACGTTCCAGTCAGCATCGGGAAGGCGGTGGAGGTGTAAGCGAAGGTTGCCGCCTTGATCTTCTCCATACCTTCTTCGATCTTTGAGATCATCATCTCGATGGTGATCATGGCATCATCGACGAGAAGCCCGAGCGCGATGATCAGGGCGCCGAGGGAGATGCGCTGCAGGCTGATGCCCAGCGCATTCATGGCCACAAAAACGATGGCAAGCACCAGGGGGATGGAGAGAGCGACCACAAGCCCGGCCCTGAAGCCGAGACTGAGGAAGCTGACGACCAGCACGATGACGATCGCCTCTAAAAGTGCTTCGGTGAATCCGCCGATCGCTTCGTGCACGACCTCGGGCTGGTCCGACACTAGGTTGAGCTCAATGCCGACGGGAAAGCGCTGTTTCAAGCGTTCGGCCGCCTCGTGCAGGCCCTTGCCGAAGTCGAGATTGTTGCCGCCCTCCCGCATGTTGACGCCGATGCCGATCGCCGGCTTGCCGTTGACGCGGAACATCTTGCTGGGCGGGTCGCTGTAGCCGCGCTGGACCTGGGCGATGTCGGTCAGTTTGTAGAAGCGCCCGTCTATCCAGAGGTTGAGGTTGGCAATGCCATCCGGCGACAGCAGGGAACCTGTGACGTCGACGAGCATGTTCTCCTGAGGCGTGTTGATGATGCCCGAAGGCGCCACAGCATTCTGCCGGGCGATCGCCGCCAGCACGTCGTCCAGACTGAGCTTGAGGTTCGCGAGCTTTTGCGGCGAGAAGTTCAGATAGACCTTCTCATCCTGGTCGCCATAGATGTCGACCTTGCCGACGTCGGGCGCACGCAGGAACTCGCCCCGCGCGGTCTCAGCGAAGTCGCGCGCTTCGCGTGCGGTGAAGCCGTCATAGGTGATGCCGTAAATGGTGCCGAAGACGTCGCCGAATTCGTCGTTGAAGAAGGGCCCGACCACGCCTTGCGGCAGCGTCGCCCTTATGTCGCTGACCTTCTTGCGGACCTGGTACCAGATGTCGCTAAGGTCGCGTTTGGGCGTCGATTCCTTGAGGTAGACGAAGATCGTCGCTTGACCGGGCTTTGTGTAACTCTTGATGTAATCGAGGTTCGGGGTCTCCTCGAGCTTCTTTTCGATCCTGTCCGTCACTTGCTTGAGCGTGTCAGCAGTGGTGGCCCCCGGCCAGTTTGCCTGGACCACCATGGTCTGAACGGTGAAATCCGGATCTTCCTGGCGGCCGAGCCGCTCATAGGCGCTCACTCCGCCAATGACGCAGATGAGCATAAGGAAGACGACGAGGGCGCGGTTGTGGACGGCCCATTCGGAGAGATTGAAGCGTGTCATCACTTGACCTCCGTCTCTGGCTTCACAAGGTCACCGTCGGCGAGCGAATTGACGCCGGCGGTCACCACCTTCTCCCCAGCGGACAGTCCGTGGCTCACCACGATCGAGTCAGCATCGAATTCGACAAGCTTGACCTCGCGGCGCTGCACCTTGTCGTCTTGGCCGACCACCCAGACTTGCGGCTGGCCTCCGGACTGCAACAGCGCGCTCGGCGGCAATGTCGTAACCTCCTGACCTCCTTCGCTTTCGACGCGACCGACAACGACGGCCCCGAGGCGCATCTCCGCCGGCGGCGAAGCCAGCGCCACCTTCACCTGATAGGTGCCTGTCGCACTGTCGGCCTCTGGCGAAATCTCGCGGATCGTGCCGGTGACGGCGATGTCGAGACGGCCCTGCAGCGATACGTTCACTGCCATGCCGAGCTTTGCCCGCGTGACATCATCGGTGGCCACCGCGAACACCGCCTCGCGTGCGTCATTGCCGGAAATCTCGACGACCATCTGGCCCGCAGCCACGACCTGACCCGGGTCGGCTCCGGTCGCCGTCACCACGCCGTCATCGGGCGCAAGGAGCTGGGTGTAGCTTAGTTGGTTCCGCGCGATACGCAGATTGGCTTCGGTCGCCTGGACCTCCGCTCGTGCGCTCTGCAGCGACTTGAGCGCGTCATCGTACTGGGAATGTGTGGCGAAGCCCTTGCCGAGCAGGATTCTGAAGCGTTCCTCCTGGGCGGATGCCTGGGCGAGCGCTGCCTTTGCTGCATCGACGTCGGCCTCGGCCGCAGCCACCTTGTTCTGGTAGTCGACGGCACTGATCTCCGCGAGCTTCTGGCCTTTCTTGACCACAGCGCCCATGTCGACCTCGCGCGAGAGCATTCGACCGCCGACCTCGAAGCCGACCGCGCTCACATAACGCGATCTGATGCGGCCGGCGCCCTGCGCCACCAGGGCGAGCTTGTGAGGCGTCACCACGGCGACTCGTGTCGGCCGTGGCGCAGATGGTGCGGCAGTTTCTTCTTCAGAACAGCCGGAAAGACAAAGGCACGCGATACAGGCAGAAAGGAACAGACCTGATGGCAGGCGCATGAGAGCCTCCGTTGGAACGGTGGGTTGAAGGGATCGGCGGTTTTGCGAGCGCGGCGAGTTCGCCATTGCTCAATTTGATTTTAGACTTATAAGTCAAATCGACGATATAGTCAATATGAGATTTGCGCAATTGTGCAATGCAAAAAAGATAGGGGGATTGCAAAGATCGATCTGTAGGCAGGGAGAGGGGACACGCCTCTCCAATGCGCCTACTGCATGAACCACCCGTGACTCACCACGATCGACTGGCCGGTCAGTGCGTTCGACGGGAACGCCGCCAGGAACAGCGCTGCTTCCGCCACGTCCTGCACGGTCGTGAACTCACCATCGACCGTTTCCCTCAGCATCACGGTCTTGACCACGTCCGCTGCGGAGATTCCGAGCTCGCGCGCCTGCTCCGGGATCTGTTTTTCCACCAGCGGCGTGCGGACGAATCCAGGGCAGATCACGTTGGCGCGGACGCCATGGGCGGCCCCTTCCTTGGCCAGGCCGATCAGGCCGTGCTTGGCGGTGACATATGGAGCCTTGAAAGGAGACGCCTCCTTGGAGTGGACGGATCCCATGTAGATGATGCTGCCGCTGTTCTGGCGGTACATCTGCCGCAAGGCGGCACGGGTGGTTAGGAAGGCTCCATCCAGGTGGATGGAAAGCAATTTCCTCCATTTCTCGAAATCGAACTCGACGAGCGGCGCGACGATCTGGACGCCGGCGTTGCTGACAAGGACGTCGAGGCGACCAAAGGTTTCGATAGCCCGCGCCATTCCGCTCTCGACCTGCTCCTCGTTGCTAACGTCCATGCCAACCCCGAGCGCCCGCTGGGCGGCCGGATCGATCTCAAGGGCCGTCTCCTGGGCCGCCTTCAGGTCAAGATCCGCGATGACCACCTTTGCCCCCTCCCGGGCGAAGGTAAGGGCAATCTCCTTGCCAATGCCGCTCGCAGCTCCGGTGATTGCCACGACCTTGTCCATGAGCCGACCGCCGGCGTCCCCTGCCCAATTGTTAGATAGACCTTCATTCTGCGAACGCATGGATTCTTCCTTTCAGATTGCGAGGCTCGGATTTCGCGAGGTAGTCATGAACGACTTTGCCGAGTGCCAGTGTGAGATCGGCGACGATGTGCATCGACGAAACCACCTCCAGCACCGGCAGATCGGCGACCGGAGCCAGCGCATGCGACCAGAGGTTCAGGGATGCCGGGCCGGTCCAGGCGCCTCTCAGATCGACGTCCTCCAGGTGATACTCCACGAGTTCGCAGATGCGCGGCGTGCCGTCGACATGGGGAATGATCTTGAGGAGGAAGTTCGGCTCCGCGAGGGAACTCTTCACTGCCGAGAGGTCGGCACCTCCGTGTTTGTAACCCATGGTGGCCGTAGCAACGCGGACCGGGCCGTAATCAAGCGTACCCACCAAGGTGTCAGTCTCAGTGCGCAGTGTCGGACTCGCAAGCTTCTTGGGAAATCCCCACAGCTCGCGCCCACCGGCAATCGGTGGGTGATCGTTAAGAAACATGCAGTGAGTGTAGCTGCCTTTGCGGCCGCGGAACGTGACAGGTATGACCTGTCCGCTTTCCGTGTAGTCGCCGAAGCCCGTCGAGTCCGGCATGCGAATGAACTCGAATTTCACGAGGGGTTCGGATAGTTCGAGTGGCTCCGGAACAAGACCGCGCAGCTTTTTCGGATCGGTCCGATACGTGATGATCAGATATTCGCGGTTTCGGAAGCGATACGGACCGACCGGATACGCCGGGCTGGTCAGGGGCATGGCGAAGGCCGTTGCCCGGACGGTGTCTTGATGCATGGCTGAAGAATTCCTTTAATTGTTGAAGTGGACAGCTTGCGTTGCGGAGGAGTCGCACAGGCTTGCGATTGGACTGAGCACGTCAGGCATCTCCCATTGCAGGCGCCTATTCCCGCCCGTCCTCGGCAAGATCGTAGGTGCTCACCCCTTCCAGATTGTCGGGCCGTTGCAATGCCTCGGGATGGCGTAACGTGCGCACGGCGTCGAAGTAGCCGGTGCGCCAATGCTCCTCCATGGACAGCCTCGAAAACTCATAATCCTTCGAGTGCCCCTCATGCTGTTTTGAGCGATATATCAGGTGAACGAGTTTGTAGACCTTGTGGTCCGCGATCGAGCTCAGCGCGGTTGCTTCCTCGCTGTCGAGCAACTCGGGCGGCAGTTTTGAAAGAAGGCTCGCGAGGGTGTGTCGGGCACGCTGATATTGCTTGAACTGATCGGTATGCGCGCGTGTCCGGCTCGAATACTGTATTTCCTTCTGCCGCGTCGCGACCTCGGACAGATTGCGAGGAAACTCGCCGCGCGCGCTCCAGAGATCCACCTGGAAGGCGAGGGTGTCCTGCCGTGCCCCATGTTCGACCACCCATTGCAGCGGCGTGTTCGAGATCAGGCCGCCGTCCCAGTAGAATTCGCCGTCGATCTCGACGGCGGGGAAGCCAGGCGGAAGCGATCCGCTGGCCATCACGTGTTCGGGGCGGATTGTATGCTGATCATTGTCGAAATAGACGAAATTTCCGGAGCGCACGTTTACGGCGCCGACGCTGAAGCGCATGCGGCCGGCATTGATCCGGTCGAAGTCGACGAGCCGCTCAAGCGTGCTCTTCAGATGCTTGGTTTCGTAGAAGCTCGTTCCTTCGAGGGAGCCGTCCGCTTGCAACCAGGGAAAGGGCTGCCGCAGGCTGAAAAAGCCAGGGGCACCGGCGACTAGTGCGCAGGCCGCACTGAACTGATTGAAGAGCGAGCGGGGCAGGTTCCCTATCGGAGCGAGTGTGGGCGCGGCGGCAGCCCAGTCGAGAAGTGGGTTCGCCGTGATCTCGCGCCAGAAGGCCTGCAGCTTCGAAACCCGTTCGGCGGGTTCATTCCCGGCTATTATGGCCGAGTTGATGGCGCCGATTGAGACCCCGGCGACCCAGTCTGGATGGATATCGGCCTCGGCGAGAGCCTCATAGACTCCGGCTTGATAGGCTCCGAGCGCGCCGCCACCCTGCAACACCAGCGCAACGCATTCGAACGGGAGAGGCCGTTTTGTTGTTCTAAAGTTTTTTCGGGACAGTACATTCATGGGGATGCTGTTCCTTCTCATCTGAAAGCGATAGGGCTGCAGAGAACCCGAGTGGGGCCGGTCGAAAATCGCCGGCTCAATTTCGATTTGCATCTTTAGGTCAAATCGACTATATGGTCAATATGAGATTTTGCAAAAAGGCATGACGGATGGCAAAGGTTGATTTGGCGCGCAGGGCGGAGATCGGACGCGAGAAGCGGGAAAGGACACGCACGCTGATCGTGGAAGCAGGGGCGATGCTGCTGGCGGAGCGGCTTCGCGAGGCCCTCACGGTGGATGCCGTGGTAGAGGCAGCAGGTGTCGCGAAGGGCACGTTCTACTATCACTTCCAAAGCATCGATGAATTGGCCTCAGCCGTGGGGGAGAAACTCGGGGAGAGCTTTGACGCCATGCTGACGCCTGTGCGCCTGGAACTACAGGATCCGATAGAACGCCTGTCCTTCGCCTTCACGCAATTCTTGGAAAAAGCGATCTCGGACGCCAACTGGGCCCGGCTGGTCGTTCAGAGTTCTCACTCACCGACGGAATTTGCGCGAGGGATCCGGAATAACCTCAAGGCGGATATTGCCGAGGCGATTGTTCAGGGCCACCTCAGCGTTCGGGACGCAGAGTTGGCAGTCGACATCGTGATCGGCATATGGCTGCAGGTGACGCGCGGCATACTTGAACGAGGCGCCCGGCCCGAATTGACAGGCCAGACTGTTGAGGCGGTGCTACGCGCGCTTGGTTCATCGCAGTCGGAGCAACGCAAGGCCGCGAAAAAATGATAGCGGGGTCGCCGATCATGCTGACGGCAGCCGCCGCGAGCCTCGGCCTGGTTCCCATCGCCCGCGAGGTGTTCTGGGGGCCGATGGCCTACTCGATGATGGGCGGCATCATCGCCGGCACGCTGATCACGCTGCTGTTCCTGCCGGCGCTCTACGTCGCCTGGTTCCGCATCAAGGCGCCGGCCGCGACGGAGGCGACGCGACAGGCCGGGGAGGCGACGGCACTGCCGTCGCCGGAGATCCTGCTACTCGCCGCCGAATGAGGTGAGACGGGGCGGCCTCGAGACCCGGCCCGCTGACCCAACGGCTCTGATAAGAGCTTCACTGTCCCATCCCGATGGAATCGGGACGGGCTATCCCTTTGTTTTGAGCCTGACCTTTCCGGATCATGCTCCCGATCGGCTCTAACGATCGACCATCGCCAACCCGCGCTGGCCGTAGCGCGGGCCGGAGATTTTGCCCGGCGCCAGCGCTTCGTCGAGGGCGGCCATCTCGGCGGCATCGAGGTTGATTGCGACGGCGGCGATATTCTCCTCCAGGTATTTCCTCCGCTTGGTGCCGGGGATCGGCACGATGTCGATGCCAAAACCGGTGCCCTTGTGCAGCAGCCAGGCCAGCGCGACCTGGCCGGGCTTGACGCCTTTGGCCGCCGCGATGTCGCGCACCTTGGCCGCTGCCTCGACATTGGCGTCGTAGTTCTCGCCCTGGTAGCGCGGGTCGTTGCGGCGGTAATCGCCCTCGGGATAGTTTTCCGCACGGCTAACCTCGCCGGTGAGGAAACCGCGGCCGAGCGGCGAGAACGGCACCAGGCCGATGCCGAGTTCGCCGAGCAGCGGGATGATCTGCGGCTCCAGATTGCGCTCCCACAGCGAATACTCGCTCTGCACCGCCGACACCGGATAGACGGCATGCGCGCGGCGGATGTTGGCCGCACCCGCCTCGGACAGGCCGAAGAACCGCACCTTGCCTTGGGCGACCAATTCGCCGACCGCGCCGGCGACATCCTCGATCGGCACCGCCGGGTCGACGCGGTGCTGGTAGAGCAGGTCGATATGGTCGGTGGCGAGCCGGCCGAGCGAGCCTTCCACAGCCGCGCGGATATGCTCGGGCCGGCTGTCGGTTCCGTCGAGCTGCTTGCCGTTTTCGATGCGGAAGCCGAATTTGGTGGCGATGGTCACCTGGTCGCGCTTGCCCTTCAGCGCCCGGCCGAGCAGGGCCTCGTTGGTATGAGGGCCATAGACCTCGGCGGTGTCGAGGAAGGTGCAGCCGAGTTCGATGGCGCGGTGCAGGGTGGCGATGGATTCGGCCTCGTCGGCCGGACCGTAGGACTGGCTCATGCCCATGCAGCCAAGGCCGATGGCCGAGACCTGCAGCCCTTGGCTGCCGAGCTTGTGGGTTTTCAGGGTCATGACTGGCGTTCTCCGGTCGGGGGATCACCAGACTATAGCGGCCGCTCGCTCATTTCCCACAGCCTTTCGGCCGCGCTGTCTTCACATGTTCGAGGCTACGTCGCGGGAAGACAGTGGCTTGGGCTTGTGGGCCGGACGCTGCCTTGTCTTGTGTTCAGCTTTGCGGGGCGCGGCTTTGACCGTGTTCAAGGTCTTGGGGGTCGCGGTCTTATGGTCGGCGGTTTGCGGCGCTTGCGCCTTGCGGCGCCTGAGCCAGCTCAAAGACAGTTCGGCAAGGAGACTGCGCAGACCTTTCACAACGTCCTCCTCCTGTTGGGCGACGGGATAATTTCCGATGGCGCGACTTGTTCCACCCGCGGATGTTCCCGGGCTGGGCTTGGGTCGAGCGGCGCATGCGACCTAAGTCCGATCACAAACCGCAATGGTCTTGCCGGTGGCGCCGCCGGGAACAGTCAGCTCTCACGGTCGTTGTCCGCTGCAGATTTGCTGGAGGAAGCTATGGATAGGAGTGTTGGCCAGGCACGCTGGTTGCTCGCACCGATCTTCGCGGTTGCCATCACTTTTATGGTGATTGGAATTACCTTCGGCTGACCGACCTCCAAGGATCGACCTCGAACTTTTCCGATCGGCGCAGCCACGTCCCTTCCTGCGCTGATAGGGTTTGCTCGCCGCACCTGTGCGGCGAGCAAACCCTCAAGTCTCAGCCCTTGCGTGTCAGTGAGAGTAGTAGGCCAGGGTAAGATAGACTGCCGGTGCGGAGATCAAGCAAATCGCCATTCCGATGACCAACGCCATCGCAAGGCGTTCTGTGCGCCTGACAATATCAGCAATCTCGTGGTCGTCGGGAGAGTGGACGAGATCAAGCACGGAAAGCACCTCCGGGACACGAGCATGGTTGTCATTTGCGGGTCGGGTGTCGTCATCATGTATGCTCGGTCTCTGGATACAGGTCACTGTTCGCCTCGCTATGGGAAACGCCACGCCGCCGCTGCGGGGACGCTAGAGGTGGTACCCCGCTGTGTGGGGGAATGGTGGACTCTCGGTTGATGCCGAGGAAAAGGGCTCGTGCTCGGGGCCCCAGTTCTCGCGCGGTTCTAACGTATCGGCCAGGCATAGGTTGCCCGCTAAGACTTCAGTCGTACCACCCCCGGACCTTAGCCTGAGCGGCGGAACGCAATGCTGTGGGGCTCGTTGCTGACTCGTGATTGGCAGTCAAACCTGGCTGCCAAATTGGCGCAAGAAGGAAAGATTTTGTCATGAAGAAATATCTTGTCAGTGCAGTCGCAGGCCTCGCGCTCGTCGCTGGAATTGGTGCTGCCTTCGCGGAAAGCGTCGTAATCCTCAAGCCGGAACAGCAGACGGTGGTCCGCGAATACATTCACAAGCAGAAGCTCGCATCCGTCAGCCTGCTGGGTGTCGAACTCAACGTCGGCACGGCCCTTCCCGACACGGTGGAGCTTCACGCCATCGAGGTGCCCGACGTCAAATACAAGTACACGGTCGTCGGCGACCACGCCGTTCTCGTGGATCCTGATACACGCAAGGTCGTGCAGATCATCGAGTAGATCTGCCGCAGCCGGCGAGCCCGCTTCGCGATCTATTTCGGGAAGCGGGCTCCGTGCATTTCTCCGTTGCAGTCATATGAGGAATCACTAATGTTCACAGACAAAGAGACCCGGTTTCTGGAGGCGGGCATGCTCCTGGCAGTGCCTGTCTGCGTGGCGGTGACCGCGCTGATCGCTGTCTTCGCCTTGGCCAGGCTATGATGGACAATATGGCAGGCAGCCGCCGCGATCTCGAGGTTTGGGAACTCGGGAAAGGCGATGGTTAGCATGAATCGCTTGCTTTTCGTCGCGGCCGACTTTCTTTCACGGCCCCCGGGCTTCTATGTGATGCTCATAGCAATGGTGCTTTGCACTGCGCTTGTGCCTTTCGGCCTGACAAATGCAGTTACCTATGCCCTCTCGGTCGCGGCCATCGTAATCACCGGTGTCGTCCTCATACAGGGCTATCGCGACACCGCCGCCATCCACGCCAAACTCAATGAGATCATCATTGCCCTTGACGAAACCCGAAACGACGTTGTCGGGTTGGAGCATGCCGAACCGGAAGAGATCCGTGCAAAGCTTGTGAAACTCGAAGAAGAAGCGGCCCGAACAATTGGGCCGGCATGAATCCCCCATTGCTTGACAACGAAGATCTGCGGCACGCCGCCTTGCAGGGTTCCAGGAGGAATGAACGATGAGCCCCACGGATCCGCCAGTAGAACGACGCTCTCATGCACGGGGGATTGTTCTGAAGGATGCGATCATCATCACGGACGATGCCAAGATCAGTTGCTCGGTCAGAAATCAGCACGTTCACGGCGCGGAGTTGCGGGTGGACCCAGGCCTAACAATCCCCGACCGTTTCATCCTTCACGTGCCTGCGGATGACGCCAGCTATCGCGCCGTGGTGCGATGGAGACGCAACGAGCGGCTCGGCGTGCAGATTTATTGAACCAGGATCCCTGGCCGTGCGGCCAGTGGTGGCTGGGGCTGGTCGGGTCGAGACGCGCTATCCCAGACGAGAATGCGTTATGCCTGATATGCGAGCGGCAACCGCATCCAGTCCGTTGTCATAGATCCGCGTCAGCACGCCTTCCGCGGCATTGGCCCGCTGGGATGTGCAACCAATCAGGTCCCGCCCTCCCAAGCTCGCCGGCGCATTGGTAGCGCGATCCCAAACCGCCCAGGTTCCGTCTGTCTCGATGTGACAGTAAAATCGGTGTTGGTGATTTTCCATAATGGGAAACGTTCAACACCTGCTTTGGGTCCATGCTGATGGCAACGTGGTTAACGTCGCAGCCGTTTCGACTGAAAGCCGCCTCAGGTGCACAGCGCCGCAAGGCATGGAGCAGGGCGGCAGCGTCCTGCGTCTGGTCGAATGGCGCAGCGCTTACAGGCAGCCCGCCGTTTTGGCTGCCTATTGGAGCGCAGTCGAGTGAGGCAGGCCGAGTGGGACGATCGTGTGTTCTTCATCTTCGCCTGCTCCAAGCAGAGCCAAGCCATTGCTCAATCCATCGAATTCGATAGCCGCGCCAATGAGCTGTGCCGCCTGCAAGACGAGATGTTGAATATCCTCGAGGGCGACGTTTTCCGCCAGATTCCTGACCCTGATCTGTTCAGAGAGCGCCGTGATGTTGACAATGCCAGCTCTTTTGACAGCCGTCTGGACCGCTGAATTGACGTCATCGCGCAGGCGCGCCGAGTAATCATACCGCATCGAAACCTCCCAAAGGGACCGGTTTTCTATTCAGGTTGCACTATGCGCCGGACGTAAACTCATGGCAAGTGAAATCTACAAAATATTCAATTAAATCAGCTAGTTAGCATAGTTACACAAATGCGCGGCCAGCGTTCGATGCTCATCATGTGTGGGATGCGCCGTTCACCCATCGCAGGGTCTTGACGCATTATGCTGGCTATCCTAATTATAAGCCGAGTGAGGTAAATACTAACTCGACGTATTCTTGGTCCTGAGCGAGGAAGCGCCATGGCTGAACTGGAACGCCCCGAACGACTGCAGATCATGCTGACGACCGATGAACTGGCCGCGCTGGAAAACTGGCGATATGACAAGCGTATGCCGAGCCGCTCGGCCGCGGTCAGGGAACTGCTGCGGCGCGGTCTGGCCTCGGACGGGTTCCTGACTGCGGAGCAGGGGGTGAAGTCGCAAGACTACGGAATCCTGCCAGCCGACGGTAACGGGATCGCCGAGGGCGGCAAGGAGTAGGTCATAACCGCGTTGATCAGCCGTCTAAACCTGCAACGGGCGGCCGGCTAGACTGCTCGCAACCCTACAGGATGTTGGTTGTCACTTCGACGACGATCGCCGCACCTTTCAGCGTGCCATTCGTCACATGCACCACACGCGATACCCGCAGGTCCTGCGCATTTCCGTTGATCGACAGCGACACGCTTTCGCCGATCCGGGGAACCGCCTGGAAAACCGCATCGGTGGCTTCCGGCCGGTTGTCGATCGAGATGCGGCAGTTGACGGTCATGGGATATCTCCTGTGTCTGACGGGCGCCCCGGTCGTCAACGCAGGCTCTACAAAATGGTTTCAGGATGGCTGGAGGTGAAACTTCATGGCGCCTGGATTCGTATAAGGCAGCAGTTGCTCCATTTCTCGTTCTACGCGGAGCAACTGGCTCGCTGGGGAGGGCGTTGGGGCTGCCCCGGCGAGTTGCCTCGTCATCGATGATGCCGCTTGCCAAGTTTTGCCTTTGAAAGATTGCCTTAAGCGCGGCCGCTGGCCACGGGCTTCCGGCCCTGCCGCTTTCATTTCGTCTCGCGTGGCACGAGATAGCTCGTCACCGTGCCTTGCCCAATTCCTCGCTTGACCACGACGGTCGTGTATTGCGCCGGTAGCGATGCGGTGACGTTAGGGTCGATCGACTTGCACCTTCCGACGATTTCGCCGTTGGGAGCGCTTGCCAGCCGCTGCACCAGTGAAGCCCGGCACTGATCGAGCGATGCGTACATCGTCGGCGCCGTATCGATGGGTTTGCACACGGAAGCTTCTCCCCCCGGGCTGCACGAAAGCAAAAGCATCACTGCCGCGGTTGCCGGATCCATTCGCCGAGCTCCCATATTGGATGAGCTTCAACGCGGAAGTGCGACCTTGGTTTCGCTGTCGCTAAAAAACCGACTTGCGTTGCGCACACTCGCGAGCGGAGAAGTGCCAGGCATGCGAGGCGCTTCGGCGGCGTGGTACGGCGAACTGCCGCTTCAGCTTGTATGATCCAGCAGTCTGGTGGTGGGATCACGACGATGTTCGGTATGGGTGCGGTCGATGCCTTCCACGGTGATCGCGAACGTCCCGTTCTCTATCCTTCCTATCCAGCCTTTGGCTTTTAGGTACCAAAGATGAAACTCCAGATGTTCACGCGGGCAGTCGGCCATGCGTTCGAGTTCTGTATCGCCAATGCCGGGATTGTTGACGTCTTGTCGGCGCTTGACATAGAGCAACGAAAGCACTTTGGCCTGAATGACGGCATCCCGTTCTATGCCTTTGGTGTTGCTGGCTTCCTCGCTCAACCCGTGGCGAATGTTCAAATGCTCTTTATACTCGACGTCATACTGCGCGCGCTTGACCGGATCTTTGAGCGTATTGTGGGCATCTATGATTTCACTGAAGCGGGATTCGTCGCCGGTATCCCGGTTGTCGGGATGGTAGCGCATGGCAAAATAACGAAATATCCGTTCTATCGTTTCCGAGTTGGCGTTCGGACTGATTTCCAGAAGTTCATAGTAATCAACGAACAAATCGGTGCTCCCACGACATCGTTGTCAGGCAATGCATTGGTCTTAATAAGACAAAGGGCCTGGCCGCGAAAGAGTTGCGATCACAGGCCCTTGTCGTCGGGTTCATTTCGAAGAGTGCGCCTGTTGTCGCGCAGTCGCAAGCTGGACCATGGTCCGTGGACCTGAGATGGTAAATGCAGCGTCAAATGCCTGACATAACCAGTCAGCGGCGGCGCGAGCGTAGATCGATGCCGAGATCGCCACCAAAGGCGCGTCGCGTTTGAACGGATTCGGGCGAAGCGCTTCAGGTCCTTGTTTTATACATGCCGTTCTCCCAAAACCGGGGCCACTTTTAGGCGACATGCATTAGCCGCGCGGTCTGGCCTTCGGCCCTGGCGTGCTTTCGGATGGGTTTGCGGCCAATCTGGCGGATCGCCGGTCTCTCAGCCACAAGGTTGTCTTTTTTCTTGCCAGCAGCTCATCGCGATCGCCTTCCGGGCCATGCTTCGCGGCAATCGCATAGTCGGCTCTGTTCGTTCGATAGTCGTCCTTTTGCACAGACATTGCTTCCTCCCGTGCCGCGGGCGGTTTTCCCCTTGGCCCGCGGCAGCACTAACTAACTGCCTGTGCGGCGCGCGAGTCTACAAATTGGGGATTGTATTAAAATGATACAGACCGCCGTCGCGCCTGCCTCTCGTTGTTTTTGATGGCGCCTGCCTGGCTCGGTGCCTCCTTGGAGCCTGCAAGATGGAGCCTGCAAGGAAACCTGGACGCGAGCCACCCCGACAAATCCAACCCGCCGTGAACGGCTCAGTCCACGATGATGTGTCCCTCGACATCTCCGTCGATGCTCATCCCACTCATGCGGCGATGCCAAAAAAGGCACTCGGCCGAATGATGGACAAATGTGCCGTGGTCGTCCCGCGTCGCGTACTCAATCCTTGCTTCGCGGGCGGCGAAATCTTCTTCGGCATGCAGGAGCCGATAGCCGTCAAATAGGCGAACAGACCTGACTGTCCTGACTGCCGAAGCGGTCCTGAGTGCCGACATCATCCTGACGGCCGAATCGCACGTCGGTATCATGCTCCAGCGCTCGGTATCGGCGTGTGCAGACAGAGCGGCCGTTACCAATAGCGCTGCCAGGCAAACGCGCTTCATCGCCTCGCCTTTCGCCAGCCCACTGCCAGCGCTTCATGCCGTCACTTCGTGAGGTGCTTTCGCCAACGGTCAGTCGATTGGCGCCTGATGATGGTGGACCTTGAGAGCTTGCGATTTTTACGCGGTCTGAATCTGTTCGGGAGGCGTCCCGCCTGACATTGCAATCAACCGTGCACCGGCAAAGGCGGCCAGAATTGTGAACACCGCAGTGATGTTTAGGAACGCAAGAACGATCCCGCTCTGGTCATAGCAACTGGCGAATTCCATGACATTTCACCCCTTGAAACCACCCTGCATGATGACTCCAGTTCAGGCGAAATACAAGCTACCGCTAATGGAAGGAGTGTCTCAGTCTGAAATGAGCGGAATGATCAGCACGCCGACGACTTCGATGAGGGGGATTACCACGTAGATAGCAAGGAAGCCGGCAATCCACATCCCGATTTTGACCAGCCAGGACGAATGAAGGGTCGCCCTCCAAGCGAAAAATGCGCTCGCGACGCCCAAACCCAATGCGACAATGCCAATGACCGGAGACCGCGTCATTGGCAGCATTAGATCACCAAAAAGTAGAAAGATCGCGCTAATGAAGATTAGCTGGGCCGCGAGCCCAAATAGAAACGCGCGTTTCACGCGGCCTTCCCGGTGCTATCTTTTATCGGCATCAGGCGACGGCTTTCGTTTGTAGGGGCCGCGCAGCCCCGGCTTCGGCGCAACTGCATTCATCTTCTCGCAAAGATCGTCCATTGACCAGAGCGTAGCGGAAACGCCAGCGGCCATTGCTGGCGTCATCTTCAGCGTCTTGTGCATTTTCCTTCGCCCGGCGTAGGCGAACGGACGGAGGGCACGCGCTGGTGGGTGCCCTGGTCACCTAGCCGCAATCGCGGCGCTAGCGTACTCGCCAACCGAACGCAAGCCGGTACCCGATTGCCGACACTATGGCCCCTATTTGTGCGTCGAGGGCGAGCGTGCCGATCGGGTTCGGCCACGGGGCAAGCGCATACTGCAGACACCCTACAGCAAATGCGACAAGCGCCCCCAGGATGATCGCTTGCTTGAAGGAAATAATGACGTGTCCGGGGGCCCTCCCGAGAGGCATTTCCGCTGGCCGATCTGAAGGCAAATTTCCGGCCGTTGAAAAGATGGCAGAGTGAGCCCCGGCCGCCGCGCTCACCGGCTCGGCCTCGTTACTCAGTGCCTGCTGCCGATAGGTGTTAAGGACTTCGACCATCTTCTCAGTCGATAGCGGCCATCCCGAACCGGACAAGCCAAGCTCCATCCCAGGCCTCCGGTTCAACGGCGTCTTGGCGCCAAGTTCGAAGCGAAAGCCGATCGACTTGTAGCGATTCTGCTTCCGGACGTGAAAGCCTTGAATGTCGCGCCATGCGATTTTCAACGGAGATCGAACAAAGCCGCCGCCGATCGCAAAGCCACTCCCGTCCAGGATCAAAGCACGCGGGCGGATGAACGA
Source organism: Mesorhizobium sp. CNPSo 4670 (assembly GCF_057784235.1). NCBI lineage: Bacteria > Pseudomonadati > Pseudomonadota > Alphaproteobacteria > Hyphomicrobiales > Phyllobacteriaceae > Mesorhizobium > Mesorhizobium sp. CNPSo 4670. Next base: position 22,277 of record NZ_JBWJFQ010000003.1, on the reverse strand, counting down.
TAATGCGCCGCCCAGCGCAGCCAGTCCGAAGAAGACTATGGCAACCCATCCCACAACTTCGTACTTCACCGCGACCAGGCCAGATTGAGCGGCGAAGTCGCGGACCATATGAGCTCCCATCCAAACGAAGGCCATGCCTCCGAGGAGATAGAAAAGGCTCTTGGCGCGTGACCCTCTTATGGTCCGAGGCTCGACTGGTTCGGTCGCGTCCTGCATGATTTCCCCCGACACTTTCCTCGCATTCCTGCTGGGACTCTGCACGGGCTGATGCCGCAACAGAGCCTGTCACAGCCACGATCAATATTCGCGTTTTTGGCCAGTCATTGCTCGCCCCTAAGTATTCCCCAACGGCAGCATCGCGCCAGTTAAGCGCAAATTCAAGCCGGCTCCCCGAAGGGAGTAGCGCTTGACGATTTCAGCGTATGGGAGGCCAGCGAGGGGCGTCAGGACGCGCGAAGCGGCGGCCTTGTCGTGCAGCTCTATTCGACGGATATATGACGCATCCGGGGTTCTTGGTTCCCGCTCATGGGCTCGAACCACGATTCACGCCTTCAAAGGGCGCTGTCCTACCATTAGACGAAGCGGGAAAATGCAACCTGCGCCGACACCCCTAGCCGGTTCGCGCGCCGGGATCAACGCGATCCTCTTGTGATCGGGTAACTGGCGATCGGCAATTGTCGGCAAGCTGTCACCGTCAAGGGACACGGCCAACCGGCTCGTCGCACTTATTGACCGGGCAGCGGCCGTCACGGGTCGGGACATAGGCCGACATCGGCACGTCGGGCCAGTCGCATTCGTTGCCGAATTGCCGGACATAGCGGTCATAGGTGTTGGGGCCGGTGGTCAGCACCACGGCGCGGCGGCTCTGGATCAGTTGTTGGAGCTGTTGGCAGCTCATCGTGCGGGTGTCGGGCCGGGCCTCGGTGAGGCCGGTCGCGGCAAGCAGCATCGCTGCTGTCGTCAAGGCAGTTCGGTGGATGGGCATGGCGGTTACCTCAGCGGTTCACGTACCAAGCAAACCTGTTACGCGAAACTCGCATCCCGGCCAGCGGTTCCACGACAGCGCGATCCTCTTGTAATCGCGTAACTGGCGATCGGCAATTGGCGGCAAGCCGTCGCCGTCAATCCGGGAGATCGCCGATCGCCTGGTCGCAGCGGTGAACCGGGCAGCTGCCGTCACGGGTCGGGACATAGGCCGACGTCGGCACCTCCGGCCAGTCGCATTCAATGCCGAATTGCCTGACATAGCGGTCATAGGTGTTGGGGCCGGTGGTCAGCACTACGGCGTGGTGGCTCTGGATCAGCTGCTGAAGCTCCTGGCAACCCATCGTGCGGGTGTCGGGCCGGGCCTCGGCGAGGCTGGTTGCGGCAAGCAGGATCGCTGCTGTCGTCAAAGCAATTCGGCGGATGAGCATGGCGTACCTCAGCGTTTCACGTACCAAGCAAACGTGTCACCCGAAACTCGCATCCCTTCCAGCGGTTCCGCAACAGCCAGTTGGCCGTTTTTTGCGGCGCAACCAAATGCCGCGTCGCGCATTGCTGGGGATGGACGGCAGGAAGCCCTACGAGACCCCGCAATGGCCACCCGGAGACGAGGATCGCGAAGCCATGTGTTGTTCCTTCTGCGGCGGCCGCGACCACCGCTATGAGGATTGTCCGCAACGGGATGCTGCGGCCGATCCCCCGCTTGACGCCCCGGACGACGTCGCCCCCGAACAGAACTGATTGCGAAGCTTGGCTGCGGGCCCTTCGGTGGCTGTCGCCGCCGGCCAATGAATGTCGTCCGTCGATTGCAACCAAACGCGCCACCAAGCATTGCTGGGCATGGGGTGGAATGCTGTCACGCCGTGAGGCGACGTGACGGGGGAAGGTGGGCAATGACAGAATTGGCAAGCATCGATGGTCCGATCGACCCTCCCGCCGACGCGCGGCTGGCGGCGATCGTCGATTCATCCTTCGACGCCATCATCAGCAAGGATCTGAACAGCATCATCACCAGCTGGAACGGGGCGGCGCAGCGCATGTTCGGTTACACCGTTGAGGAGGCTGTCGGCCAATCGGTGCTGATGCTCATCCCCGATCACCTCAGGGATGAAGAGGTCGACATCATCAGCCGGGTTCGCAATGGCCAACTCGTGGCCAGCTACGAGACGATCCGGCGACGCAAGGATGGCGGGTTCATTGCCGTATCGCTGACCGTCTCGCCGATCAGAAACGCAACGGGCGAGATCATCGGCGCCTCGAAGATCGCCCGCGACATCACCGCGACCAAGGAGAGCGAGCGCCGGATCAGGCTGTTGTTGCGGGAGGTGAACCATCGCGTCAAGAACCAGTTCGCGGTGATCCTCTCGATGGTCAGGGAGACAAGCAAGCGCTCGACCGATCCTCGCGAGTTCGAAGAGCTCATCCGCTCCCGCATCATGGCGCTGTCGCGGTCGCACGACCTGCTGGTCAACTCCGAATGGGCGGGCGCCAGCCTCTTCGACCTCATCCAGGAGCAGCTCAAGCCGTTCGGCCACGAGGCACAGGTATCGCTGTCAGGACCGCTGCTGACCTTGCAGCCGAACGCCGTGCAAAATCTCGGCATGGCGTTTCACGAGCTTGGCACCAACTCTTCCAAATATGGCGCGCTGGCGGTCGATGCCGGGAGGCTCGAGATCACCTGGCAGATCGCCGCCGGTGTTTCGGGCAAGCGGGAAATCCATCTCGTCTGGGACGAGACGATGCCGGTGCCTGAAGGCGACCGGCGGGACGAAGCCACGCGCAAGGGCTTTGGCACGGTCGTCCTGCAGCGGGTCGCGCCGCAATCGCTGAACGGCTCGGCCGTCCTGGAGCGCAACCCGGGCCGTGTCAGCTGGTCGCTGACGGCGCCGGTGGAATCGATCGTCGTTCCGCAACTCGGCGCCGAAATGGCTGCCGCGGAGTCGTCCTTCGACCTGTGAGGGTCCGGCCCGGTCGGTTCACCTAACCTTTGGGCTGCATCGGCTTGAACTCAGCCGGTTTCGCCGGGGCCAACCTTTTCCATCGACAGGCGTTGTCCCCGTGAAGGGAAGGGTCGCCGCGAGCGGCCGGGAAGAAGGAGGCCGAGATGAGAATCCTCGCCATCGTGCCATTCAGCCTGATGCTGGCGCTGTCGGCAGCGGCGCAAACGGGCCAGCAGCAGGAACCTGGGTCGCAGACCGACAAATGCCGGGTCCGGACCGAACAAGGCGCAAAACAGCAGCCCGGCAGCGACAATCTGACGGACACGCTCAACGACTGCGGCGGGGTGCTGAAACCGCCTGCCACCGGCGATCAGGGGATGGCCACGCCGGCCCCTGATGAAGGCAAGACACCGATCATCAAGCCGGGCGAAGTGCCGGCTCAGCCGCCGGCGCAGTAGGCACGGCAGCCGAAAGGATCAGCGAACCAGCACGCCGGCATGGTTGCACAGGGCAACGAAAGCTTCCTGCGCCTGGGCGGCACCCGCCTTGTTTTCCAGCGCCGCCTCGACCTGCTCGCGCGCGGCCTGATAGAACGGGCCGCGCTCGGTCTGCGGCCAGTCGATCAGGATTTCGCTGGCATCCTTCAGCGTGGTGATGTCGCGGATCGTGTCCGAGCCATGCGGCCTGATCCGCATCGGTGTCGACAGCATCGGCTCGGCCATATCCTGTTTTCCCGCTAATGGAGGAGTTTTGCTTCGCGTGCGGCGTCGATCATCGCCCGCATCGCTTTTTCCGGCGGCGTCCAGCCATCCAGTGCATCGCGGCAGCTGCGCCACGCCGCCCGATAGCGCCGGCCCTGGCCCGCCGGCCAGTCGCCGAGACATTCCAGGCTTTCCCAAGCGCTGCGCACCACGCGCTCGCGCCCGGGCGTAAATTTCAGTCTGATCGGATGGGGAAACAACTTGTCGTTCAACGGTCGTCTCCTTGACTGGTGCATGCCGCCCGAAAGTGCGCGGCGGATTCGGGACGACATGCACAAAACGAGGCGCCGGATAACGTCGGCAACAGGGCAGGGTTCCCTGCCTTCGAGATCAAATTTCAGTCGCCTGCGACGGCGTCCGACAAGGGCCTCGGCGCCGGCAATTCGGCGGCGTTCGCCGTTGGCCGGTCATGCTCGAACTGCTCGGTGTCGGGCAAGGCATGCAGCCAGGTCTCGCGCCTGGTGGTCCACAATTCGTATTCGGGTACGAGATCATCGGTCGGCGCGACATCGAGGCTGCCGATCATCACCTCAACCTCGTCGTCGCCGACCCAGGCGACACGACCGCCGCAGGTCGGGCAAAAGCTGCGCGTGCCATAGGTGCTGACGATGCCTGTCGTCTCGAAGGCCTCGCGCGGCCAGATGGCATAGGCCGAATAGACCGAGCCGCTGGCCTTGCGGCAGTCCTTGCAGTGGCACAGACCGATTCTCTGCGGCGCGCCGTGGACCTCGAACTGCACGCCGCCGCACAGGCAGCTGCCGGTCCTGCGTATGGTGTCGGACATGATGCGACCCTCCATCTTGTCAGTCTGCTGCGGGCCGGGCGGGACAGAAGCTCGTCCCGGAATGTTCGTCCAGGACAAAGCCCCATCCCGATCCCATCGGACCTAGCCGCGAGCCGCCATGTGGGCATCGAGCTTCTTGCGCGACGGCCCATAGCGCTTGATGATGGTTTGCGCCTCGCTTGGCGGAATGCCGTATTTCCGGGCAAAGGCAGCGACCTCGTAAGGCTCCTCGCTCGAAACCAGCTTGCGGTCCTGCTTTGTCTTCGACTTGTCGTCAGCCATTTCAGGCCTCGCTTTCTGTTGCCGTGGAAACGCGCAGCCGTCGGCGCCCGATTCCACGATCAACAGGACATAACACGGATCGGCCGTCGCGAGTTCCACGGCTACGACAATATCGCCGTGCCCCCCGGCCTGGCTACCGTGGCATCAGGCGGGCGTCAGGCGCTTGGCGGCGAGATACATGAGCGCCGACGCGGCCTGTCGGCGGTCCCAGCCTGCGGCCTCGATCTTGTCGAGCAGCGCCTCGAGATGCGGGACAAGCATCTCCCTGCATTCCTGCTCATAGGCGGCGCTCGTCACCGGGGTGCTGCGGCGCAGCGATGGTCAATGCCATGGCCATGTCCTGTTCCCCGTTTGAGTGGGGCGCCATTATAGCATCAGCCGGTAAAGTGAAATCGGTTTCGCTGCACCAGTCGATTCAACGGGTTAGAGGCGTCTTGGCCCCGGGGCAGGGCGCCTGTATCAGGGATTCCCGAGAAAAATCTGCGTGACGTGTCGGATTTGGCGCCGGTCGCGCGTCCTTGGGCCGGAGCCCATTGCAATCCTGGAGAAAAGACAATGTCGTCGCAAATCATTCAGTCGCGAACCACTCAGTCGCAATCCACCCAGTCGCAAACCATTCAGGCACCGTGGCAGACCGCGGCACTTCTCATCGCCCGCCTGATCTTCGCCGGCGTCTTCCTGATGGCCGTGACCTTCAAGTTCATGGGCATAGGCGACACGGCCGGCTACATCGCCGCCGCCGGCTTTCCGTTTCCGCTGTTCCTGGCCTGGTGCGCGGCGCTGCTGGAAGCCGCGCTGGTGGTGTGCTTCCTAACCGGCGCCTTCTTCACGCCGGCGGCCCTGGTCGCCGCCGCCTATGTGCTGTTCCTCGGCTTTTCCTTCCACGGACCCAGCCACTGGGCCGGCAACCAGGCCGAGTTCGGCTTCTTCATCGACCACTTTTCGTTCATGGCGGGACTGCTGTTCGCGGCGGTGCATGGCCCGGGCAGGGTGCTCTCGCTGAATCCGGGATGGCCGGGCCGGGCGTAGGCGCCAGTCGCTAGCCCTGCAGTCTTTTGAGTTTACGGCCTGGACGAAACCTTGGAGATGGAACACATGGCGCTCAAACGGATGGACAACGTAGGAATCGTCGTCGATGACCTCGGTCAGACGATTGATTTCTTTCGCGAGCTCGGCCTCGAGCTCGAAGGGCGGGCCACGATCGAAGGAGAATGGGCCGGACGGGTCACTGGACTGGGCGATCAGCGCGTCGAGATTGCCATGATGCGCACACCGGACGGCCATGGCCGGCTCGAGCTATCCCGCTTCCTCGCGCCGCCAGTCGTCGCGGATCACCGCAACGCCCCGGTCAACGCTCTGGGCTACCTCCGCGTCATGTTCACCGTGGACGACATCGACGAGACGCTTGAAAGGCTCCGCAATCGCGGCGCGCAGCTCGTAGGCGAAGTGGTCGAGTATCAAGACGTGTATCGGCTCTGCTACATCCGCGGGCCTGAAGGGCTTCTCATCGGACTCGCCCAAGAACTCCGCTGAGCGCAATTCGGGATGGCCGGGCCGAGCGTAGGCAAGGCATCGCGCGGCCCGAGCCAGGTTGCTAAAGCGCGCGACATCCATTGGTGCAGCCTGGCCGGCGAAGGCCGGCTAGCGGCCTTGCAGGATCTTGATCACCTTGCTGCTGTCGGCCGATGGCGACGAGAGATTGCGGTAGTCAGCATAGGTTATGCGTCCTCTGGCGACGGCATTCCAAAGGCGATTGCAGGTCGTTGCCGGCTGGCGCTCCAGGCTGACGTTGACGACTTCGGCGACGGTCTTTCTCTCGGCCAGCGGCAGTTTAGCCTGGTCCGAAATGCACTCCCTGATGACTTTGGCCTTGATCGCCGGGCTGCCGCCGAGGACGGCCTGGGCGTTGTTGAACTCGCCCTCGCTGAGTGTTGTGCAGCCGGCCAGCATGACGGCGCCAAGAAGCGAGGCGCCAAGGCGCGATTCAAATCTCATATGTCCCCCCAAATTTTACAGGCTGCAACCAAGCAAAACTCAGTGACATCGGCAAGACGTTAGATCAATCGCGCCGACGGATAATATTGGGCCAAAGGTTTGGCTTGCCCGGAAGTTCGACCTCGCTCGGGATCGGGGGCCGCTTAACATGATCTACGTCATGCGACGCGCCAATCTCCTCGCCAACCGGGAGGGGTCACATCTGGTCGTTGTAGGGCTCCTTGATCTGGCCGACCATGCGGGCGAGCTTCGAAAAGGAGGGCATGTCCGCCTCCGGCTGGCACTGGTTGGCGAGTTCCAGCAGCCGTATCGGAAAGCTGACGGCGTCGCGGCTTGACGCGGACATGCCTTCGGACCGCTCCTGGCTGATTTCGCCGGCCTCGGCCTTGCGCAAGGCCAGGTCTATTTCCTCCGCCGTCAGCACCCCCTTTTGAACCAGAAGGTGGTTGATCGACGCGACGGCCATCAGCAGGCCTTCGAGTTGCAGATTGGCGACGTTCATGGCGATTGCTCCCGTGGCTATGATCGAAAACGCGCCAGCGGCGTTTCCGCTCCGGCGGTGAGGGCAGGGCGTAGTCGAGGTCGCAAAAGATCACAGAGCTGGCTGCCTGGAAATGCCTATTCCTGCGTCAGGCGCTCGCCATATTCGCGCCACAGCGCTTTCACTTCCAGACCCCCGAGGCGGGGGATCGAGGGATCTGCCGCGGCGATGGCGACGGCGCTGATGTCGTATTGGGGGTAGGCGTGGGCGACGAAGCGGATCGCCTCGCCGAGCGAGCGCACGCGGATGATCGGATCCGCCTGTCCCTGACCGGTGCTTCGCACACCCGAGACCGTGGCCGGCGCATGCCGCACCCTGAAGACGGATGCCATGGTTGGTCTGTCCATCGCCCTCTCCCACAAGGCCGTACGACGCGAATCATTCCATGAGCTTTAGCTAACGGTCTCACAGATGTCGGCTTATGAAAAGCCGGCACGAAAGTCCGGCCCTTGCCGCCCACTCGCATGCCGATCGGCTTGTCCGGTGAGGCATTCGTGCTATTGATTTGGGTATGGTGCTGATTTGCGCCGACGACCTCCAGACCCGCCGCGCAGGCGGGTTTTTTGTTTTCCGGCTGGCCCTTCGGCGTTGCGCGGGACCTTGCTCGGCGTGGCGTCGCAAAACGGAATAGGAATTTTTTCTCAGAAAATCGTTGACGAGGTGAGGGCAGCTATGCTACATATTTGTCCATGGTGCTGATTTGCGCCAACGACCCGCCGCCGAGGCGGGTTTTTTGTTTAAGCGCTCGATCAGACGTGTTGGCAGGACAAAGGGGGGCGTGAAGGGGACGCCATCCTTTGCCCTGACGTCCCATCCGCAACCCACGAGAACTCCCATGGTCCGCTATGCCACCATCATCACCGACGATGACGGCCGCGAGGTCGTCAGCGCCATCGGGGAGTTCGAGGGGCCGGCGCCGCAAGCCCGTCTCGGCCGTATCGAGCAGGTCGCGCCCGGCGTGCTGATCGGCATGGTGCGCGGCGGTCCGGTCGATGCGGCCGGCGGCTTCGGGTTTGGCTTGGGATCGTTGGGTAGCAGCGACCGGGCGACAGCGACGGCACGGCTGAGGAAGCGGCTGCGCCTTGCCGCCCGATCCGGCGCGGCGGGTTCCGGCGCGGCGGGCTCGGAAGCGGCAATACCGCCCAGCGCAACAGAGGCGGAGGCCTGCCCGGCAAAACCGGTGCGCGCGGCCAGCAGGCCGCACAAGCGCATCTCGCGGTCGAAATCCAAAGTGGCGAAATCCACGACGAAAAAATCCGCCCGATCAAAATCCAAGGTGGCGAAATCCAGGACGACCACTGCAGAGACCGCAGGGGGCGAGCATGGCTGACAAGCCGCCGGCTAGGCCGGCTCGCCCATCGCGGAAAAGCCGGACCGCGACGCCCGCCACCAAGCCCGCCGCAAAACGCCGGCCGAAGCGCGCGAAAAAGACGCTGGGCGATGATTTCCTGGCCGCGGTGCGCGCCGATTTCCGCACCCATGGCGCCGGCGTCATCGCCGAGGTGCGTGCCGACAAGCCCGACCAGTATCTGAAGATCGTGCTTTCGGTGCTGCCCAAGGATTTACATGTTTCGATCAACCAACTGGACGGCTTAAGCGATGACGAGATCCGCAGCCGTATCCGCGGCCTCGAAGCCGCCCTCAAGCCGTTCCTCGAGGAGCTCGGCGGCGAAGACGGAATATCTGGCGCTGCTGTCGGAACTGGACCGCAGACGCCGCACTAACCAGCTTGCCGCCTACCGGCCCTATACCCGGCAAGCGGAGTTCCATGCCGCGGGTGCGCAGAACCGCGAACGGCTGTTCATGGCCGGCAACCAGCTCGGCAAGACCAGGGCCGGCGGTGCCGAATGGGCGATGCACCTGACCGGCCGCTACCCCTCGTGGTGGCAAGGCAAGGTCTTTGACGGCGCGGTCCGGCTGTGGGCGGCTGGCGTGACCGGCGAGGGCACGCGCGACAACCCGCAGCGCGTGCTGGTCGGCCCGCCGCAGCAGCAGGCGGCCTGGGGCACCGGCATGATCCCGGCCGACGCACTTGTACAGACCATCATGGGGCGCGGCGCGCCGGGCGCGCTCGACAGCGTCGTGGTGCGCTGGGGCGGCGGCGGCGACGTGCAGGCCGATGAATCGGTGCTGTCGTTCAAGAGCTTCGAGAAGGGCCGCGAGAAATGGCAGGGCGAGACGCTGCACGGCGTCTGGTTCGACGAGGAACCGCCGCTCGACATCTATTCCGAAGGCCTGACCCGCACCAACGCCACCGGCGGCATCACCATCGTCACCTTCACGCCGCTGCTCGGCATGTCGGATGTGGTGCTGTTGTTCTTGTCGGCGGAAGAGGTGGAGGGGATGGGGAAGGGGTGATGCCTGGCCTTCCCTTCTCCCCCTGTGGGAGAAGGTGGCCGAGCGAAACTCGGTCGGATGGGGGGTGTCCAGCTTGGTAATGACGGTGCTCCGTCCAGCACCCCTCAACCGTCTCGGCGCTGCGCGTCGATCCACCTTCTCCCACAAGGGGAGAAGGTAAGAATCGTTGCGCCTAGTCCGAAAAACGACGCCTTAACAACACGATACAGTCGGCCCCTCGCAGGGTGATTCAAAGGCAAACCCATGACCCGCCACGTCACCTTCATGACCATCGACGATGCCGAGCACTACACCCCCCAGGAGCGCGCTGCGATCGTTGCCGCCTATCCGGCGCATGAGCGCGAGGCCCGCGCGCGGGGCATTCCGGTGCTGGGCTCCGGCCGCATCTTTCCGGTGGCCGAGGAACTGATCGCCTGCGCGCCGTTCCGGTTGCCGCGCTACTGGCCGCGCATCGGGGCGCTCGATTTCGGCTGGGACCATCCGTCGGCCGCGGTCGAGCTTGCCTGGGATACGGAGGCCGACGTCGTCTATGTCGCCAAGGCGTGCCGCGCTTCGCAGCAGACGCCGGCGATGCAGACGCTGACCCTGAAACCATGGGGCGAATGGCTGCCCTGGGCATGGCCGCGCGACGGCCGCCGCGAGACGCTGGAAGGGGCGGGCGTGGCGCTTGCCCGGCAGTATTCAGCACACGGGCTGAACATGCTGACCCGCCACGCGCAATTCCCCGACGGTTCCGTCTCGGTCGAGGCCGGGCTGATGGAGATGCTCGACCGCATGCAATCCGGCCGCTTCAAGGTGTTTTCGACGCTTGCGCCGTGGTTCGAGGAATTTCGGCTTTATCATCGCAGGGACGGCCAGGTTGTAAAACTGCGCGACGATCTGATGGCGGCGACCCGTTATGGCGTGATGATGCTGCGGGAGGCTGTGGTCGATCCGGCGGAATTCAGGGCGGCGAGACGACCGGCGGGGCAGAGTGATCCGCTGGGGGCTTTTCGGTGAGGGCGAAGTGCCACGTGCTTCGTCATCCTCGGGCTTGACCCGAGGATCCATGCCGCGACTTCCAAGCGTCGCGACGGCACAGAAATTCTGCGCCGCTGCATGCGTTGGCCGAGGTCACGGCATGGATCCCAGGGTCTCCGCGACGTCGCTTCGCTCCTGCTTCGCCCTGGGATGACGAAGTGGTGAGGCTTCGGCCGCTATGCCGTCCGTATCATTCCCGCCGCTTCGAAAAGCTGCGATGTCTCGAATTGATCCCGTGGGTTACTCCACGATCTTCCAGTAAGAATCCTTGCGGGTCACCTTGCCGTCGCGAAACGTGTAGAAGTCGCAACCCTGGACTTCCTTTCTCATACCCTCGCGGGTGGTGCCGGTGAGGGTCCATTTCGAGATGCCGGTATCGGCGGCCGCATCGGCAAAATGTTGGCCGTTGCCGTAGTGGACATCGGGCAAGCCTTCGAAGCGTGTCGCCAGCGCGTCTCGTACGTTGCGTTTGCCCTCGCAACGCGTTCCCCAGGGCTTGCTCCCCCTCGGCATCTCCAGGACGCAATCGTCAGCAAAGAACGCCATGATGCGATCGAGATCGTGCGCGTTGAAGGCCTCGCATAACTCCGTCAGTGTCGCTCGAATGTCCATTCGCCCGTCTCCTCCAGTCGTCGGTAGCCTGCGTGTTCGATGTCCGAAGTAGGTCACTGGCGACGGGGCCGGTCAAGTGCGCGGGCCTTCGAGACTCCGCCCGAAAGCGGGATGCGCACCCCATCGTTCTGGCCAGTTCATGACCCTCCGCATCATCCCCGCCACGCTGCGCGATCTCTCCTACATCGCCGCCAACCTGCGGCCCGAAGACCGCGCCGAGATCGACTGCCAGCTCGACCAGTGGTCGCCGGCGTTATTGGCGCTAACGGCGCTGCAGGGGTTTGCCTATGTCGCCGAGCTCGACGGCAATCCGGAGGCCGGCTTTGGTGCTGCCGAACAGCGCGGCGGGCTGTGGATCGCCTGGAGCTGGGGCACGCGCCGCATGAGGCGCTGCGTGCCTGGGATCACCGTGTTCTTTCACAGCGTGCTCGGGCCTCAGGTGGCTGCGCGGGGCGCCTGGCGGGTCGAGGCGCGGGCGCTGGCTGCCAATGAACTGGCGCTGCGCTGGCTTGGCCGGCTCGGCGCCACGCAACGCTGCCTGCTGCCGGGTTACGGCAGGAACGGCGAAGATTTTTTCCTCTATGACTGGACAAGGGAAGGCTGGAACCATGTGCCTGTTTCAAAAACCACCGGAACTGAAGCCGCTGCCGACACCGACGGCCGAGGACAAGGACGTGCAGGCGCGCGAGGCGGCGCTTCGGGCTGAGCTCGAGCAGCGCCAGGGAACGCTGAGCACCATCAAGACCGACCTCGCGCCGGCAAGCCTCACCGGCCAGCGCCGCGTGTTGCTGGGGCTTTAGACCATGACCGCGATGAAGCGCAGTTTTCGCAAGCGCGTGCTGGCGTGGTGGTATTGGCGAAGGCATGCACGGCTGGTGAAGCGGCGGTAAGGGTCCTTCCCTTCTCCCCTTGTGGGAGAAGGTGGCCGAGCGAAGCTCGGTCGGATGAGGGGTGTTGGAAGGATCGCTTCCTTGAAGAAGTAAGCGGTTCAAATCATTTTATTTTTCACACCTCATTTCTTCCAGCACCCCTCATCCGTCTCGGCGCTGTCGCGCCGATCCACCTTCTCCCACAAGGGGAGAAGGGAAGGCGCGCACCTCTCACCCCTTCTTCGCGAAGGCCCACACCATCAGCGGGTATTCCTCGTCGTTGCTGAGATCGCGCCACAGGCCGTAGGCGCGGACGGGGCCGCCGATGTGGGCCCTGGCGCAGGCCTTGTTGCCCCAGCCGTGGACCTTGACGTTGGCTTCGGAAAAGCCGCCCTCGACCATCAATTGCTTCAGGCCGGCGGGGGTCCAACGGTTGTAGTCGTGCGGCCTGGCATGGACCCGGAACAGGAAGGGTGTCGCCACCATCGCCCAGCCGCCGGACCGCGTCATGGCGTGGATGTTCTGCACCGCCGCCTGCGGCCGCTGCACATGTTCCAGCACCTGGTCGGCGATGACGATCGAATATTGCTCGTCGGTGCGATCCTTGCAGATGTCGAAGGCGGGGAAATCGACGCAGCGGTAGTTGGGGCACATCGCCCGCCAGGTGCGGTTCCAGCCGGGCGAGATCTCGATCACGTCGGCGGCTTTGCGGTTTCCGGCTTCGAGGAAGACGGTGAACGCTTCGATCTGGCGGATGCGCAGCCAGTTGCGGGAATCATAACCAAGCAGCCGTTTCGCCACCTGTTTGCCGCGGTTCTTCAGGGTGCCGGCAAGGCTTGTCGTCGTCACATCGACCTCCTCCAAAACCCGCCGCGACAAGCTCGTAGCACCGCCAGGTGGGCAAAAGATGACAGGGGCGATTGAGAGGCTGGCGATCCTTCACACCCCCTCTGCATTTCCAATCAATCGGCAGCCCCGCAGCGCCAAACAAGTGAGACATCCCATGACCGATTCCCGTGCCCGCGATATCCTGTCCCGCCAGTCCGAGCTCGAGAGCGAGCGCAGCCAGTATGAGGCGGTGTGGGAGCAGGTGGCGGAGTTCTGCGATCCCGACGCGCCCGACATATGGGGCGGCGGCCGTAGGGGTGGGGCGGACTCGCAGGCCGAGCGGCAGGAGCGGCGGGGCGCGCGGGTCTACGCCAACACCATCAACTCGGCCGCCAACCGGCTCGCTGCCGGGCTGGAAAGCCTGATCATTCCGCAGTCGGAAAAATGGCACGGCCTGTCGACCGCCGAAATGAACGACGAGGAGACCGACGAGGAAAAGGAGTGGGCGGAATCCCTGCGCGATTTCCTGTTTTCGCTGCGCTACTCCGCCAATTCGAACTTCGTGCCGGCGACACAGGCCTGCCTGCGCAATGTCGTGCGCTATGGCCCGGCCTATCTCTATGCCGAGGAAGGGTTCGGCTCGACGCTGATCCGCTATGCCTCGATTCCGGTGGTCGAGGGGTATCTCAGCCGCAACCGCTGGGGCCAGGTCGACATCTTTCACCGCCGCTACGAGCGCACGGCGCGGCAGGCCGCACAACTGCTCGGCTATGAAAAGCTGCCGGCGCGCATCAAGGTGCTGGTCGACGATCCTGCCAAATGCGAGACGAAGATTTCGCTGGTCCAGTGCATCCAGCCGCGCGACGAGCGCAAGATGTATCGGCTGGGCGGCCACACCCAGTATCTCGACACCGCCTTTGCCTCCTACCATGTCATCGAGGACGAGGAGGAGATCGTCAGGGAAAGCGGCTTCCGCACCTTTCCGGTGTCGACCTTCAACTGGCGCCGCTATGAGGGCGACCCGTACGGCGTCTCGCCGACCATCGAGGCGCTGACGACCGTGCGCGAGGAAAACGCCGTGCGCCGGTCGGGCTTGCGCGCGCTGCAGCAGATCACCGATCCGGCCACCGCCTCGAAAGCCAGGCTCGACTATGTGCCGGTGCTCAATCCCGGCGAGAATTATCCCGGCCTGATCGACGACAATGGCAGGCCGCTGATCGCGCCGATCTCGACCGGGCAGAACCCGACCTATGCCTTCAACTACGCGCAGAGCCGCGCCGACGAGATCCGCGACATGATGTTCGTCAATCTGTTCCAGACGCTGGTGCAGAACCCGCAGATGACCGCCACCGAAGCGCTGATCCGCCAGGAAGAAAAAGGCGCGCTGCTCGGCCCCTCCGGCTCGATCATCCAGGCCGGCTTTGCCACCAATCTCGACCGCGAGCTCGGCATTTTGGAGGACAAGGGGCTCTATGACGAGGACAGCCGCTTCCTGCCGCCGGCGAGCCTCGCCGGCAAGGCGGTGCGGCCGACCTTCACCGGCCCGCTCGACGTGCTGCGCCGCTCGGCCGAGGCGCGCGACACCATCCAGGTGGTGACGACGGCCATGCAGATGGCACAGTTCGATCCCGGCGTGATGGACAACATCGACAGCGACGAGGCGATCAAGATCGTGCAGGGCGCCGGCCGCAGCCCGCAGCGTATTTTCCGCCGCAGGCAAGAGGTCGACAGCCTGCGCGACGCCCGCGCCAAGGCAAGCCAGGCCCAGGCCGGCATGGCGGCGATCGCCGCCGCCGGCAAGGCGGCCAAGGATGCCGTGCCGGCGGCCGTCCAGGCACGCGACAGCGGTTTGCTCGACGGGTTGCAAGGCATGCTGCAGGGTCAGGCCGGGCCGGCTGGCAAAGGTGTGCAGGGAACATCGGGAGCGGCGACTGGTCCGGACGCGGCGGGTGGCGGCGCATGAGACACAAACGCTTCGCCCATTCCGCGCAGGTCGGCGGCCCAACCAAGGCACGCGAGGCGCTGACCAGGGCGTATCTCAGGGTGTTTTCCGGCGCGGACGGCGAGATGGTGCTGGCCGACCTCGCGGCGACGGTCGGCTACTACAGGCGCCCTTCCTATGGCGAGTGGATGGCGCGGACCCGCACGCCCAACGGCTTCGAACTGCACAGCGCGCTCAGCAATGCACGGGCCGAGGTGGTGCAGCACATCATGGGATTTCTGACGCTGGACGAGGCGCAGCTGCTGGCGCTGGAGAAAGCGGCGCGGGCGGAGGAGAGGTAATTCCCTTCTCTCCTTGTGGGAGAAAGTGGATCGGCGCGCAGCGCCGAGACGGATGAGGGGTGCTGGACGGAGTGAAACGTTGGTGTTTTCTGGTACACCCCTCATTCGACCGCTGCGCGGCCACCTTCTCCCTCAAGGGGAGAAGGGAAGACCAGCGCGCCGGTGCCTCAATAGTCGCCGTTATAATACCGGTCGTCGCAGGGCGCGGTGTAGATGCGGCCGTCGCGGTCCTGGTAGCGGCACATCTGTTCGCCGCGGCGCTGCGGCTGCGGGGTGGTGGCTGAGCCGACGACCGCGCCGAGCAGGGCGCCGCTGGCCGCGCCGATGACCGTGCTCTTGGTGTTGCCGCCAATGGCCTGGCCGACGAGGGCGCCGCCGGCGCCGCCGATCAGCGCGCCGGTTCCGGCTCTCTGCTGGCCTTCGGTCTGTGCGCAGCCGGCAAGTGCTGCGGTCATCAGCACGGCGGCAATGGCTTTGTGAAAGTTCATAAGAAGTCTCCCTTGAATGCCTGAAATCCCTATGGCTCGCCACGTGCCGCCGCATTGCGGCGGAACGGGGGCACCAGGCCTCACGATATAAGACAGGGTTTCTCGGGCGTTGATGGACCGGGGCCCGAAAAACACCTCATGCGAACAAGGCGGTAGCGCCGATCCTTGTCAGAATGATTCAGCCTTTGCCGGTTCGGCCTGGCTGCGCCGAGCCCTTCGCTATCGCTCCCAGCCCTTCGGGCGTTCAAGTCCTTTGAAAGGTCCACGGGACCTTTCAATCCGCCCGAAGGCAGACCGGACTTTCACCGTTCGTCGTTTGGAAAGCCAAGCAATTGGCTTCCATGCGCTGCGCGCACCACTCCTCACTCAAACAATGGAGACATACCAATGACCCGAGGTCTTCCCCGCACACTTGTTCGCGCCGCCGCCCGCGAGGCCGGCCTTGCCCCGCCGAAAGCCGGCCTGAAGGCCGTCACCACAGGGCAGGGCGGCGCCTTCCGCACCGTCTTTTCGTTCAGTGCCATGCCGGTGCCGGTCACCGACGCGCTAGCCTATGCCAGCCAGAAGATTTTTGATTTCACCGACGGCAAGGTGCGCATCAAGGGCGGCACGGCAAGATTGCAGTTCGCCGTGCTGACGGCCCGCGCGGCGACCATCAACGACAATGCGGCCCTCACCTGGTCGCTCGGCTCGGCGCCGGCATCGAGCGCGACGCTGGCCTCGACCATGGTCAATGTGCTCGCCTCCACCGCCCGCACGCTCGACGGCGCCGGTGCGGCACCCTCCACCGCCTCGACCGCCGACATTGCCGCCGCAGCGACGCTGGATGGCACCGTCACGCCAGTCGATCTCTATCTCAACCTGGCCTTCGCCACGGGCACCGATATCGACGCCGACGGGACGATCGCGGTGACCGGCACGATTACGGTGCTGTGGGAGAACTGGGGCGACAACGTCTAGGTCTTCCCTTCTCCCCCTGTGGGAGAAGGTGGCCGAGCGAAGCTCGGTCGGATGAGGGGTGTTCCAGCTTGGCAACGCCTTCGTCCAAACCAGATGCGCGGCGTCAGGCAGCCGACGTCCACCACTCCGTCCAGCACCCTCAACCGTCCCGGCGCTGCGCGCCGATCCATCTTCTCCCACAGGGGGAGAAGGAGAAAAGAAGGAAATCTCAGATGACAGATCTGGCAGACGCCGGGTCCGTGGCGGCGCGTGCGCAGCCGGCGGGCAACCCGGCACAGTCACCGGCTGGTGCGGACAACGGGTCCGCCGCGCCTGTCGCCCAAAGTTGGTTTGACGGTCTTTCCGAAGGCAACCGCAAGCTCGCTGAAACCAAGGGCTGGACCAAGCTTGAAAGCCTCGATCGGGTTTTCACATCCTATGCGGAGCTGGAACGGCAGCAGGGTGAGAGCCTGCGCGTTCCCGCCCCGGACGCACCACGGGAAGACTGGGAGAAGTTCCATGCCCGGCTGCCCGAGGCGATGCGTCCGGTCACCTCGTCCGAAAAGGTCGAGTACCGGCGCCCGGAAGGGTTGCCGGAAAACTTCGCCTATTCGGACGAACTCGCCCAGGCCTCCAAGGCCTGGGCGGTCGAAGCCGAGGCCTCGCCGAACACCGCGCAGGCCTATCACGACAAGTTCGTCGGCTACATGGCCGAGCAGGCAAAAGCACAGGAGATCGCGCTCGCCCGCTCGGTCGAGGCCACTCATGACGACCTTGTCAGGGATTGGGGGCCGACCGACAGCGACGGCTTTCGCCGGAAGATCGAGGTCGCCAACCGTGCGATGAAGAAGCTCGGCCTGGTCGACGCCTACAAGGCGAAGGGCATCCTTCTGCCTGACGGGGCCTTGACCGATCCGCAGATCGCCAAGGCGTTCCACGCCATCGGCGAGGCGATGTTCACGGAAGACACGATCGACGGCGGTGCTGCTTTCAGCGGAGGCAATCCGTTCAAGCGCAACGCCGCCGGCGAACGCAACATCTCGGCGATTTCAGCCCTCGTCAAAAGCGACCCCGCCCGTGCCCGGAGGCTGGCCCGCGAAGCCGGTGAGGACCCGGATCGGTGGATGCCGAATAATCCTCGCTGACTTTGAGAGATCACCGCTAACCAACGAAAAAGGAAGAGAAAAATGGCAGATGCCTACACCCGTATCGCGGACGCGATTGTGCCGTCCGTCTATGCGCAATATGCGTTCGAGGAACATGTCCAGTCGCTCGAAATCTACCAGGCCGGAATCCTGTTTTCCGACCCGGCCATCGCCTCGAAACTGTCGATGGGTGGCCGCTCGGTCGACATGCCCGGCTGGAAAGATCTCGGCAACGACCCGTCCGAGCCGGTCAACGACGATCCGGCCGATTCGATCGAGATGAAGAAGATCGGCTCGCGTCGCGAGGTCGCCGCCCGCAATATCCGTGCCCAGGCGTGGGGCGTTCCGGACCTGACCTCGATCCTGGCCGGTGACGATCCGCAGAAGCTGATCGTCAAGCGGCAGACCGAGTACTGGCAGCGCGCCAACAAGCTGACCTTGCTCGGCATCCTGAAAGGCGTCGTCGCCGACAACATCGCCAATGACGGCAGCGATCTGGTGCGCACCACCGGCGCCTCCATTGTCGACACCGACATCATCGAGGCCGCCTATCTGATGGGCGACCGCGCCGACAAGTTCAAGACGATCTGGATGCACTCCAAGCAGATGAAGGCGCTGAAGCTCGCCGACCTCATCGACTATGTGCCGTCGTCGCAGCAGGGCGGGCCGCTGATCCCCTATTACATGGGGCTGCGCGCCGTCGTCGACGATGACATTCCGGTGACGGCGGGCGTCTACACCGCGTTCATGTTCAAGGACAAGGCGATCCTGTGGAACGAGCTGCCGGTGAACACCGAAGGCGGGCCGCTGGAGTTCGACCGCAAGCCGCGCCAGGGCCATGGCGGCGGCGTCACCGAAATGGTCGGCCGAAGGCATTTCGTGCCGCATGTTCCCGGCACCCGCTTCCTCGACGCCTCCTCGGCCGGCGAATTCGCCACCGATGCGGAACTCGCGCTGGCGGCCAACTGGGACCGCACCGCGTCGAGCGTCAAGGCGATGACGTTTATCGCGCTGAAGACCACAGAGGCCTGATCGGGCGAGGGGCGGGGGCGTTGCGCCCGCTCCTTTCCAAAGCTGCGTTCCCGTCGCGCCCCCCTCTGGCCTGCCGGCCATCTCCCCCTCAAGTGGGGAGATTGGCAGTTTCCGGGCCTCTTCTTCAACGTTTGAGATTGGCGAAGGCCGGCGTGACATCCGATCTCCCATCCGTGGGGGAGATGGCCGGCAGGCCAGAGGGGGGCGCCGTAGAGCGCGATCTCTCATCCAATCCCCAAGCCGCTTCACAGCGGCTTTTTTCGTGCTCGAAGATATCCCCATCAACCCGCTCACGGAGGCCTGACCCATGGCCATCAACCCGCTCGACATCGCCAACATGGCGCTTGCCGTGCTCGACGAGGCGCCGATCGACAGTCTCGACCAGGACGTCAAGGCGGCACGCCTCATCAACCTGCATTTCGACCTGACGCGGGAGGCGGAGCTGACCAAATATGCCTGGGTGTTCGCGATCCTGCGCGCCGCGATCGCGGGCTCGGACATCGGCGGCGACGCGTTCAGCTTGAACTTCGCCTACGAGTTGCCGGCCGACTGCCTGCGGCCGCTGCCGCCGACCCGCAATGGCGAACCGGATGGCACGCCGGTGTCGTGGCGGCAGGAGGCCGACCTGATCTACAGCGACCAGCCGGGGCCGCTGCTGATCCGCTATGTCGCCAACCTCACCGATCCGAACGACTGGGACGCGCTGTTCACCGAAGTGCTGGTGGCCGCACTCGCCATCAAGGTCGCGCATCCGCTGACCCACAAGTCGGGCATGATCGACATTGCCCGCTTGGCCTACGACCGGGCGCTTGACGCCGCACTCAACGCCAGCGCCATCCAGCGCGGCGGCCGGTCATACACAGCGTCGTGGGCAAACCAACGCGGCGACAACAGGGTTGCGCCCGGCGACAGCAGGATCTCGCGCTGATGACGGCGCTCTATCCGGTCCAGGACGTCTTCACCCGTGGCGAGATTTCGCCGCGCCTTCACGCACGCGCCTCGCTCGATTTCTATCGGGCGGCATTGGCCAAATGCGAGAACTTCGTCACGCTGCCGCATGGCGGCATCCGCAAGCGCGGCGGCACCTACTTTGCCGGCGAGGTGAAGATTTCGACGAAGAAGACGCGGCTGATCCCCTTCATCTTCTCGGCCAACCAGGCCTACGCGCTCGAATTCGGCGACCTCTACATCCGCGTCTATGCCTACGGCGCCCGCGTCGGCACGGTCGAGGTGGTGACGCCGTATCTCGAGGCCGACCTGTTCAACCTCCAGTTCGTGCAATCCGCGGACCAGATGTGGATCACCCATGAGACCTACCCGACCAAGGTGCTGACGCGCACCGCGCACACCGCATGGGCCCTGAGCGACTACCAGTTTCTCGACGGTCCCTATGACCCGATCAATGCCACGGCGACGACGCTGGTCCCGTCCGACTACGGTTCGCTGACGCCGCCGATGACATCCAACACCGCGCCAAGCGGCACGGTGTCCGGCTTCGGCGGGTCCGTGGACGCGTGGAAAGTGTTCGACAAGGACAGCGTCAGCCACGTCGGCACTGTCGGCGATACCGGTTCCGTCACCTACCGCACGGCCGGCGGCGCGCAGGTCATCGTCGAAAACTACACGCTGACCGCGCGCTCGGGCGGCACCCAGGACAGGACGCCGACGAACTGGGTGCTCGAAGGGTCGAACAACGGCACGACATGGGTGGCGCTCGACACCCGGACCAGCGAGATTGCCTGGAACGCCGGTGAAACCCGCTTCTACGAGTTCGTCAACAAGACCGGATTTGAATACCATCGCTTCACCTGGAAGGCGATCGACGGCGCCACCGATGTCGACTTCGCCGAACTGACCTTCAATCGCGCCGCCGCCAGCCAGACGCCGTTCAACCTGACGGCTTCCTCGGCCGTCGGCATCAATGGCGGCGCCGGGTTCCAGACCAGCGATGTCGGCCGCGCTGTCCGCCTGTTCGGCTCGGACGGGCGCTGGCGCTGGGCCAAGATCATCGCCCGCACCAGCCCCACAGTGGTCACTATCCAGCTCTATGGGTTTGCTCTGCCGGACCTCGGCCCGATCACCCGCTGGCGGCTCGGCACCTTCGTTCCCGGCAAATACGTCCAGTCGGGCTCGCTCTACGAGGAGCGCCTGGCCTTCAGCCGGAAATTCTCGGTCTATGCCTCGGCCACCGGCGATTTCGACAATTTCGCGCTCGGCGAGAAGGACGACGACGCGCTGGAGTTCGTGCAGGCCGGCGGCGGCCAGGCCAACGACATCGTCTGGATCGCCGAGTCCGACGGCGCGCTGCTGATCGGTACGTCGGGCGGCGTGCGTGCCCTGTCGGGCTCGGGCATCGACGAGGCGCTGACGCCGACCTCGTTCAAGAACCGGCGTTCGCGCACCTTCGGCTGCGCCCGCATCCGCCCGGTCGATGCCGGCCAGTCGTTCCTTTATGTCACTCGCTCGCGCAAATCGATCGCCGAGCTGACGCAGACCGCGCAGAGCCGTTTCACCTCCGATGATGTCGGCCAGATCTCCGAGCATATCCCGAAGCTTGGCGTGGTCGAACTGGCCTTCCAGACCGACCCCGATCCCCTGCTGTGGTTCCCGCTCGGCAATGGCGAGCTTGGCGGTTACACCCATCAGCCATCGCAGGATGTCAGGGGCATGCACAGGCATCGCCTGGGCGGCGATTTCGGCGGATTGGGCCGGGCGGTTGTCGAAAGTGCTGTGGTGACGCCCGGCCAGAACGGCAACGACGATCTCTGGCTGGTCGTCAAGCGCACCATTGGCGGCGCCACCAGGCGCTTCATCGAGATCAAGACCGCGCCCTTCGAATATGGCGCGACAGCAGACGCCTTCGAGGTCGATTGCGGCCTCACCTACTCCGGGGCGGCAGTGACCACGGTGGGCGGCGCGCTGCACCTGGCGGGCCAGTCCGTCGACGTGCTGGCCGGCGCAAAGGTCTATCGCGGCCTGACCGTCAGCAGCGGTGGCACCGTGACCTTGCCGCCGGGGTCGGCCGCATCCGCCAAATGGCAGCTCGGCCTCGCCTATGCGGCGGGCGCCGACACGCTGGAGCTCGATGTCGGGGGCCGCGACGGCTCGATCATCGGCCGCCGCAAGAAGGTGGCGAAAGTGATCCTGTCGCTGCTCGAGACCGACACCACGGGGCTCGAAGTGCAGTCCCTCATGCGCGGCCGCTGGGAGCCGGTGCGCATGCCCTCGATCGTCGCGCCGGATGGCGGGGCAACGCTGTTCACCGGCAATGTCGAGGTGCCGATCGACGACAGCTGGGAAGGGCAGGGAAGGATGAGGATCCGCCACGTCAACCCGACACCCTGCACCATCCGCGCTTTCACGCCGGTGTTCGACGCGGAGCCTTAGCCAACGTCTCATTCCCGCCCACCCCCCTC